>CAYFJO010000151.1:0-23088 GCA_964343305.1 uncultured Pirellulaceae bacterium | reverse complement strand
CGGGACGCAATAAAAAGATGCCCACCAAGGTATTACCTATCCGCTAATCAAACACAAATATGGTGATGGGCGATTACGCTTAGCGTTGGAACCCGAGGATAATGAAATTCCAACTGAGGTCCTCAAGGAACTCCACTCGCTTGGCACGGAAGGTTTTGTGGAATCAGTCGGTGTTTCCGTTGCCGCCGACATGATTGACCAAGGCGATCCGCGTGCAATTCCGGCCTTGCTGAAATGGATTCAAATTGACCCAACGACGCAAATCGAATCTGAACAAGCACGCTTGCGCGAGGGGATTTGGGAACTGGGACAGTTTCATGCCAAGCAAGCACTGCCCTATCTAGCGAGAATCTATGACAACGAAGAGGCAGAAGTTGTCGTTCGAACGGTTGCCGCAAAAGCGATTGCAAAAATCCATACCGACCAATCGCGTCTCATTATTCGCAGAATCCTGCAAGAGAACTTGTTTTCTGATTCCGAAAAAGTGCGACTGGCGCACGCGTTGGTTTTGTGTGACGACGACTTGGGACGCTCCGTTTTATACAATAGCTATGTATTGTACTTTGACGCCTTGCGAAACGGGGCTCCCAAAAACGGCGAGGTCGCTGCCGTACTCAGCGAGACATCGGATGTTAAGCTGCTTGCGAAACTAAGCGAGTTGAGGGACGCCGAGCCCAAAGGGAAACCGCGCAGCATCATCAGTTCCCTGATTCAAAAAATGGAGTGGAACACGCTCTCCGACCAGGATCTGCTGAGAATGGCCCAAGACGATCGCAATGACTGGCAGATCGAGCATCGCCGATTACACGCGATTACGATGCTCGGCCTTCAAGGCGACGTAAAACTGCTGCCCCAAATGGAGAAACTGCGAGAATCTTTGATCGACAACAAAAAACCACTGAAAGGCACAAAGATTATTCTGAAAGACACGATCGATAAGGCCATTGGAGAAATGAAACGCCGGAAGTGGGCATTGTCTGAATCCTTAGTTCGCTAACCGCTTGACAAAGTCAGTGTGCCCGTCGCTCGCCAGTCCTGCCTACAAAACTTCACGCAACAGATCGTGATCGAGTTGCAAAAGCGCCTCGTCATTCAATTAAAGTCCAGGCAGCACGTTTGAGCGGTGGATGCCGTCTTCTCCGGAGTTCAATTCTTCGAATTTCCCGTCGCGTAACTCAAACCACAAGATCCTCTGATGACGAATGGCAACCACAAGGTATTCACACACTCCGGCGCGTTCGTAATCTCGAAGTTTCGCATGCAAGTCGATCGATTCCGTACTTGACGAAATCTCGACCACGAATTCAGGTGGACCTTCGAGACACTCGTCATCACTCACGAAGGACTGGCCACCCTTTTCCGAAACAATGTAAAGACAGCCGTCTGGTTGCGGCTCACTTTTGTTGCCCAGGATCGTCGTGGGGTTGGAACGGCAGTGCCCGGTCGCTGCACGAGCCAGTGAAAAGTTCGGTGCAAGACACGACGCAAAGTGACGAGTTGACCGACGCTCAAGCGGACGACTTGGTTGCGTATTTGAACAGCCTTTGAAATCTTCTGTAGGACGGATTTCCAATATTTCCAATCCGTCCAAGTGGGATGCAGCAGACGGATTAGCAATCCGTCCTACAGGCTATCGCACGCGGCACTTGAAGCGGATGATGCCGCCCTGCCCAGATTCCATCGGGTCGGTGATTTCCCAACGCAAGATCAGTGACTGGCCGTCGTTGTCGACGGTGACGAAGTTGGCCTTCAGGTCGCATTCGGCACTGTCTTCGATGTATTCCAACCGCGTCGTCAAGTTGTCAATGATCGTAACGTTGCCGATCAACTCGGTGCCCGTGTTGTCGAAACGGATCGTGAAATCGATCGTGTCTCCCGGTTTCGCTTCCTTGGCCGACGCGACTTTGACAACTCGTAACTGCGGCGTGCCGTCCGGCCGCTTGTATTGAAGCGTCTCTTCGGGTTTTATTGTGCCCGATTCGACCGCCACCTCAACACCCGCGATGGTGACTTGCACCGCCTGGGCGGAATTCCAATAGTTCGCCGCATCGATGGCTTGGGCTAGACGTGCTTTTTCGGACTGCTGGAACTGGCCAAGACGAATGATTTGAAAATCTTCGTAGGGTAGAAACTTGTCGGAGAACTCCAGCACATGTTGACGATTGCGAGCCACCGTGCCCTTGGTTCGCTCGCGGTATGCCGACAGTCGACTGGTGCCCAAATGTCGTTGCAATTGCTCCCGCTGAACCGAGGTCGTGGCGATTTGTAGATCATTTTCTTGGGCGAGTCGGTTTGCAACGTCGACCCCCGTCGACTTTTGATGTGCTTCGTGCAACGCGAAGCCATAAACTTGGCGGACGGCAGCGAATCGCGGAGCGTAAATCGTCACCGTGTTACTGGGCTCGACGATCGTGCTGCCGTCCAACGTATCGAAGTGTCCGACGGTGTCTTGCATTTCCAAACCGCCCACCGTCCAATCCGGCCTCACTTGGACGCTGGTCGACTGATCGCCACCGTCGTGAATGTATTCATCGCGTGGCCAGGCGCCACTGACTCCAGGTGGCTTCCACGGCGCATCTTGCTCGACAGGCGGACGAACGATGCCCGTGCCCGGCAAACGTGGATATTGATGCGGCATGCCATACGCCGGCGAAGGAACAGCCGGGGCAGGGCAGTGGGGCTGGAAAATTGGACCGTCCGCTGGACTTTGCCCACGCACTTCGACGGCATCGGCTGGAGGCCGTTCCGCTTCTTGAGCCGCCCTGCTTTGCACGTTTGCTGCTGCGTTTGGATTTGTTGTCGAAGGACAATGACCGATGCCTTGGCACGAGCAGAATCCTAACGTGACCACGGCCAGCAACATCGCAACTGTGTTCGCCAGAACGCGGTTCAGTTGGCCGCTCGTCCGCACGCTGGCGAGTGCAGCTACGTTCGAATTCGAATGTGCCGTGGCCATGATTCTCAATCTTCGCTGGATTTCCTGGTTGGGATCACGAAGTCGTTGGACTCGCTAGTTTCGCTTGGTTTCGTGTCTTCTTTCGGTTCAACATCGGTGAACCGGAACATGTTACTCGGGAATCCCGGTAGTGGTTTTCGAATGGGTTGTTCTTCTTCTGCTTTGGTTTCTTCAAAGGAGATGGTCGAAGCGGTTTGGTTTCGAGGTGCCGGCGGTGCTGGCGGATTCACTCTTGCGCCGTTGCCCGTACCCGGCGCGAGCGACTTAACCTCTTGAGGTTCGATTTTCTGCCAAGGCATTTTGTATTTGACTAGCGGCGGCGCGTTGAACAGAAATCCTTGTGAAATCACTTCGTCAGGCACGCGTGAGCCAATGCGCAAGATCGCCATCGGCCGGCCCAATTCATCGGCTACTCGCAATGGATCGAGGTCGTTGCCAATGTCAAAGTAGCGTTGGAAACCAGGGATCTCCGCATGCGGCATCGCGCTGTTGGGATCTTCGAGATAAACGACCCGAGTGACGAACTGGCCCTCTAACGCCAGCGTCAGTTCCTCGCGCGTGATGTGAATCGGGATGGGAAAACGGGTCTTTTGTCCCGCGGGCGGATAGAGACGATTGACCACTTCGATCGTCGGAAAGAGTTCTTCGCCCGCGTGGTTTGGGATGCCGGTCACTTTCACGCGATACGCATGTCCGATCAACATGCCCACGGTGACTGTTTCTTCCGGCTTGCCAAATTTCCCCTCGACTGGGATGGAGACTTTCGCGCCATCGGGCAGCACCAACTCGACAGGCTGATAGTAACCCTGCAAAGGCCCGCCACGCGCCAACTGTTCACGTCCCACTGCGCCGGGCATCATCATCGACGAATGCGGATAGTGCAGTCGCTTGTACTGTGCGCTGGCCGAGCCGCCAAATGTCACGCAGAGTAACATAGCCAGGAGGGCGAATCGTTTTGGCGAGGCATTGGTCATTGGTCAATCTCTGTTGTGCGGCGGTCTCCCGACCGTTACACATGGTGGATCGGAAATGTGAACGGGTCGGGAGACCCGTTCGCAACTCACTACCCACTGCCCACCCCGTTAATTATCGAACTTGACATTGCGGACACGGACAGCCGACTGAGTGTTTTCTTCCGCGACGGCCGCTACTGCCGATGATCATGTTCGACGGTGGTTGGCGATTGATGTGTTGTGGGTGAATCGTTTGCTCTTGAATAAAGACACGATCCGCCGGAGGTGGATAAGAATACCCGGGCGACTGTTGCACGTTGACACGCATGTCGCGCGTCGGCTTGGGAATGAACATCTGCGTGTGGTTATGCATGATGTGTGCTTGCATTCCAGCAGGTCCGCCGTACGGAATGTGCGGCGGCCCGGGCAGCCCAAACGGAGTTCCGGACATCGGCATTCCCCACGGTGGACTGGTGACACCGGACACATAGTTCGGTGCAACCGTGCCACTGTTGTGCATCATGACCGGCGGCTGGGCGTTGTTGATCGCTCCGAAGTACGCTGTCGGAGCAACCCCGCCCGCTTCGCCATTGGCTGCCGGCATCTCTTCATCCTTGTTGCCCAGGCGAACGATCGCCAGAATCGCACCGCGTCGATCTGCCTCGACGACCGGATCAACGCCAGCATCAAGTCGCGTGCTGACGAGCGTTTCCACGCCGGCCAGTGCCAATTCTTGGAACTCTGGATCCGGCAGATAGATCACCTTCGTAACAAAGTTGCCCGACAACACCTGGTCGAAATCCTCGTCGGTGAATTGCGTCGGGATTGCGTTGTGCGCGAGATAGGCGGCAGTGCGTGGAGTCGTCGGACCGATCTCCAGAGTCGGATACAACTCGACTCCTTCACGGCCTTCGACGTTGGTCAGTTTCAGGCGATAGATCCCGCCTTGTGGGAAATTGTGACGCCCGGGCACAATCAACGGCGTCGAATCAAACGGCTTATCACCTTCGACATCCCAACGCACTTGCATCCCTTCAGGCTTCAGGAAATAGACTTGCACAGTCGGAGCAGGTTGTTGCGATGCTCCGGGACCCATCATCACTGGCGCGGGCATCACGGCCGGCCCAGGTCCTGCATGCCCCGGACCCATTTGGTGCATCATCTGGGCCGGCGGAAGGTTATGGTTCACGGGCAATCCGTGGGCGATTGGAGCTCGACATCCCGTCGATGCCACGACCAATGCCGTGAATAACGTTGCGATAGACAGGCGTGTAAACATGGCTTTCCCCTTGGTAGTGCCCAAATCGTGTTGGGTAAGAGCGGCTTTCATCGTCGTAGCAACAAGCGGCTTGACTTGCTGATTCCTTCTTGTCTTTTGAACAAGCTGTGGCAGCTTGTGCCTGCATGTTTCTGGCGTAGACCGGCGACGGACACCGACCTACAATCCTGGCCGTCGCGCAATCCAATCGCGCAACGACAATCTTGCGGTGAGATATTGTTCGGCGCGTTACAACAGGAATCTTTGGTAAATTCCCCACAACCGTTGATATGGACGTCAGATTACCTACATTCGCGGCGATTCTGTCGCTAGCTGCCAGCGTTGCTTTGGGCCAACCGCTAGCAACATCGGCCGTTGGACAGGAGCCACCCAAGCCGGTCGATGGCCAGCAATTGATCAGCAAAGCGGCTGAGAACCTGGCGGGTCAGCGGCGGTTGGAGGCGAACATTCGCCAGAAGATTCATCTGTTCGGTCAAGAGTTGAGCGGTCCCGGATACTACGCACAATATGGTCGCGACGATTGGGATACGTTGAGCACCACCAACGCAACCAAATTGCACCTCAAGCTATCACTTGTCGCCGGCCAACACACCATCTTTCAACAAGTCTGTGACGGGCGATTCTTGTACACGCAGTTTGAGCTGCCGGACCAAAAGCGAGTTGCATTCATTGACTTGCAACGCGTCCATAAGTCCATTTCCAAAAACAAGGCTGCCACCGCGATGACTGCGTCCACGAATTGGATGGCCTTGGGTGGTTTGCCCAACCTGTTGCGGCAACTAAACAACAACTTTCGCTTCGGCCCAGTGAAACGTGCGTTGCTGGGAAAAGAAAAAGTGCCCGTTTGGCAAATCATGGGCACGTGGAAACCCGCGCGATTGGCAGAGTTATTGCCTGCACAACGAGACGCAATTCTAGCCGGACGGTCCGTCAAATGGGACGATTTGCCGAAGCAGCTTCCTCACAGCGTGGCATTGACACTTGCCCGTGACAACCCATTTCCCTTGTTCCCCTATCGGATCGTTTTCAATCAATTTGTGACGACACGCCATGACAACGCGCCCAACAAGCCGCGCACCGCAGCCCATCCTGTATTGACGCTGGAGTTCTACAACGTTCGCCACCGAGCCAACATGTCACGCAGCGAATTTCATTTCAAGCCGGATGATCAAGAGTTGCTGGATGATACAGAAAAGTATCTTCAGCAGATTGGCGCAATGAAACGTCGCGAAGCGACAAGCCAAGATTAGCCGTGGGTTTCAACCCACGGATTCGAAGCGCCACGTGCCGATGCATCGCGTAGCGACAGCTCAGCCGATACGGAACTGAACGGTCGCTACGCGACGCACTCTTCTTAACATGGCTCCGCCCTGTGGGTTGAAACCCACGGCTAACTGCGATCTGTCACTACGCGACAACAATTTGCATCCCACGGCAACATTGTCCGGCACTCGACCAGCCGTGTTGCGACACGAACGGCTTCGAGTAATCCGCGCGTTACTGCCCGACCTTGCCACGCCAGATCAAAAGCCGTTCCATGAGCCACGCTGGTGCGAATGATTGGAAGTCCAAGCGTCACGTTGACCGCCCGATGCATGCCAACCATCTTCAGAGCGATGTGCCCCTGGTCATGATACATCGCCACCACCGCATCAAATTCGCCTTCCACAGCCCGCCTCATCAACGAGTCCGCCGGAAACGGGCCGTCAACCAACAAGCCGTCAGCCATGCCACGCTCGACGGCCGGGCGAATGACTTGTTGTTCTTCGTCGCCAAACAAACCATGCTCGCCCGCGTGGGGATTCAATGCACATACACCGATGCGCGGCGTCTGATCGCTGGATTCATTGCCCATCAGCCCGCGCATCACGGCGTCCGCTGCCCGCGCCTTGGCGACAATGTTCTCCACTCGAATCTGCGAAAACACGTCTCGCAGCGCACAATGCAAGGTCACGTGTACGACGCCAAGTCCGCTGGATTCACCTGTGCCAGCCAGATACAGCATCATGGCCACGTCGTCGACGCCGCAAAGTTCCGCCAGCAATTCGGTGTGCCCCGGGTAGTTGTATCCTGCCGCGTTGAGTGCACATTTGTTGATCGGCGCCGTCGTAATGGCATCGACTCGACCGGCTTTTGCGAGTTCCACCGCCAGTTGAATCCCGTCAAACGCAGCCTGGCCGGCCGTCGCGTCGATGGTCGATGGCAAGACCTGTGCGGACCCGGCAGGACCACACGGCAAGCATGCCAATGAATTCTGGTCGGAGGCTGCCTCTTCTGGCGATGAAACTTCCTCGACAGCCAACCGGCGGTTATCCAGAGCCGCCGCTTTCCGCATCACTTCCGGATGTCCCACCACGACGGGCCGACACAAGGCGTGCAGCACGGGGTCACGCCACGCTCCGGCGATTGTCTCCGGCCCGACACCAGCCGGATCGCCCATCGTGACTGCAACCAGTGGTTTTTTCATGATTTCATCTTATCGGCGTCGCGACCGATCAAACAGGGGACGCCTAGCTGTCAATTGATCCAACTTCTAAACTGGGTCTTCCAATGTCACGTGTTTTTCTAATCCTCGCTCTGTTCGCCATCGCGATGTTGATCGCCAACATCGTGCTGGGCTTGTGTACTGGCGACTACAACCAGGTGGCACAAGAGTATGTCGCCGTCAGTCGCGAGTTGAAAGAGTTAGAGCACTCCAGCGATGGAACAGATCAACAGATTCGCGAGAAACAAACCCAACGCTTCAAGCTGGGCGAAGCGCTCGAAACGCCCAAACAGCGGACGGTGTTTCACATCTTGTTTGGAATCGCGGCCGCGCTGGTCACGCTGTTGGTAAACAGCATCGCAGTGACCTACTTCATCGGCACAAATCGCTGGTGCAAGGAAGTGGTGGACACCTATGGGTTGGACAAAGAATTGTCGCAATCCGCCGATCAAATAAAACGGTCGACATTCCCGTGGGCAGTGATTGGCATGCTGGTCATCCTTGCGATCATCGCTCTTGGCGGGGCCGCATTGCCGTTTGGTGCCAATGCAGCCGGGTCTGCATCTTGGGTCTTGCCACATTATCTCGGCGCGCTTGCCGGCGTCGCCATCATTGGCTGGTCGCTACTGGTTCAAGTTGGCAAGATCGGCGAAAACTACGATGTCATCACCAAGATCGTGGCCGAATCCCAACGCATTCGCGTCGAACGTGGGTTGGACAACGGCGACGGAGATGGAGTGTAATGCGGGCGTGCGTCCAACGTGTCAGCCGAGCGAATGTCACCGTGGACGGAGATGTCATTGGCAAAATTGGTGCTGGCTTGGTTGTCTTGCTCGGCGTCGCCGACAACGACACGGAAGACGACGCCCAGCTAATGGCCGAGAAGATCTCACAACTTCGGATCTTTCCCGACAACGAAGGCAAGATGAATCGTTCACTGGAAGACTCCGGCGGGGCGATGCTGGTCATCAGCCAGTTCACGTTGCTCGGCGACTGTCGAAAGGGCCGCCGACCAAGTTTCGTCCACGCAGCGCCACCGGAATTAGGCAACGACCTTTACGAGCGATTCGTGCAACTGGTCCGTGATCGGGGGATCGAAGTTGCCACAGGCCAATTTCGCGCTCACATGGATGTCGAGCTTGTGAACGATGGCCCGGTGACGATGTTGCTGGACAGTTGCAAATTGTTCTAACGGACAAGGGCAGGGGAGTCTACCTTTTCATCGGTCCGCTCAGCATGTCTTGCACCCACTCGGTCGCCGTGTGGGGCACATTGACTTCTTGATGCCCAAACGTCTCCATGAAGATCGGATCGGTCACGGCCAAAACGATCAAGAACGTCAACTTTGCGTACGTAGAGAAATTCGCTAACGCGCTTCCGCTTGTGAATTTGAGTGCCGTGCCGAACGATTTCTTGAGTCTTGGCCAACCGCGACTGAAATCGATCGCCGCGAGTTCGTCCAGCACCAAGTGCGAAAAGAAACCCAGCATCACGGCGCACATCTTGAACAATCGTTCGTGCATGTTTTCACACGAACAAATCAAAAATGCGAGCAGCCCGGCGATCAACATTGCCGGCAGGCTGTGCCACATTCCGCGGTGGACCGTGTAGCACCGAAACAGATCCGCGATGCCAAATCGCACAACAATGTAGATCAACGCCCCGGCCAACACCATCGACTCGTGCGACAAACCCATGTGTGTGAACCGGTCGATCATCAGCATCGGGATGACCGCCGCTCCGAACGCAAAGGTTTCACGCACGGGAACGCCCGAGTCGCTGTCCAGATCCGGCAGCATCCCAGACACGCTGCACAAACCGGCCGCGAGCATGCACTTGTCCAGCGGCATGCCAAAGCCCATGTAGGCCGTGGCTCCGTAACCGACACCAAGTACAGTGCTCGTCGTGATGTGTGCTTTGAATCCCGCCATGTGAGGACTTTACGCGAAGCCGTCCGTGCTCTCCAAGAGCAATCACAAAGGGCAGGGGAGATCGCAACAGATTTGTACTTTGGAATTCGTCATCCCTTCGTCATTGGGTATTTGGGTGTTTGGGTATTTCCTATCGAACTTTGCTCTTCGCAATCCAAACAGCCCTCGCTATACTCCCCACCCCCATTTCCGTATCATTCAACATTCCCAGGCGGAGACGAGTTGATATGCAGGTTTACGACATCATCATGCTGGCAGTGCTGCTAGCGGCGATTGGATTTGGTGCCTGGAAAGGGCTGTCCTGGCAATTAGCTTCGCTCAGTGCGATCTTCGTCAGCTATTTCGTCGCACTGGAATTGAAAGATTCCGTCGCCCGATCGCTGGGCGTCACGCAACAGTGGGAAGTGATCGTGGTCATGTTGGTACTGTATTTGATCACGTCGCTGTTGATTTGGGTGATCTTCGGCTACATCCGCAAAGTCATTGACAAGGTGAAGCTTCAGGATTTCGACCGTCACGCCGGCGCGGTGCTGGGTGCCGTTAAAGGCGTTGTTCTTTGCCTGATCATCACGCTGTTCGCCGTGTCGTTGTTAGGCGATAGCCAGAAGCACTCGGTTTGCTGTTCGTATTCTGGGTATTTCATGGCCAAACTGATCGACAAAATCGACGTCGCGATGCCGGCCGAGGTCAAGCAAACGATTGGACCGTATCTCGACAAATTGGACCAAGAGTTGACACACGAACATCCTAGCGAGCACCATGCCGAACACGGTTCGACGCACGACGACGAATCGGAACTCAATGCGGCACGCACAGCCAAAAGAATTCTTGATTTTGGCAAAGAAGTCTTGGACGATGGTGAGGGTCCTGACACAAAGACGCCAGAAGACTCGGAACTCGACCCGGCTCGCACAGCCAAAAAGATTCTCGACATCGGCAACGAGATCTTGAACAATCGATGAGCCATCTCGGGCCCGTTTCAAAACGTCCACATTTCGCACGCAGCACCAGGGGCTGAGACGCAAATCTCGGTATTCCTCGGCGAAAACCACCTCAATAACCGAACATAAGAAACATTATCGGACGTTGGGGAGTGGCTTCCGCTGAGACACGTAGCATATCCTGGTAACGTGAATTCCATTCAGTTTTCAATCCGTTCATTGCTTTTCGCGATGATTGGTCGCATGGATTGCCGGTGCGATCATCCACGTTCGTTCACAGCACGAGCGACAACAAGCAGTTCTCGCTAAAGCAAAGAAAATGATCGCCGAACGCGGTGGTCAATACATCGAAGGATGGGTTTTCGGATTTGACTTCATCGATCTCTCTCAAACAGACGTCGATGACGCAAAACTCCGTTTGCTCGCTAGGTTGTTAGAGCAACTCCCAGGTCCTGCCCTCGACCAAACCCGCACAATCGCTTTGGACCTGAGCGGCACAAGAATTACTGACGTCGGGGTCGCATTTCTGCAGAAATGCCGAATCTACCGCGTGGATCTCTCGGAAACGAAAGTGACAAGTAAATGTGTTGAGTACCTACCCATTCATCAAATGTGGTATCTCGGTTTGAGTGATACGGACGTTGACGATCGGGCCGTTGATTCGCTGATCGAAACTCACAAGGATTCTCTGCTCGTTCTTCGCTTAGAAAATACAAAAGTCACCGACAAAGGATTCCGACGATTGGAACAAAGTCTCCCAACCGCGGAAATCTATCGGTGACTACGGATAGTAACCAGCGTTGGGCTACTTCTTCTTCCTTTTGGCGACTTTTCTCTTTTGGGAAGCTTTGGCGACCTTTTTCTTTTTTGGCTTTTCGCCAAACGCTTTTGCCCAGTTGTCTGAGAATTGTTCGCTGGGGCCGCTGCGTACGATTGGGCCTGACATGACTCTCTAAGCTCCATGTTTGGAATGATTGGGGTAATTGATTTAAGTGGAACATTTTAGACGGCGGATGATCAGACGCAAGGCCGTGACTTCGAAAGTCTGAGCCTAGTTTTCCGACGCGCCCCCCTGCTCTGTTCCTTCCAAGAACACACCCATGCGACGGAATTTTTCGTAACGCGCACTGAGCAACTCATCGATCGGTTTGCCGACCAACTCGCGAATCGTTTTGACAAAGTACGATTTCAGTCGCAATGCCATTTGATGCATGTCCCGATGGGCTCCGCCGAGCGGTTCTTCGATGATGTCGTCGACGATGCCGAACTTGTGCAAGTTCTTCGGTGTGAACTTCAACGCCGTCGCCGCTTGTTCCGCGTGCTCGTGGCCCTTCCACAGAATGCCCGAACAGCCTTCGGGACTAATCACCGAGTAATACGAGTTCTCCAAAATCGCGACTCGGTCCCCTACCCCGATCCCCAACGCTCCGCCGCTGCCACCTTCGCCGATCACGACGTTGACGATCGGCGTCTCGATGCGCGACATCTGCAACATGTTTTCCGCGATCACCTGGGCCTGGCCGCGCTCTTCCGCTCCAATGCCTGGATACGCGCCCGGAGTGTCGATCATGCAGATGACCGGCAACTTGTACTTCTCGGCCAGTTTGATTTTCGCCAGCGCCTTGCGATAACCTTCCGGATGAGCACAGCCGAAATAGCACTCGCTCTTTTCTCTGTACGTGCGGCCTTTTTCGTGGCCGACGACCATGACTCGGTATTGATCCAGCTTGGCAAAGCCCGTCAGGATCGCCCGGTCGTCACCAAAGTGCCGATCGCCGTGCAGTTCAACGAACTCGTCGAAACACAACTGCAAATAGTCCTTCGTGTGCGGACGATTTTTGCAGCGGGCGACCTGCACAGTGTCCCACGGAGACAAATTGGAATAAATCTCCTTGGTCAAATCCTTCAAATCGCGGCGCAGCTTTCGCAAATCTTCGGTCTTGTCAGGATTGTTATCCGAGTTGGATTCCAATTTGCGAATGTTGGCTTCGAGTTCATAGATCGGTTCTTCGAACGCGATATTGTTGTCTGAGGTATCCATGGTGACCTAGGCGGGATGTTTAAGGTTAGCGATTGGAAAATGACGAATGACGAAACGCCCAATGACGAATGAATGTCGAAATCGGAATGACGAAGCGACTGGGCGAGGTTTGGCGCGGCAGCAATCCCCCTTGTTTCGTCATTCGTACTTCGGATTTCCTTTGTCATTGGGCATTTCGTCATTCGTCATTCAGCGAAGCGCCGTGGGTATTTCGTCATTAACGATAGCTACTTCGTCAGTTACTGTCCGGCGTTTTCGTCTTCATCTTCAATCTCCGACGGCGGACGCGGTTTCATCCCGGTTTTGTAAACCCGAAGGTTCTCGAATTCTTTCAAGAACGCTCGCATGTCTTTGGGACGATCCTTCGCGGTCTTGGCCATCATCCGTTGCACCAAGTCCACAACTTCGGGTGTGATTGCCGGATTGAGCGGTGCCATGGTGGGAATCGACGCGTTCAGGTGCTTTTGCAAAAGCTCGTTGGGGTTGTCGGCCGTGTACGGTGTTCGGCCGCCAAGGATCTCAAAAACGACACAACCCAAACTATAGACATCGGCCGTCGCACCCAACGACTTGCCTCGAATTTGCTCTGGCGACATATAGCTGCGTGTGCCCTTCACTTTCCCCTTGCTAAAAAATCCACCTACTTTCTTGTTCAACTTCATTGCGATCGAAAAGTCGATCAGCTTCAACGTGCCGTCGTCTTTGACCAGGAAATTGTCTGGCTTGACGTCGCAATGCACCCAGCCTCTGAGGTGAAGATGTTCAAGCGCCAACGCAGCCTGCTTGATGATCTCGGTCGACAAGTGGGCGGTCCGATCCGATTGCTCTCGCAAGTCCTGCTTTAAGTTTCGCGAGAAAAATAACTCCATTGCGACAAACGGCAGCTCGAACTCCGAGTTGTATTCGTAGATGTCAACTATGTTGCGATGCTTGAGCGGAACGCCCACGGCGGCTTCGTGTTTGAGCTGTGAGATTTCCTCTCGGTTCTTGATGTGCTCGCGCGACAGGACTTTCAGCGCCAATCGCTCCCTCGTGCCGTCCTTGAGAGCTTCCCAAACCTGGGTATGTGTGCCCGCGCGAATCAGACGGATGAGGCGGTAAGGTCCGAGAAAGTCACGACCACTGACCACGGGTAAGAAACTCGCTGGAGAAAGTAGAGGGAATTTGCCGGATGGCTCGACCGTTCAACTGGTTTAGTCTAGTCAAACCAAACAGGTGCGAAAAGGGCCGAGAGGTCGTGGTGGCTTCCAACCGCGACATGTTTCGGCACGATTTGAGGTAGCAGCGGAAAGCCAACATTACAACAACCGCTCATAAATCTCCCGCAATTGTTGCGTCATTGTTTCGTGTCGAAACTGGTGCGTAAACCGCTCGCGCCCCGTACGCCCCAATCGCTCGCGCAACTTGTCATCGCCCGCAAGTTCGATCAGCGCGTCGGCCAACGGCTCGACCGATTTTGGCGGCAGCAAATACCCCGTATGATTTGGAATCGCCACCTCTCGCGCTCCATCAACGTCGTAACTGACGACTGGCTTGCCAGCGATCAATGCCTGGGGAAGCGCCCGTGCCAAACCTTCGCGCAGACTCGTGTGAACGAGTACATCCATCGCGCCAATCAAACTTGGAATTCGCTCGGGCCGAACAAGCCCCGTGAAATGAAAATGATTAGCCATGCCCGCATCGCGGATTCTCGACTCGAATTGCTCACGCAAGATTCCATCGCCAACGAACAGAAAGCAGACGTTGGCATTCTCGGCGATGACACGACTTGCAGCCTCGATCAAATACTCGTGACCTTTCAAATGAAACAGTCGAGCGATCTTGCCGATGACCACGCTTTCCGGCGGCAATCCCAGTTCGTCACGTGTCGTCGTGCGTAGGTCGTTCGCCGCGACAAACGGCGCGACATCCATGCCGCTGTAAACCGTCGTGAATTTCTCTCGCGGCGCAACTCGGCCATCGACCATCAAATCGGTCATCGCGTCCGCGACACTGACCACCGCATGACACTTTGGAGCCGCATATTTTTCGCACCAACGAGACAGCGTTCGCGGCAGCCAATTCTGAAACGGATGAAACGGAGCGCCGTGCACCGTGTGGACAATCGCCGGAACTCGGATCGCGGAAGCTGCCATGCGACCGAGAATTCCGCCCTTGGCGCTGTGGGTGTGAACCACATCCGCACGAAACTCGCGCAGTGTACGCTTGATCGCAAAATAACTGCTCGCGTCGCGCACCGGATTGATCGCGCGCCGCAACTGTGGAATTTCAACCACCTCGAATCCGTGCGACTGTTCTTCGTCCAGCAACATGCCTTCCGGACCAAGCGACGGGCCGGTGATCAGCAACACATCATCGCCGTGGGTTCGCGCCAAGCCTTGGCATGTCAAGAGTGTGTTCTCTTGCGCGCCGCCGACGATCATTCGCGTGATGACGTGTACAATTCTCATCGGTGGTCATTGGTCACTTGTCATTGGTCATTCGTCGTAATCGACCGAGACCAGGAAGAGGCCTTTTGGCGGAGCGGTGGGGCCGGCAACTTTGCGATCTTTTGCATGTAGTACGTCGTTGATCCAGGTAACGGGTTGATTCCCTCGTCCAATCTCAACAAGCGTGCCGACAATGTTGCGAACCATGTTGTAGAGGAATCCGTCCGCGGCGATTTCGATCGTGATGCGCGGAAAGCGGTTCTCGCTGGTGCGCTCGACGGTGAGATCGGTGACGTGGCGAACGGTGGTTTTGCGTTCCGACCCGGCGGCTTCGAAACTAGCAAAGTCGTGTCGGCCGACCAGCAACGCGGCCGCTTCGCGCATGGCGTTGTCATCCAGCGGCTGAGGAATGTGCCAAGCGTAGGCTCGTGAAAACAAATCCTTCAGACGGCCGTCTTGAATCACGTATCGATAACGTTTGCCAGTGGCGTCGCGAATCGCGTGAAAACCTTCCGTCGCTTCGGTCACATCCATTACGACCAAATCGTGAGGCGTGTTCGCATTGAGCGCGCGGCAGAGCGTTTCGGCCGGCAACGCTGACCGAAGCGCGACGCTGACGACCTGGCCGACGGCATGCACGCCGGCATCCGTTCGACCGCTGGCCGTTGCGCGGACTTCTTCGCCTGTCACACTTGCGATCGCTCGTTCCAGCGTCTGCTGAACGGTGCGCTCGTTGGGCTGAACTTGCCAGCCGGCAAAGTCGGTTCCGTCGTATGCGATCGTGAGCTTCAGAAAACGCATCGGTTGAAATTCCAAATGACAAGCATCAAATAACAAACAAATTCAAAATCCCAAATTTCAAGGCCCTCCCACGAGTGCATTCCTTTGAATTTGGGATTTGAGATTTGTTTGGTGTTTGTCTTGTTATTTGGAATTTACTAAACCGCCGCTTGTGCATTGACCAGCAACTCGGCAATTTGCACCGCGTTTGTCGCCGCCCCTTTACGCAGGTTGTCGCTGACGCACCAGAACGCCAGGCCGTTGTCGCTCGAAATATCCTTGCGCAAGCGGCCGATAAACACGTCGTCCTTCTTGTCGCTGTTCAGCGGCATCGGATACACGCCCTCGGCCAAATCGTCCATCAACGTGATGCCTTCTGCGGCAATGAACAATTCTCGCGCTTCTTCGACCGAAATCGGTTTCTCGGTTTCGACCAACATGCTTTCGCTGTGACAATTGGTCACGGGAACACGCACACACGTCGGACAAACTTGAATCGAGTCGTCGCCGAAAATCTTGTGTGTTTCCCACACCATCTTCATTTCTTCCGATGTGTAAAGCTCGTGCTTGGGCGAGCCGATTTGCGGGATGACGTTGAACGCGATCGGATGCGCGAACGCCTCGTAATCATAGTCTTCGCCATCCAGCGCGGCCTGCGAACCTTTTTCCAAATCCGCTTCACCCGCGACGCCCGCACCACTGGTCGCTTGATACGTGCTGACAATCACGCGCTTGATGCGCCCCGCATCGTGCAGCGGCTTCATGGCCACGACCATTTGTGTCGTCGAACAATTCGGACTGGAGATTAAGCCTTGATGGTCACGAATCGCATCGGGATTGACTTCCGGAACGATCAAAGGAACACTCGGATCCATTCGCCACGCGCCACTTTCATCGACGACAACGGTGTTCCGTTCTTTCGTCCAAGGCACAAAGTCACGCGCGACATCATCGGGCGTGCTCGCGATGGCCAGATCAACGTCGTCAAACGCTTCCGGCCGCATTTCTTCGATCGTGTGTTCTTCACCTTTGAACGTCAGCGTTTTACCGGCGGATCGAGCGGAAGCGAGGAATTTGATTTTTCTATAAGGGAAATCTCGCTCTTCAAGCATCTGACGAACCAACCCGCCAACCGCACCGGTGGCACCAATTAATGCCAAACTGTCGTACATCGATCTGTCCTTGGAAATGGGGAAACAAACTGCAAACATCCAGTATAAACACGGGCTACACGATCGCTCAACGGGCTCAAATAGTAGCTGGCTCTCTACGCTCGTGGGTGTGTTGCCGCAATGCCCAAATCCCAATGACCATCAGGACCGATCCCAACGTTGTTTGGACATTGGTCATTGGACTTTAGTCATTCCATCGCGTTCGCTTTGATTTTCGACTCCCCTGCCCTCCCCTAGAAAATCGCTCTACAAATGGATCGACAAACGATTTGGTCAGCGCCGGAGGGGTAAAGGCGAAATTGGCGATCAACATCGCGGACCCAAACGTGATCATCCCCAGAAACAGAGCGATGCCACCAAGGACGCAAACAGCAAGAAACAGCTAAGGCGAGTGGCGGAAAGTGACTCGTCAGTAGGACGGTTTTTCAAACCGTCCCAGACGGATTGGAAATCCGTCCTACGGTAACTTTTTTAGCCGCCGCTCGCCTAAGAAGCCGGGCTTGTCTGTCGAGCAAAAACTTCCGAAGTCTCGGAGACTTCGGACGTTTGAATTGACGATTAACGAGCAGCCACTTTGGCCGCATCGAAATCGAAGGACAGATTCTGCTCGGCTCCGGCCTTCAACGTGATCGTCTCTTCTTGTGTCAACGTTTGACCGTCGCGATCAAGTGTGACCACAACTTTGTAGTTCGACCACTCGCGACCTTTGCTCAATCGGCTGGTTGAGAATGTGCGAACCATGCCCGTCGACTCGGTCTTTGCGCCAGCCAATTCGACTTTCGCATTCTCAGGCACGTTCACTGTCAGCGTGGTGACGGGGTCTCTTTCTGCCGCATTGAAGGCCAAGTTTTGAATGCGACCAGCCCGAAGTTTGACGACTTTCGTCTCTTCGGTCTTCTTGCCGTCTCGCATCATTTCGACACGGACATCGTAGGTGTAGGTGTAACCGGGAACGAGGTTGCGCGAAACGTAACTGCGACTGGTACCAGTCGTCGATGTTTTGTAACCATTGACGAAGACCTTGGCGTCGGCCGGAACGTGCACTTGAAGGATCGCGCCGTTGCGTCGCAACAGGGTTTCGGTTCCCTCGTCAGTTGCGTCGGTGCCGGCATCATCATCGCCGGCATCATCGTCGCCAGCGTCATCGTCCCCGGCGTCATCGTCCCCGGCGTCATCCGCTCCTGCTTCTTCGCTACCTTCGGCCGCGGCGGAATCATCCGTTTCCTGTGGGACAATGTGATACGAACCGCCATGGGGCCCCCAGCTTCCGTAGTATCCGCCACTCCAGCCGTGGCTGCCACAGCAGCCATACGAGCCGCCGCAGGACCAGTGGCTTGAATGCCAGTGGTAGTGGTGACTGTGAATTCGATAGGCCAGACGTGCAAGCAGCCCGCCGTGACTTCCGTAGCAACTGTAACTCCCCCACATTCCATAAGTTCCGCAGCCACTGTAAGTTCTGTATAAGCTGCCACTCGAACCACAGGTATACCAGCCAGCATTGGCATTGTGCGCCCAAAAGATCATCAGTGCGGTCGTACAAACCGCTCCAATCAGCGTGTTTTTGCGAATCATCAGAGATGGTCTCCCTTGGTAGAAGCGGAAAAACAGGAATTTCAGAGATTCGGACAACTTTACTAGCTTACCTACGGAATCTGGCAAATCAAGGACAATGGGAGGATTCTTCTGATTGAGACAAATGCACAGATTATATGGTGGTTAGGTGTTTTTGGGTCGTTCTCCATCCTTGGTTCCGCTGACCTTCCCTGTGACAACTGTTTTGCTAGCAATTGATCTTGCGGAGAGACCTACTTCCGGACCGGCGTCATCCGGACATCATCGACGGAAATCTCGCCTATTGCGCCGAGCATCGTCAGCCGCAAGATTCCCTCGCGAGCCTTGGGCGGCACCTGAATCGTCTTCTCGACCAAATGCCATTCGGCCGTCCCGCGAAACGGGCCCAGCTTTTGATACCCCAAGTCCTTTCGATCTTTGTCATAGAACGACACGGCGATCATCGGCAAGTCGCTGGGACGTGTGCCCGACTGCAGGTTTTCAAACTTGACTTGCGCCGACAGCGACAATTGCTCAATCGTGCTGCCGTCGATGGGAAACCCTTGCAACAGATGTGCGTCGCGCCCCTCGTCCGCATTTTTGAACGTCACATGATGATCACCCGCGGGCGACGAGCCATCGTTGACCAACTTGCACTGGCGTTGGTAATACCAACCCCGCACAAACTCGTTTTCGCCCTCGCCCTCTTCGAATCCACCGTTGACCGCGCGTGGATTTTTCGGATCGGGCTGAACTTCACGCCGTGCTTCGGCGGCTCCGGTCATGGGCACGAAGAGCGTCGGGCGGAGGGCTTCGGCCTTGAGCTTGCCGTCGGTCTTACGCATCACGTACAGCGTTTGTTGATACCGTTCGCCGACCGGTATCACGATCGCGCCGCCTTCACGCAACTGATCGAACAATGGCCGCGGCACCTTTTCGGGAGAACACGTGACGATGATCTTGTCGAACGGCGCGTGCTCGGGCCAGCCTTTATAGCCGTCACCAACTTTCGCGTGCACGTTTTTGTAGCGCAGCCGTTTGAGTGTCCGTTGAGCGCGCCGGCCGAGCGACTCGACGATTTCGATCGTATAAACTTCCGCGACCAACGGGCTGAGAATCGCCGCCTGGTAACCGCTGCCGGTGCCGATTTCGAGCACCTTGTCGTTCGGCTGCGGATCGAGCGCCTCGGTCATGTACGCAACAATGAAGGGGGACGAAATCGTTTGCTTTTCGCCAATCGGCAGCGCCATGTCGAAATACGCCTTGTCGCGCAGATGCGACGGCACAAATTCGTGGCGCGGCGTGTCTGCCAACGATTTGATCACCGCCTTGTTCGTCACCCCAGCGCCGACAACGGCCATTTCGACCATCTTTTTGCGCGGCAGATCAAACGGGTTCTTGCGCTGGGCATGGCAAAGCGAACCGGCACAAATCATTGCCGCAATGGAGAAAGTAACAATCAAATGGAATCGTTTATTCGTCATGTCGCATGCCTCAACTCGTATTAGTCCCCTGCTCTTTCGTGGCCACACAGGACACTCTCTATTATAGCGAATCGCACTGGTCCAACGTGCTTTGGAGTCGATTCGCACGGATTTCAACGAACAAACATGGCAGGCGTTTCAACGAACGATGTTCCAAAACCAAAATGCCACCGAAGCAGCCCAGGAATTGGGAATGTCATCGGCCGCCGTTCGCAAGGCCAAGTCACGGGTCTTACAACGTTTGCGGGAAGAACTGGGCGAACGCTAGCCAAGCTCCGACTTGGTTTTTTCCCGTCACACCCAATCGTTGATCGCTGACAGACAACAGTTCACTACCTCTCAGAAATTGGGTATACTGACGACCCAGCAAAAGAGAGGTGCTGCGACGTTTTAACGAGACTTGGGAAGTCTGACAAGATTTGGGGAGGCAAGTGTTAAGCGCATTCGATCCTTATTACACCTGGCGATCGATCTCCCCGCGCAAGCATCTGTCCGGATTGGCAAGTCAATGACCAACCCAAACATGCTCCCGCCCGATCACGAGCCGGACGACAATTCGCCGAAAGACGTGCCTGAGCAGTCGGATGATTCCTCGGAGTTGCCCGACCCCTCCTCACTCAAAGCCGCCAGTGACAAGGGCCTGCCGAAAGACACCCCCGACCACGCGACTCCTGAGTCGACGCGCCGGGCGGCCCCCAGCCGAACACTTTATTTTGGGGACGATGACGAAGAAGACCTTCCGCAAGACGTTGGCAAACCGCTACCGACGACCGATCTGTATCCACCGACGGTCACGCCCGGCGCACAGGCAACTCAAATGGACGCCGAAACGTCTGCTGTGTCGGATTCTGAGGTTTTGCCACCCGGCAGTGTCCCCGTACTGGAACCCGCGACGCCTGACGACGATCCTCCACCTCGAGACATGAGGGCCCGGTCGTCGCGCGTTCTGCAGTTCGGCGCCGCCGCCGTTGAGGAGTTTGAAAAAGAGTTTGATCCAAACGAAACAAAGCCAGAACGGCGAGAGACACCGCCTTCGATTCCAGCGCCATTGAGCAGCTATGATCCACCCGCCGCGAGTGAAAGCGCTGCCAAGGATACCAACGAGTCCCTCGCAGCCTCCGTCAGCAACACGGCCGACACCGAGCCATCTGAACCTCAACCCACCTCGCCAGCACGAACAACACGAAACCTTCAAGACCAGTTTGCAAACAGATGTGACATCGTCTGGCTGCTGGGAAGCCGAGCGGCTCAGGCGATGGGCGAGCCACGTAACGTCTTCTTTGCCCAGACAGTGACGTTCACCGACAAGAAGCCCGAAACGTTGTACGACCTCTTTCGCGGCGGCAAAGACAGCCCCGTCGAAGGACTCATGACCCAGCTCGAAATCCTGATGTCGCACGTGCGTCACCAGCAAGCCCACACGGTCAAACGGGATTTCATTAGCGAGGTACTCAATCTCCTGTCGCTGATCTCCGTCATCCTCAACGATCCGGACGCGCGAGCGCAATACGATGAGGAAATCGAGTCCCACAGCGTTCTTGACATTGACGAGGCGCAAGTCGATTCGCTCATCCTGTCGGACGACAACATCGAGGTGTTTCCACAAGTTCAGGCCGACGCGGGGTTGGGCGACGAGCGGGAAGAAGAACGCCTCAGCGAGTGTATGTGGCGCGACACGGAATTCGAGATATTGGCCGGCCATGCCCAGTTCAAAGCAATGCAAGTCGAGTACATTCAATGTGCCCGCCGAGTGTGGATCGCGGCCTATTCGGCGGCGATCAACTATCCCGCGATCCACGACATCGACTCATTCTTTGGAGCGGTGCTGGGTTGCAAATCCATCCTTCCGCCCACGCCCTACCAGCTCATCAACGCCGATCCGCACGGAGACGCGGCACACCAACAACAATGCCTGGACGTGTTTGCTCAACGAATCAAAAACTATTACCAATCGCGAGGCGGCCAAGACGAATTCCTGCGATTCGCCGTCCAGTTGCATGAAATCGCCGGCCGCATCTTGCTCGATTCCCAGAGCAAGCAAATCTACGACCTAGGCTATCACGCCTTTGTCGATGCCTTTCGCCGTGAAGGAAATTCCTTGCCGGCGGCGACTCCTGCGCACAGTTCCTTTGCAGTTGCTCACACCCCATCCGACGAACTCGTGCGCGACCTCCTGCCGCAGCCAACAGCGGACCAGCACAGAACTTTGCCGGCCGGCGAGGCCCACATGGAACAGTGGACACAAGCCGAACCAGTCGTCCATGACGAGACGCCAACTTCCACTCCCGTCGATGCGGCCCGACGCGGTCAGGCGCTCAAGCGGCAAGCACGCGAGCGACGGCAGCAATTCGTCATCCAAGCGGCGGGCGTCATTTTGTTTGGAGTGCTCGGCCTTTGGCTGGCTTGGGTCGTGATGAAGATCGGCTTCGGCCGAGATGTGATTGACGAGTGGTCTGCCAAATCGTCAACGGTCACCACCACGACGCAATCTGGATCCGGCGCGGAACCAATCCATCCGACACCACCAACACCGCAGCCGACACCGCCAGAAACGCCAACATTTGCTCAACTCAAGGTACGCGACACGTTGACCGGTAGCCCGATTTCTTCGCGGTCCTCAACGTTGACCGACGCGGACAAACAGAAAATCGGCGATAACGACTACGTTACGCTTCGTGCGCCGCAAGGCATCACGATGGACGCGACAGGAATTCCGCGCCTTTGCTTCGCGTTACTTCGCGCCGAGGGCAGCGAAGGAAAGGTGACCATTACACCGCTCGAAGACGGCAATCAACGCGGCGCGGTCGTCATCGAGAAAGGGATGGTCGGCTGCACGCTGCCGTGGAAAATTGACGCCTCGAGCAAGACCATCACGATTTCCGTCGCCTCCGACCAACCGCCGGGTTCTGTCACGATTTATTGCGTGATTACGCGGTAAACAGCCGTTCTGCTCTTTTTCGCGCCACACCACGCCTGCGTTTCGATCCCTACTGCACCTGGCTGAGCATCCCGTTCGACGAACAGCCGCCGCATCACTATCGGTTGCTCGGCGTCAACCACCCCTGCCCTGCCCCATTCGCTCGACC
>CAYFJO010000150.1:21890-23118 GCA_964343305.1 uncultured Pirellulaceae bacterium | reverse complement strand
TGGCGATGGTCGTGGTGACAGCCAACACGCTCCACCGACAAGTTGGACTATAATGACAGACAGCATTCCCGTCGATTTTTCTGCCGTCCCAGAGCAGGGTTTTATTCTTGACCAATTTTATTCGATTTGTCTCCCGGCCGCCTTTTCTGATCCTCGTTGTCGCGCTGTTGGTTCGAATTGCGTACTATTTTGCGTATCTCGATTCGCCTTACTTGGAACATTATCCGGTTGATCATCTCTACTATCGGAACTGGGCCATCGCGATTAGTCAAGGGAATTGGATCGGCCATCAAGTCTTTGAAAAGGCACCGCTGTACTCCTATTTGCTGGGCGTGATGTTTGCGGTCGTTGGAGTGGATGACAAGCCAATATTGGCGCTGCAATTGTTAACCGGCGTTGCCAACTCGCTGCTCGTGTACGCTTGTGGCCGCCGCCTTTTCGACGAACGAACGGCGCTCGCCGCTGGATTGATCGCCGCGCTGTACGGCCCGCTGATCTTCTACGAATGCCTGGTGATGAAGACGTTTCTCTCGCCGCTCTTGACCATGTTGGCTCTCTACGGTGCTTTGCGATGCGCCGAATGCTTGCAGGTGCGCTGGCTCGTGGCATCCGGAGCCTCCGTCGGACTAGCGTGTCTGGTCCGTGAAAACCATGTCTTGCTAATGGTGCCTTTGATCGCCGCCACGTGGTTTCACAAAGCCGCGATGGAGGGGCATTCTCGCCAGCGCCGTTGGCTGCACGTGTTGGTGTTGGCGACCGCTTGCGGAATTCCATTGCTGGCGACGACGATCCGGAATTATATCGCCTCGAGTGAACTTGTTGTGGTGACCGCGGGTGGCGGCGAAGTCTTTTATTTGAGCCACGGTCCGCAAGCAACCGGTTTCTACACGGCTCCACCTTTCGTCGAAAGCGACGCGTTCGAGGAGCACGAGCAATTCCGCCAGGAAGCCAAGCGACGAACGGGCCGTCCAATGACCCGCAGCGAATCATCCCGATTTTGGTTTCGAGAGGGGCTCCAGCAAATCACCCGAAATCCGCTGAAGGAAGTTCGGCTGTTGTTCGTGAAGACTTCCGCCGTCTTCAACAACTTCGAAATTGCCGATTCAGAGTTTTATAGGATTGCCTGTGAGTGGCTTGCCGTGCTGAACCTATTGCCGACCTTTGGCTGGATTGCAGGGCTCGCCGTGCTGGGAATCGCGGTCTGCCTTCGCTCGCCAGCGCGGTACTT
>CAYFJO010000150.1:0-21790 GCA_964343305.1 uncultured Pirellulaceae bacterium | reverse complement strand
CACCATTCGGTTATCACAAAGAGATCGACGATCGCAACGCTTGGATTCGCCACTACGAATTAGCGATGCGCGTGAAGGACTATGCACGAGCTGAGGTACAACTTCATAAGATGT
The DNA here is from genome assembly GCA_964343305.1 of uncultured Pirellulaceae bacterium. GTDB lineage: Bacteria > Planctomycetota > Planctomycetia > Pirellulales > Pirellulaceae > CAYFJO01. The sequence goes on along the minus strand of CAYFJO010000150.1, from coordinate 21,676 downwards.
TGGAGTATCCGGAAGGTCCCGGAAAAGCTCATGTCCACAATGTGTTGGGTCAACATTACGAAAAAATGGGCAGACACGACGAGGCACGCCGGCAATACCGCCAGTCGCTCGAAATCAAGCCCGACCCAAAGATTTGGGCGGCTCTTGGGTTTAGCCATCGGTCCGAGGGGGATCTCGAAGCGGCGGTGCGGCAATTTCGGTTGGCCCTGAAGTTGGATTCCAGTTACGCATCGGCTCATTACCACCTGGGAGACGCGCTCGTCGAGTTGAACAAACTGGATGAAGCCGCCGTACATTTGAACGAGGTTGCCGAGACTCCACCATTTGAAGCTCTGGCCTATCAACGTCTGGGCCGGATTCGCGAGCTTCAAGGAAAATATGCTGACGCCGTCAAACACTATCGATCGGCGATTCAAAAAGGGCCCAATTCGATCATGGTGGTGAATGATCTATCATGGTTGTTGGCGACGGCGCCGGATCCTGCGATTCGTGATGGTGCCGAAGCCGTTTCGTTGGCAAATCGCCTGCGGGTCACCAACGGCGAGCATGCAATCGTCTGGGATACATTGGCCGCGGCTCATGCCGAAATGGGACAATTCACTGACGCAGCCAAATTCGCTCAAGCGGCGATTGAATTAGCGCGTCAAACGGACGACCATGAATTGGCCAAGCGGATCGAGCGTCGACGACAACAGTACTTGAAAAACAATCCCTGGCACGACATCGAGCGTTGATGCTCGACGGATCCAATCATGGCGGACCGTTCCAACAACGCAGAATCCTCCAAAGCCAAACCGCACTGGCGAAGACGGGCGAAACGTGGCTGTTTCACCTTTCTTGCCATTTTCTTGGGACTCGCCGCCATCGAAGGAACGATCAGCATCTTGCTGTTTGTCTACGACGCCGTGTATTACACGAAGCGGCCTTTGGCCGAGCGCCAGCACACCCAATACGACGACCAATTGGGTTGGGTCAACGTGCCGGAGACCATTGCCAAGGACGTTTATGGTCAAGGTCGCACGGTAACGATCAACGCCCAGGGATTTCGCGCTCGTCGCGAGTTTGCCGACACCGTTCCCGGCGGGAAGACGCGCATCATTTGCATCGGCGACTCGTTCACTTTGGGTTACGGCGTGGGCGATGCCGACACATGGTGTGCCCAAATGGAAGCCAGTTCCAAGGACCTGGAACTCCTCAACATGGGCCAGGGTGGCTACGGATTTGATCAGGCCTATCTCTGGTACATGCGTGACGGATTCAAGCTTGACCACGATATTCATCTGGTCTGCCTCAACTACGACCAGTTGGATCGCATGTTTTACAACACCTTTTTTGGATACGGCAAACCCACATTGAAACGCGAAGGGAACCAGATCGTTCCGAACCATGTTCCGATCCCCGTGCGGGCGTATTACGTTCCTTGGCTGACGCAGAATGCGCGTCTGCTGGAAAGTTCCCGGACGGTTCAATTGTTCGCCCGGGTTTTCGCCAACCAGCCGCGGGCGGGAACCGTCATGTCTGTCGAGGAGCGCGACCAATTAGTGGACAGGGCGATTTCGGAAATGGCTTCGTTGAACCGAACGCATGGTAGCCGAACCGTCGTCGTGTGGTTTCCGACGGACGAAGATTGTTTTACATCACGGTTCGACAAGGTGCGGGGCCGTACACTGCAAGCCGCGCGTGACATGCAGATCCCGGTCATTGATCTGGTGGCCTCCTTTCGCAGTCAACCGAGTGACAAGCTGCCTCGTTTGTTCATTCAACCCGATGAAGTGGACGTGGACTACATCGGCGCGGAAGGGCACTATACGATCGAGGGCAATCGGTTCGTGGCCCAGCGGTTGGTTGAGGAACTGGAAAAGTTAGGCTACATCCCGGCCCCGTCTCGTTAGCTATTGTCGAAAACGCTCCGCCGCATGAGGTGGATCGGGCAACGTCTTGTCCTTGCGATTCGCTCGCCATGCCTCCGTGACGACCCAAATGTGTCCTTCGTCGGCATCGGTCAGCCACCGGTGAAGGGCCAATGCAATGGCGATTACCCAGAAAGGCAGCATCACAAACCAAATCAGGTCCGCGCGCGGGCCGAGGATATAGCCTGTTTTGAAAGTAGGGGAATGAGCGGCGGGCGATTTATATCGGACTTGATCCTGTTCCCGGCGAGTCGCGGCGAAGGCTATTTCGATCGCAATTCGGCGGCGATAATCGTTTCGGCAAATTCGTCTTGCAGAATCTTGTTACCCCGATCATTCAAGTGACAATGATCGAGGAAGAACGTGAAGTCAGGGAGTGCATGAGGATGTTGTGATTGGACCGATTGGTTCGCATCCGCCAATGGACAGTCGCAATCAACGGCCACTTGTTTGATGATCGTATTTATCATCGTGTCTGCCCGGCTAGGGCGTGTGTCGTGAAGTAGTGCCTTATCAAACCACATTCTTGCTAAGGGATACTCGCCCTGCTGAAATGCGTTCATACCAATTGCGTATTCGATATACGCGTTGTTTGGACGTTGATCATCCAGTTTACGCAACGCGTTTTTGGAAAGACCTCGCAGTTGATCGATCTTGTCGAAACCGTCAGCGCTGCTCGGCGGAACCGCGTAGTTGTAAGAAATTGTGCCTAGAATGACGCGGGCGCCGTGCGCGCGTGCCGTCTCGATGATTTCTATGAGGTGGTTTTTGTACCGATCGTAAAACTTGTCTTTCTCCGATTGTGAATAACGGCGGCGCATTCCTTGCAAAGCTTCTGGCGATGGTGGGGCGAGTTGATGCTTTAGCTTGGACAAGAATTGAACGAGACGGAGATTGGTAGTTCGTGTCAGTTTGACCGGTTGGCCATTTTCGTCGACTCGTGTTGCCGGATTGGCAACGCTGATGAACTCGTTGTGACCGGAATAGATCACAACGAATTCTGGCGAGTACGTTACCACTTCCTGAACCGTCCGCAACATTCGCTTGCTTCCGCAGCCTTGAAATGCGGCATTGATGATCTCGACGTCCGAATTGAAATGCGCACGTAATCGTTGAGCCAATCGCGGCGCGGCGCCAAGGTTGAAGACGCTCGATCCGCCCACCATGACGATTCGAACACGGTCGCCCTTTTCGCGGTCGAAACGCTGCTCATAGCAAAACGGGAATCCGTACGGTTTATCGTCTGTGAACATTTGCGCCGTTTGCACCGACATTCCATTCGAACTTGTTTCAAAGATCGGATGGCTGAGATGTTCCGCGGCGAATCTAAATCCGGCCAAGCGCAGAACTATTTCTGCACCGATCAAGATCGTGATGGCAGGGATGAGCGAAAAGACTAGCCGTTTCCACAAAGAAATTCGCCTCCGGCGGCAGCCTTGCAACAACGATTGGTCCTTGTTTGAATTCATATCACAGTTTAGTTTAACGCCGTGGTCCGCATCGAGTCGATCCATGAGATTTGTTCAACCCCACGCGCGTTGCCAGACTCCGTGGGTTGCCGCGCAGTCAGCACAGTGATAGAAGAAATGACCTGAGCCGGCCATCCTAAAACCGACTTGGCGTCCGCAATCCAGCATCAGGGATCTCGCACTTGACTGACAAACCGTCTGACAGCACATCGAAACGCACTGGGCTAACGTGGTCGCGACGGTTTTTGTATGCAGTGGCCTCATTGTTGATTGGATTGGTTGTGGGGCTACTCATCGCGGAATTGGTGTTGCGTGTTTTCGATCTGCGGCCGGAGCGTTATCCCTATCCTAAATGGCTGGCGCTGGGCAGCGGCACGTTCAAAGAACGCGGGATGTGGGGCGGAGGATTGATCAAGCAGCCGTGCCGGATTGGCGGCCAGGAAATTGCAATGGGGGAATATGTACCGGGAGCGACAATGAAGGTCGTTTATGGCGGCCGGGGAGGTGAGTTTGATGACAAGACCGGTGTCGTCATGCGTATCAATTCACTGGGATTTCGAGGTCCCGAGACGACGGTCGAAAAGAAAGCGGGCACCTACCGAGTACTGGGACTCGGAGACTCCTTCACGTTTGGCGTAGGCGCGGAAGACGAGCAAACGTTTCTTCGGCGTCTGGAAGCGTCGCTGAACGCGAAGTGGCCGAGCAAGGAAATGGAATTCGAAGTGCTCAATGTCGGTGTTCAAGGATACAACACGCGAGATGAGGTCCTTTGCCTTGAACACCGTTGGCTCAAATTCGCTCCCGACCTGGTCCTGATTACGTTTTATCTGAACGACGCCTATTCCGATCAAGCATTCTTGAACCGCGGCCAAGGTCTAGGCATTTATTTGACCGAACCGGAAGGGCTGGGAAGATACAGTCGCCTGTTCGACTTCGCACAACACGCCTATCGAAGCCGGCTGATGCGACAGGAAATGGATGAGTATTATGCCAAGCATTATTTTACGCAGCCGGCTGAATACTTTTCGTCGCCAACTTCACGCAATGTTGATTGGCATGATTGCCGTGAGGCGCTGGAGCGAGCGAAGCAGTTGACGGACGAACACAACATGAAACTTGCTCTGGTGATCTTTCCGGAACTACACCAACTCGATGACTATCCGTTTCGTTCCTTGCATACCATCGTTTCCAAGGCTTGTCGCTCACTTGACATCGAAGTGTTGGATTTGATCGATACCTTTGAGGGCATGAACGAGCGCGACCTTTGGTGCCATCCGTCAGATCATCACCCAAACGCCGAGGCACATCGGATTGCGTCGGAAGCCATTGATCCATTCTTGCGTGAACAGATCCTCATGCGCAGCGACCCGCCAGGCCACGACTGAAATGGAAACTGTGAAAGATCGGCCACCGGTTCACTCGTGGATCATGAATCCCTGGCTATTGGGAATCGTGCTCGTTGTGCTAACGGCTTGGGCGTACCTTCCCGCGATCCATGGCGACTTCTTGTGGGACGACGAGACACATTTGACCGACAACATCGTTTTGCAGGCCAACGGGCTGTATCGCGTTTGGTTCACCACCGACACCTCCAACTATTGGCCGCTGACATTTTCATCGTACTGGATTGAGCACCGCATCTGGGGACTCAATCCCACGGTGTTCCACGTCACGAATCTGGTGATTCACATTCTGTGCTGCTTACTGATCTGGCGTGTCCTGATCGAACTTGAAATCCCTGGAGCTTGGCTTGCGGCTACCGTCTTTGCCGTGCATCCGGTCAATGTCGAAACGGTGGCTTGGATTGCGCAGCGAAAGAATCTGTTATCGATGTTGTTTTACCTGACGGCGTTGGCGATGTACTTTCGTTTCGAGAAGCTCTCTCGGCTTCAGCAACGCGGCAATCGCTTGTGGTATTGGCTGGCTGTTGCCGCGTTTTGGTTGGCCATGCTCAGCAAGGGCGGCGTCGTCACCATGCCGATCGTCTTACTAGTGTGCGTCTGGTGGCAAAACGGGGCGATTCGCAGGCAAGACGTGATGCGAAGCCTGCCGTTTTTTGGGATTGCTGTCTTGATGGGACTTGTCGAAGTTTGGTTCCAATATCACAACGCGATCCGCGCGGATGCAGTACGCGACCACGGGTTTTTGGCGCGGTTGGCATGCTCAGGCTGGGTCGTCTGGTTTTACTTGTATAAAGCCGTGATTCCCGTCAACTTGTGCTTTGTCTATCCGCGTTGGGAGGTCGACGCGACAAACTGGATTTCCTATGTGCCAGGGTTTCTTCTGGTCGGCGTGCTGGTTTCGTTGTGGCGCTTTCGTGAGACACGGGGACGTCCGGCCTTGTTTGCGTTGCTGTATTACGTGATTACTTTGGGGCCTTTTTTGGGCTTTCTCAACATCTACTTCTTTCGCTATTCGTTTGTGGCTGACCACTATCAGCACGTTTCGATAATTGCCGTCATTGCACTCGCCGTGGCGATGTCGTGGGGCGTGTTGAAGCGGTTGGGAGCTTGGGAGCGGCCAACGACTATCTTGGCATCCGTCGTGTTGCTGGTCTTGCTGTCCTTCGCGTCCCGCGGCCAAAGCGCGATTTATCAGGACGAGACGGCCCTTTGGACTGACACGCTGGAAAAGAACCACGCGTGCTGGCTTGGCCACAACTATTTTGCGCACACCGCGTATCGCGCTGGTCGATTGGAAGAAGCCGAGTCCCATCAACTCGCCGTCCTGAAATACGAGCCCAAGAATTGGCGCTATTACATGCTGGGTTTGATCTATTTTGAAATGGGCGACGACCAGCGAGCAGTTGAGGCTTTTCAAACTGCGTGCAGTTTTGATCCGACAAAGTTTACGGACTATCGTTGGGCGACGTACTCGGACGCACACTTTGCCTTAGCGCTCTTGTTGTTGAAACAAGAGCGCCGTGAAGAAGCGATGGATCATCTCAAGGCAGCACTGCGCAACAATCCGGGGCATACCAAGTCACGAGAAAAACTCCAGGAATTGCAGTCCGAGATGCATTCAAGTCAATGATGATGAAGCGTCAAAGGCCGTCCACTTTGCCAGCATTTCGTGAAACCACGTAGTCCAGTTGACGTTGCAGCGCGTCGTCGCCAGGCCTCTGTTGAACACACCATTGCAGGTGCTGAGCGGCCTCGCCGAAGTGCTGCGTTTCGATCAGCATCGATCCTAAGGCTTGTCGCAACGACACGTCGTTCGGCGCAAACTCTGCCGCGGCTCGCGCGCAACGCAGGGCGCTGTTTGAATCTTCGAGGTAGTAGTAAACGCCGTGAGCAACGTGCCACCGCTTTGCCGCTTCTTCGCCAATCACCAACTTCGCCTCTTGTTCCACGTGGCGGATGAAGTGTCGGCCGATTGCACGCGCGTCGTCCACGCGTTGGATGCTTTGGTAGGCGTAATACAGACGCTCGAGCGCATCCCGGTTTGGCTCAAAGCGGGTCAAGAAAAAATCGGCCGGCACTCGCGAGACGAGGCTGTTGATCAACTGCTGCTGATACCGTGGTTCGCGGAGGAAGATTGTTTTCCAATACTCAATGGCCTTGTCCAGATCACCTGTTTCCGCGGCGGCGTTTCCGGCCGCCATCAAGACGACGCCAAGATACGGCCGCACACGCATGGCCTGGTCCAGGAATCGATTTTGTGTATCGTCCGTCAACTGGTCGAGAAACGCCAGGCTGGCCAGATTCGTGTACGCCTCGCCTTGCAGCGGGCAAAGATACAGGGCGCGACGGGCAAATCGCACGGCATCGTCAAGATACATCTTGTTTTCGCCAAGGACGGCGGCCAGCCATTTCTCTTTCGCCACGTGAGTCGTAAAACCAGACGCGCGGATGGCGTCGCGAATCTGAACCAGTGGCATGGAGTTCATCGACTGGGCTTGTGCAACCTCGAATTGCGACAGACAAATGGCCGACATTTTGAGATTCGCGCGAGTGTGGTTGGGATTGCATTGCAGAGTCTGCTTGACGTGATCAAACATTTGCTGGCTGGTCGGGGCGGCCAGCGGCGCGTTCGGGGGTTGCGTCGCCAGGGCGAGGTAGCGGTCCCAATGAAGTGATGCCTGCACGGGCCCCCATTGGTGCTTCAGCATGAAAGCCGCGAGGCCCACCGCCGCCACAGTTGCCACACCATAACCAAACCGCGTCAGAAACGGAATTCGCGGCGCGGCCTGCTCTTGATCCGTCACGAATTGCCTTAGACGACACAGACAGGCCATGTAGAACACGGCCATCGACACACACGCGGGGATGTACCAGACAAAGTCGCAAAACGAATGAACGACACTGATCGTGATCCCAGCCGTCGCAATCGTCGCGCAGGAGAACTCCTTCATCGACGTCGCGCGAGTCAGCGATTGGTAGCACCAAACCACGCATGTGCCGATTCCCATCAAAAGCAGCGCGAGTCCGATGCCACCGAGTTCGAGAAAGGTTTGCAGGAACGAGTTTTCTGTGTGCGAGAACTGGACGTTGTTGTAGTGTTCGTAGTACGTGGGATAGATTTCGACGTGACTGCCGGCGCCGGTTCCGAACACCGGAAAGTGTGTTGCCGCCGTAAAGTCCGCCGCCCACAGTTTGCGCCGCACCGCGCCTTGGTCCAGATCTTCCAGTGAGCCCGATTGCATCGTCGCGATCTGTCCCGTGACTTTATCAAATCCGTACGCGAACAACGCAGCGACCGCCAAAACACCTGTCGCGCCCAACAACGCGACGGTTTTTCCTGACAGCACGCCGCGTCGAGCCAGCAATCCAGCAGAGATAAATGCTGCGAGAAACATGACGACAAATCCACCGCGCGACAATGACAGAAATCCAGCGAGCGCGATCAATCCCAAGCCAAGGCCGGTGCAAAGCGGTGCGACATTTCCAACCGTTCGGCAATGCCACGACGCGCGTCGTGAACGATTGCCTTCCGCCAGGCTTTGTTGCAGCCAAACAACGAGTGGTGCGATGCCCAGAGCCAGAAAATGGGCGAAGTGGTTTGGATTCGTGAACGCCCCTCGGACTTCCGCCGTGGTGTCACGATAGGGGTGCTCGTAGATCCACAAATACTTCCCGTTGCCAAACAGAAACTGCACCAACCCCAGACACGCCATGCAGACGGCGGTCACGGCGATCCAGCGAAAGATACGTTGGATGTCGTCCAACTGCTGAACTCGCTGAATGATCACCAAGAAAAGCATGCAATGTGCCAGCAGCACGACCAGCGATGTCCTTGTCGCTTGCGGGGTAAACGAGATTTGCGTCCAAGTTCCGAGAGACGCGGCGTGATCCTGGCCACCGGTCCACAGCGGCAGCAGTTCACGTGATTGCGGCGAGAGTTTGGACAGCATCGATTCTGGCAGCGGCGTGAGTTGAAAAATCAGCAAAGCCACGCCGGCTAGGATGATCCATTCGACGCCGCAGCGCTGCCAGATTGGCAACTTGCTGGAGCACTGTCGCAGGCACCACAATGTCGCCGTTGCACTGACGAGGACCAGGTAGACGAATAAACCGATCGGGTGTTTGCCGCCCAAGAACAGCGGCGCGACCAGCAGGATCGAAAGAAGTCCAAAGTCGACCAGCCGCGTGAGCGTACGGGTTGTTGCCGTCGTGTTCATTCGAAAGGAAAGCTCTGTCATGCGGCGCGTCGTCGAGGGGTTGTTCGGCGCGGACGGGCTTCTTCCAGATTCAGTATGTTGCCCGCGGCGTCGCCCGTTTCGTCGTCATCTTGATGGCCGTAACCATATCCGTAGCCGTACCCATAACCGTATCCATAGCCATAGCCATAGTAGCCGTTGCGATCATCTCCGATTCGATTGGCGACGACGCCAAGAATGTTGATCTGCATCGAGCCGACGTGCTCGACAGCACGCATGACCAGGCGACGGTGATTTTTCTCAGGCTGGACGACCAACAACATGCCGTCGGTCAACCGCCCGACAATCATCGCGTCACTGGCAGCCAACACTGGCGGACAATCGATCAAAACCTGGTTATACTGTGTTTCCGCCCAGGCAACCACGTCAGCCATCCGCGATCCGGAAAGCAATTCCGCGGGATCCGGCGGCTTCGGCCCACCGGGCAAGAAGTCCAAGTTTTCGATTCCGGTCGCCTGAATCCGCTGCGTACATTCTGCTGCCACGTCATTGGCCGATCGCAACACATCCGACAGGCCCGTCAAGCGTCGCATTTCGAACATCTTCGAGAGACCTGGTTTACGCATGTCGGCGTCTACCAACAACGTCCGCTTACCGGCTTGGGCGAACGAAGCCGCCAGGTTTGCCAGCACCGTCGTCTTGCCGTCGCCGGGCTCGGTACTCGTGATGGCCAATCGATCTGTTTCTTGGCCGGAGAACGCCAAAGTCGTCCGTAACGTGCGGAACGATTCGCTCTCGACGGCTTCCGGCGCAACATGAACTTGAATGGACTCGCTGCCCGATTGGGCATGGACTGACAAGTCGCGAACCATCGCCATCACCGGCAATCCAAGCTGTCCAGACAGTTCTTCCGGCGACCGGAAACGGTCGTCCAACAAATCCAGAACGTAGACCAAGCCGATGCCGCCAAACAGGCCCGCCAACAAACAAGCTAGTCCAACCAAGGCCAGATTCGGCGAAACGGGATCATTTGAAACGACGGGATGCGTAACGATGCCCACGTTGACGGCTTCTTTTTCCTTGTTGATGTCGAGACTCGCCAGTTGGCCTTCCAGCGTCTGCTGCAAGCGTTCCAATCTCGTTAGTCCAGTGGAAAGAAAACGCAAGGCAACGAGTTTGTCGTTCAGTTGCTTGGCTTCTTCTTCCAATCGCTCGTACTGACTCAACAGTTCCTGTTCGTGAGCCCGTGCCTTGACGAGTTTTTCATGGACCATGGACATCAGCATCGGCCCCAGTTGCTCGTTGCTAAAATCACCGGCCCGATCGCTGAGCATTCGGCTGTGGTTTGCTAAATACTGTTCAGCGTTTTGGATTTTATAGCGCAGTTCGTCAATGCGAGGATGGCGGGCGCCCAGGTGTTTGCTCAAACTTTTGACTTGCGCTCGGTCATCCATGAGCTGCCGATTGATGCTGTTCAGCGATTCGGTCACTTGCGGACTGACGCCCAACGCGGCCGACAGCAATTCTTTGCCCAAATCCGGATCGATCTCCGACAGATGATGCCGCAAGTCGCCTCCCGTTCGAATGGCCGACTGAATGGCGACCCGGGATGTTTCCAGATTGATTCTTGCCTTCTGCACGTCCACATAGTTTTCATAGTGTGTGATGGCGTGTTGGACGAGCGGATGCGTCTTTCGCTCGTTGTCACCATCGGGCAACAGTCCAATAGTGTTGTGCGCCGCCTTATATTCCTTCTGCTTTTTGCTGCGATCTTGATTTACCTTGACCAACTCATTCCGCAAGATGTTCGCGACTTCGACCGTGACGTCTTTGTGATGCTTTTTCATGAAGTCTAAGTAGGAAGCCACGACGGCATCGACGATCAACTTTGCCGCTTGCGGATGTTTCGAGTGATAGCTCAATTCCACGATATTCGTGCGGCGAATGGCACCGGCCGAGACGCCTGCCTTGAGCGGCTTGATCCATTGATCGCGCGGCGTCGACGAAAAATCGACCAGCAGATTCTTGGGCAACTTTTCGATCTGCTTGAGCGCCGATTCGAGTACGACGGTTTGCTTGAAAAGACGCTCGTAGGTGGGAATCAACGCGTCTTGCCCGGACTGGGGCGACATGGGGTTGTTCATCAACTGGCCGGTTTGCGTGACCAGCAAGGACGCTTTGGATTCGTAAATCTTTGGCTCGGTGAAGTAATACAAAGCGCCGAACACACCCGCAATCAGAACCGCCGCCACCACGTAATGAATTCGATGTCGCAACACGCGCAGAAATCGCATGACGGCATACAAGGTTTCGGCCGTTGGTTGCGGCGCCGCGTCTGGAGCGAGTTCAACTGGTTCGTTGTTCATGGGGTCTGTGGGCCGGTTCACGCGCGGCACGGCAAAAACTCAAAACAGCGGCACGGCACCGCTCACGCCAAACCGCACAAAGTCCTTGAGAGTTTGTACGACGAACGTGGTTGGGGTCTCCTCGACTTCGATGACGTCGCCCGGTGCCAGACGAATGTTCGACGCCGGAGCGCTCTTGGCATCGCGGATCGAAGCGGCAATGGTGACCGGTTGCGACAAGTTAGGAAGCTTGCGGATGATTTTCACTTTGTCGGCGATTTGGATCGTGCGATCTCCGGCGATCGTCAATGCCTCCAACAACCGCAGGTCGCGGTCTTCGGGCATCGGATACTCATCGGGCTTCTTGACCAGGCCGCGGACGTAAACCGTGCGTGGCGGCTTCTTCATCACCATCACGACGGCGCCATCGCCTAGCCGATAGTCGCCCCGCGCACCAGACGCGGTCGCTTCGCGCAAATCAATGCGTCTCGTACCGGGCGGGAGGCTGCCGGGTGCTTGATCGTGTCCGGGCAGTCCCGGTTGGCGGATTTCGACGATCGTGCCAGCCTTCTCGGTTAGCCCCTGCGCCGCGACCAGTGCCGACAGCAGGTCGCTGCTGGCCACTGGTAATTGATACTCGTTGGGTTCTTTGACTTCCCCCAACACGGTCACGCGGTTCGCATTTTGTTCATGCACCAAAACGGAAACGTTTGGATTTTGAAAGATCTGCCGCCGGACGCATTCGTCCCGAATGATTTGATGGGCATTCTCGATCTCGTAACCCGCCAATCGCACGGGGCCAACCAACGGTACGTCGACCGCACCGCTGGCACCAACTTGCAACTTCGATTCGATCGGATCCTCGTCGTGCAGCCCCGTCGAGATCGTCACATCCAGCACATCGCCGGGCTGAATCACTTTGCTGGACGCACTCGTCTGGGCAAGCACGGACAAGTCCAGGGTTTGGACGTTGGTCGAGATCGGCGCCATCAATGCGGGCGGAAGATTGGATGCCCGATAAAGGCTGGAAGTACACCCGGCAAGGCAGCTCAGCGCAAACGTGGCGAGCCACAGACGACATGCCGTGGAGATGACGCCTACGCGGCGTGGGAACGTATGTTTTGCGTTGTTTGGCAACAACATGGTGTAGGGGGACCCATGTTTGATTGCAGGGTGTTTTTGTTTCAATGCGGCGTTGGTTGTGCTAGACGAGCTGACGGACCGGTGCCGCGAATTGCCCCTGAACGGAGGCCGTGGGTAAGTACCAAAACGAACACCGCCAAGTCAACCGCAATCTGAAATAGATGCGTTTTCGCCAATGAAAAAGGCGATTTCACTACTGCCAGTGAAATCGCCGCGCACGGGGTCTCACGCCTGTTTTCTATGGACTCGCGTCCAAGATCTGTCGCACTTGGTCTTCGATTTTATTGGTCTCGGAGATGGTCAAGACCGAACCACTAATGCTGAGCGCTGGGGTGGCGAGTTGAAGGAATTGAGCGCCTGTTGAGTTGGGATTGAACAGCAAGGTTGGCGCACCATCTTGTCCACGTACCAGCGCCATGGCGCTGGGTGACTTGGGGCCAATGTGGTTTGCGACGAGCACGGCGCCCGAACGCGCTGCTGGTGGGGCGGTCTTCGCCGTCCACAAGCGAAATGTCGCCACGCCTTGGTTCGCGGCGATCTCGTAGACGCCGCCACGCAATTGCCGGATCTGAAACCGGCCTTGGTTGTTCGTCATGGTCACTGCTATCAGCTTGCTCTGTTGTCGCAGCACCACCTTGGCTCCCCGAATCGGAGCGCCTTTGCGATCGACAAAGACACCATCGAGCGTACCATCCTCGTGTAGCGAAACGTCGCGAAACATAGAGGTTGGTTTGGTTGTTCGAGCCTCCGCGTGTCCCAATAAAGGAACGAGGGTGGCCACCGTGCCGACGGTCATCACGATCCAAAGTTGTTTGCTCCTCGTCCTCATGATGAAGGATACTCCTATTTGAATTTGATCCGCGTAGTTTGAGTTGGACTGAATACGAAACGCGTTGTGTGAATGTTTGTGAATGTTTGTGAATTCCCATCCGCCAGCAAGCCAGAACAGCTTGCGGTGATAGCGGATGTAACTATCTCTCATGCCGGCTTGCGCCGCACATAGAGCGAGTGAAGGGTGGGCTTATAAGGAATTTTCTCATGTGCGGCAAGATCAAACTGTTGGATTTCAATCGTCGAACCCCGCCGCGAGCATAAAGATCGATCGAAAAACAAGTGTCGCAGGTTACCCACATTTATTGCCCGGCCCTGCCTGCCTTGCGTGGCAGGACGGCAGTTTAGTCGGTTAAGAATTAGAATCCTCAAGAACTCGTTGCCCCCTGCCGACTCGTCTGGCGAGAGCGTGAGTTTCAGCATCTTGAAACTAGCACCAAACGGAAAATCGATCACTTGGCGTAAAGAATGGCGTTTTACGGTTTTGGACCGAGAATGCGCTGGTCCGGGAGAATCGAACTCAAAAACCGTCAGATCTCATTCTTTATGCGAAACAGGGCAAATTCCATTTGGTGCTAGTTCACCTGCCTGACGAGTGGGCAGGGGTGTAACCAGTGGGGAATGATCATGTCTCCGACACGGCCTACGAGAAATTGACGCTTATGTTTCGAGCGCGCCTAAGCCAACTCGCGGCGTAGGCCGGACTGAACGTTCTCTCATGATCATTTGCTTTGTTGTCAGTTTGCAATGGACGATTCCCAAACGGTCAAATCACTGCTCCATCGGGTTGCGACTTTGGCAGCACCAAACAACGCCAAGGTTTCCGTTGACCTGGAAGATCGTGGTTATCGCGTTCGCGCAGCCTTCAATATGGACGTCATGATCCATGGCGAGGAAGGCGCGTCGACGAAACATCGATCGAAGGACTCGCTCCAACACGAGGTCCGCCTGATCATCAGTCGCGTGATGAAGGACTTATACGAGCATTGTGGGCAGCACGGAATCGAATCAATCCAGGTTGCTTGTGAACACGGTGTGATCGAAAAGGCGAAGCGTTTCGGCCGACCGTATTTCAGAGCTGTTTGAAAAACTGTGATGCGCCAGCATGCTGTTGAGACGGATTGTGTGAGGCTCCAAAGTGAGGCGCGCTCGTCTGCCACACATCATGGCAGTCCGCTCGCTTGCATCGACAGAAACAGATGTAATAATCAGGTGCAATGAGTGGCTTTCCCTGTCTCACTTGTAGACTCGAATCCTGGCGGTGAATATGTCTCTGATTTTCTTTTCCTATCGTCGTGAAGACGAGAGCGGCGCTGAGGCTGCGGAACTACTATTTGAACGCTTCAGCAAGAGGTTCGGCACGGATTGCGTTTTCCTAGATCAGCGATCTCTACAACTCGGTATTGACTTCGAACAAGACATCAAGGAACGATTGCAAAACTGTGCGGTTGTCTTGGCCATCATTGGCGATGATTGGCTGGGCGGTCCTGCGGGAACCACCCGAACACGTCTGCATGAGCCAGACGATTGGGTTCGCCGCGAACTCCTCGTCGCACGTGATTTTGAAAAAGAGGTGATCCCCGTGTGTGTGGGTCACCGTCCACTACCTAGGCCAAACGACCTTCCCGAAGAATTGCGTTGGTTGGTTGGGTTGCATGCTTCGAACTGGAATCCCGGAAAGTACAAGAAGCAGGAAGTCGAAATCGCAATGCTAGCCGATGACATCGAAGCCATCCTCGATCGGCACGATGAAGCCGAGAGAGCCGGTGCGAGTAACGAAGAGATCGAATTTCCCGATGTATTCATTTGCAACGCTAGCAGCGACGCACAGGCCGCCTTGGCATCGAACACTGGTCTCAATGATGCCGGAATTCTTAGCGATTACATTGGCGTGGGTGCACGGCCACAGTCTGATCAAACCGTTCACGATCTCGTCGAGCGTTGTCATTTGGTCATCGTCCTTTACTCTGATAAGACAAACGACTCAGAGTTCGTGAAGATGACGCTCGACTATCTGGCACATCACCAGCACGAAGCGGTTCTATTATTGCGATTAGATGACAGTCGTATTTCGGGGGAACTTGCCAGGCATCTGGCGGCTGCTGAGGATGTCTGCGCGGATGAAGAAGTCAAAGCTGGTAATCTCGACTCGTTGCTGCCAAAGATTCGTCGGCTGATTTCACCGTTGATTGATAGCATTCAACTACCCGACGAACAATTGGCAGCAGGGCTTGGCGAGGTCAACATCCTGCGGGTTGACGATGAACTGAGAATTGTATTTTCTTTGCTAGACGAAAGCACTGAAAAAATGCATACCGGAATTGCATTTGACGCCAGTCGATCGATGACCGGTTTGTACGGACGAAACGTGATTGTCTCCGCCGATGCCTACGCCCATTATGAGAAGATCGGTGAAATCACCAATTCGGAAACGGATGGGCGCGTCGAACGACGCTTGACACAAAGAGCCATTGATGATGCTCAGAGCAAAGGTGCCAATTGGCTTCGACGTACGGCGAATGAAGTTCAACTACAAGCGCGGCGGTTCGTGCCTTTTCTTGCCGAGCAAATCGGAATCAATGGCACGGCGATCGTTGCCTATTGGGCTTGTGGTGAAGACGGCATGCAGTTTGAAATTGTGGGCAATTTAACCGCGGCAGGATGTCAGGACTTTGGATTCAATGGTCCCCAGCGACAGCCGTTCGGCGACCGCACGATGCTCACGCCTATCGTGCGGGAATATGTGGGAAGATGTAACGGCGAGAAGGGACGATTTCTCTTTATCACGGATGGCCAAATTCAAGACCGTGAAGAGTTGCGCCAGTACACGAACCATATCGCCGGCCAAATAGCCCGCGGTGAACGCAAGCCCGTCAAGTTGGTGTTAATCGGAATCGGTGACGATGTAGACGAAGCCTATATGCAAGAACTGGACGACGTCTTCGGTTACAAGCACTACGACGTGTGGGATCACAAATTTGCGGGCGATCTGAAGAATATCCGAAAGATCCTTGCCGAACCTTTAGACCCAGATGCGGAAGTGCCCGGTTGCGATTGGGCATTGATCCGTGACGACCAAGACCGCGTGCTTAAGCGATTCGACAGCCAAAACAACCGCCTAACCATTCAAGAGGAATTTCCAATGAGCGCCGATTCACATTGGTTCGAATTGGAAATGCCGGGCAACAATATCATTCGCCAATACATCGACCACTCGATCGTCAAACAACAAACATAGATTTGGATTGACGACTACTCTTGTTCCCAGTAGCGCGCGCGAAGTTTGTACTTTTGCAACTTTCCGGTGGCAGTGCGAGGAAGTTCGTCGCGGAATTCGACGGTTGTCGGACATTTGAAATGGGTGAGGTGCTGGCGGCAAAACTCGATCAACTCGTCGGCCGTGGCGCTGTTGTCCGCTGCCAGCACAACCAATGCCTTGACAGTTTCGCCCCACTTCTCGTCGGGAACGCCGATGACAGCCACTTCGGCCACCGCGGGATGCGAGAACAACGTGTCTTCGACTTCGATCGACGAAACGTTTTCCCCGCCGCTGATGATGACGTCCTTTTTGCGGTCGCAAATCACCAGATAGTTTTCGTCATCGATTTGTCCGCCATCGCCCGTGTGAAACCAGCCGCCTTGAAACGCGGCTTCGCTGGCTTGCGGATCGTTCCAATAACCTTCCAGCACGACGTTGCTACGAGCGAGCACTTCGCCGTCATCGTCGACGTCCAATTGCACGCCCAGTGTCGGCGATCCCGCTCGCGTGAGCTTCGCGGCCCGGTCGTGAGGCGACAATTCATCGTATTCCGCGCGACAATGATTCATCGTCAACAGCGGCGATGTCTCCGTGAGCCCGTAAATCTGGATGAACTCCCATCCTAGTTCCGATTCCATGCGTTCGATCAACTTGGTCGGCGGCGGCGCTCCGGCCACAATCATCCGCACTCGGTCTCGCCCAGGAATCGGGCCCTGCCAACGCTTTGCCGCGTCCAGGATCATTCCCGCAACCGTCGGTGCGCCGCACATCAACGTCACGCCATGTTGCTCCACTCGCCGCAAAATCTCGTCCCCGACCACTTGCCGCAAAACAACCTGTGGCACACCGAACGACGCCAGCACGTACGGCATCCCCCAGCCATTGCAATGAAACATCGGCAGCGTGTGCAAGTAAACATCGCGATCGCTGACCCGGCTGTGCAGCCCGAACACCACCGAGTTGATCCACAAGTTGCGGTGCGTCAGTTGCACACCCTTGGGTCGCGCCGTCGTTCCGCTCGTGTAGTTAATCGTGGCCGTCGAATCCTCATCGCCTTCCCAAGGAACGGGCGCTGCGTCGTTGCAATACATCTCCTTGTCGCCGGCTTCGTCCAACACGATGCGACGAGCGCATTGCACATCGGACAACGATTCGTTCAACTCGGCATCCACGAGCAGCATCTCGGCGCCCGAATGCTCGACGATGTACTTCACCTCATCGGGTTTGAGCCGAAAGTTAATCGGCACAAGCACGCGTCCAAAGCCGCTGACACCGAAAAAGCTGATCAGCAATCGTGCCGCGTTTTTGGAAACAATCGCCACGCGCTGCCCAAGTTCGATCCCAGCCTGGTCAAGCCCCGCGGCCTGTGCCATCGCCAAACGGCGCACATCGCCGTAAGTCAGCGACTCCAGTGGTTTCGCCGGCTGGAGCGGTTCGTCAACAATCCCAACTCGTTGGCCGTAAACACCGGCCGCTCGTTCGAGGAAGTCGCGGATGATGAGCGGTGTTTTCATACTTGCGTTTCCCGACGGCGCTTACAACTCGCTGATCACTTGCGAGGCGGTTAGACACAATGCTTTAGCTTCCTCGATCGAACCCGCTTCGGCAATCAGTCTAACGATGAGTTCCGTGTTACTGCCGCGAACCAGCAGCCATTTTCCGTCCCAATCTAACCGGAGGCCGTCTGATCGATCTGACTTGGCATCTTGGAAGTGTGATGCCAATGCGTCGACGGCGGCTGGCAACTGGTCACGGTCCAGCGCAACGGTGGTTTTGTTGATTTCGTAGCGTGGAAGTGCGTCCGCCAATGCACTGACCGGAAGATCTCGATCAGCCATCAAATCCAATATCAAAGCCATGCCCACGAAACTGTCACGGACGTAACCCACTCGTGGATCAATCGGCCCACCGTTTCCTTCACCGCCGAACACCGCATCGTGGGCCAGCATCGAGTCCACCACATTGGCCTCACCAACGGCTGACCGGATGAACTGCCCGCCGTACTTCGCCGCAAGATCTTTCGCCATCAGGCTCGTCGCACAATTCGTGACGATCGCGCCCGACTGCCTCGAGAGCACATGATCCAAACACAAAGCCAGCGTATATTCCTCGCCGATATACCGTCCGCTCTCGTCAATCACGGCCAGCCGATCCGCATCCGGGTCTTGGCAGAACGCGATCGCTGCCTTTGCTGCGACGACGTGTTGCGAAACGTCGGTCAAGTTCGCGGCGGTCGGTTCCGGAGGATGTGCGAATTGACCGTCGGTCTCGGTCCCTAAGCCAACAACCTCACAGCCCAACTCTTTCAACAATCGTAGTCCCAACAAACTACCGGCACCGTGGTTCGAGTCGATCAGCACTTTGAATTTGCAATCACGAATCTTTTTCACATCAACCGTGCCCAGCACGAGTTTGAGATGCTCTTCGTGTGGGTCTGTGCACACTTCTACAGAGCCCAAACTTTGATAGTCTGCCCAAGTGGTCACGTTCTCGTGATACCTCTGCAAAACTTTCTCGCCCGCGGCGGCCGGTATTACGCGTCCCGCTTGATCGAACAACTTCAAACCGTTGTATTCGGGCGGATTGTGACTGGCCGAGATCTGGACACCGCCAACCGCATCAAGCGACCGAACCAAGATTCCTGTCGTGGGCGTTGCCGCGATGCCAGCGTCGACAACCGTCATTCCGGACGCCTGCAGCGTGCTTCGAACCACGCTGGCAATCATCTCCCCAGTCGATCGACCGTCTCGCGTCACGACCACACGCCCGTGCTGGAGGCCACTGGCATACGCCGCCACAAATCGAACGACCTCTTTGGGCGACAGCGATTCGCCGATCACGCCGCGCAATCCTGAAACGCTGATAATAAGCTCCGACATTCGCATCCTTTCACGGTGTCTTCAGTTCGATCTACCTGTGCTTTGCCAAGCTTGATTTTAGGGTGGCTGGGGTCGAGTCTTCGAGCCCCCAGCAATCGAAACTGGGGGCTCGAAGACTCGACCCCAGCCACCCGATCCACTGGTGAACTGTTTTTACATTGCATAGAATTCGCTGAATTATTGGGAATCTCACCTGTCGAATGGAAAGACCGAATCATGACCGAGTCGCACGTGAAATATGACCAAGAAACGGCAATCGCACAACTCGAAGACGCGACTCGCGATGAGAAACTTTCCACCGGGGCCGTCGACAACATTCGTCGCTGGCTGACCGAACCGCGATACAGCGAATATGCGGGCGAAGTTGCCCAACACTTGGCCGATCAGCGATGGCAAGAATTGGATGACGCTTTCTGGACGGTGATCCCCTTCGGTACCGGTGGCCGGCGCGGCCGGATGTATCCCATCGGCAGCAACGCGATTAACGACCGCACGATCGGCGAAAGCGCCCAAGGATTGGCCGACTACATGAAATCTCGTGCGACGGGCGAGCTGTCGTGCGCGATTGCGTACGACACACGACATCGCTCGCGTCATTTCGCGGAATTGTGCTCGAGCATCATGGTCGCTGCGGGATTTAAAGTCTATTTTTTGGACGATTACCGAGCGACGCCCGAATTGTCGTACCTCGTACGGCTCAAGAATTGCACGTGCGGAATCATGGTCACGGCCAGTCACAATCCGCCCAGTGATAACGCTGTCAAAGCCTACGGAGCGTCGGGCGGCCAACTGGTGCCGCCGGACGACGAGGGCGTCATCCAGCAAGTGGACAAAGTCGACGAAATTCAGCGAGCGGACTTTGCCAAAGCCGTGCAAGACGGCCAGGTTGTGATGTGCAACGAAGAAGTCGATCCAGCCTATATTACCGCCGTCGTCGAACAGAGTTTTCAGGGGTTACGCGACTTGAAAGTCGTTTACTCGCCGCTGCATGGAGTTGGTGAATTCGCGGTGATTCCGGTTTTGAACGCGGCTGGATTCAATGACGTCGAGGTCTTTGAACTGCATCGCGAACCGAACGGCGATTTTCCCAACGTTCCGCAGCACGTCTCGAATCCAGAGAACCCGGCCGTCTTCGATCCGATGATCGAGCGATGCCAAGAGATCGATGCCCATCTCGCGCTGGCCACCGATCCGGACTGCGATCGCATGGGAGCCGCCGCGCCACTCACGATTGACACATCGGGGCCCTGGGCGACACTCAACGGCAATCAACTGGGGGCCTTGCTGGCCGACTATGTGTTGGAGATGCGAAAGCAAGTTGGCACGCTTTCCCCCGATCATTACGTGGTCAAGACGCTGGTGACGACCGACTTGATTCGGCACATCGCCGATTCGTACGGTGTCCAGACTCACGGCAATCTGCATGTCGGCTTTAAGTGGATCGGCGAAGAAATCGATCGAGCGGGACCGGACAAGTTTGTTTTCGGCACCGAAGAGTCGCACGGCTTCATGGTCGGGCAATATGTCCGCGACAAAGACGGCGCGGCCGCTTGCATGTTGATGTCGGAACTAGCTGCCAAGTTGAAGGCCGATGGCAAATCCGTTCACCAACGACTCGACGAACTGTACGAACAACGTGGCTATCACGCCGAAAGTCTGCTGAACGTGTTCATGGAAGGCTCCGACGGCATGAAACGCATGCAGGCCTTGATGGGCAAACTGCGAAACGAACCGCTCGCCGAATTGGCCGGGATGAAAATCGCGACGCGGCGGGATTACTTGAATCAGACAACGACCTCGTCAGACGGTTCGTCGCAACCGCTCGATGGTCCGGTCGGCAACATGCTGATTTTCGACTTTGCCGAGCTAGGCAACTATTTCGCCGTTCGTCCGTCGGGAACCGAACCCAAGGTGAAATTCTATTCGTTTACCTACACACCGCCCGGCATCTCATTGGATTCATCGCGCAGCAACATGGCGGCGCGAATTGACTCAATCGAATCCGTGCTAAAGGCCATCGCCAGCTCGGTGTAAGCCACGCGCCGCCTGACAAATCGCGGCACAATCCACCACGCCGAGTGGCCACAGGAACGGGTTTATAGCGGAAGTTGTGAAGCGTCAGCCGTGGAAGCGGCGACCGTGAAATTGGTGGTGGTTGCGTAAATCCGCCAACTGTCGACGACATCTACCTTTTCAACGATACTGGCAACCACCCAACATCAAATAGTTCTGACCCCTTTT
>CAYFJO010000149.1:0-23217 GCA_964343305.1 uncultured Pirellulaceae bacterium | reverse complement strand
AGAACGATCCACTCCGGTAGAATCAAACCAGATTCAACAATCACTAAGGATGGAACGCGCGGCGCCGCCCATCCGCATACGTTGGCAGATCACTTCATTAAGCGACGATCAGTGTTTCGTTCCCAGGCCAAAGCGAGATCGGGACTTTGGAGGCGACAGCGATATGACCGAGTTCGAATGGTCAGAATGTTCAAGCGCGCTCGAAATGCTTTATTACTTGAAAAGCGGGGCGGGTAAAGCAAGCCTTCGAGAAGTCTTCGGACAAGATGAGTCGGAGCGGAAAATGAGGCTGTTTCTCATAGCTTGTTGCCGCAGAATATGGTCCATGATGTCCGACGAACGCAGCCGGGAAGCAGTGAGGGTAGCCGAGAAGTTTGCTAACGGTTTAGTAGATGGAAGCGAGCTTGAAAAGGCTCATAATGATGCAGCCGCTGCGTATGTTGCTATCAGGAAAACGAAAGAAGCTTCGGCATACTGTGCAGCTTGCTGTGCAGAAGAAGTGAGCCGTCTTGAAATAGATTGGAAGCACGGTTTGGATTTTTGCATTTATGGAGCCGACGTCGCATCAAGGGCCGCAGCCAAGCAAGCAACGCAAGTCAACGAGGGCGAGATATATAAACAGTATATGGCAAAGGAAGACGCTATTCAGGCTGAATTCTTGCGAGATATTTTTACGCGCTGAGATGTGAACTGCCAACAATGCATTGCCGCTTCGCGGGACGCCTCGTTCTTTCTTCAACACTCCAACCTTCGGTATAATCAATTTTGTTGTTCAATGTTCTTCGGCGTCGGCAATGCAAACCGTTGGCGGGACGAGGGCGGTCCTGTTCCTTCGCAGATAGTAATGTCACGACCGTTCGATAAGCCAGTTAGGATGTCTTCGACGTAATAAACACTACCCGCAAACTGGGTCACGCACCTTGATGGTCAACGATGCGACAAACGCCTCCCCTAACCCCTATTCGGTTCCGCGTCGATTTAACATTGCGACGATCATAGTAGTTACCACGGCGTATGCATTCCTGTTTAGTGCATTACGCTTGTCACGTTGCCCACCGGTCACGATCGCGACAATTGCTGGATTCATATCGTTCGTTGGACTTGGGCAGGCTGTTCTTTTTCGTGGCACCGAACCGCGTAGGGCATCGATCCTTGTCGGTATTGCTTGCTTTCTCGCTTTTGGCGTCTACGGTTCTTTCTTTTCGATTGGTATGCCGGACTTTTTATCTTTGGTTTTGATTGGAGCCTTGGACGGATACCTAGCTGGCGTTGCTGTTAGTTCAGTCTTCCTTTTGTCCGATGTAGTTCAAAGGCAATTCCAGCGAATCACACACCGCCAACACGAGGATTGCCGCTAAACCCTAATGGACGCCTCGTTTTGATTCAAGCGCCCGTCACTATGTTAGCATCGATTCTCATTTGAAATCTAGCGAGGCTTCGCCTCCAACCAACTAACGCATGTACAATTAACGCGCGACGGTTTTGCATCAGCTTTACAGCACCGAAGCGATAACCAAAGGCAGCATCAGGACCGGCAACGGTCCCAACACAACCATACTGCTGCACGCAGCTAAACGGACGCGAAATCCCGAGCAACGTACCTCCGTCGATTTGGGGAGGGGTTATTTGTGCGCTGCAACTAACACGATCCAAAAACTTGACTCAAACACAACAAACTTCGTTCTATGAGAGCTCTAACGCTGTCGCCAACAACGGCGTCGGCAATCCCAAACGTTGGGCGCACTGAAAGAACGATCTGTGTCCGACGATGCCTTTGCAATTGCTTTTCTTGACGCAGCAGGGGAGCGGCTGAAGAAGTCTACTGCGAAAATTGCTCATTGTCTCAATCAGTTGGACGACGCACAGATTTGGTAGCGTCCCTCGCCCAGTCAAAACAGCATCGGTATCTTGATCGTACACCTATGCGGAAATATCACGCAGTGGATCCTTTCCGGAGTCGGCGGCGCGCCCGACGTGCGAGAGGTGTTCCTATAGCCTCACGCTCAACACAACTCGTGGTGCGCTTCCTTGTTGCTACTCCATGAGCCGCCAGGCCCTGGAGACTTCGTGTCCACCATGCACCTACACACGTTTGGCGATCAATGGCCCCACCAATGAACTGGAAAAGACCTGAATTCGAGCGACTTCATTCGCTCCGAAACATTTCGTTGGAGAGACCTCTACACGCGTCCGATGAGATAGGTAGGTGTCGATTGTGTGGAGTTCGGTTGTTTGGGCGCTACCGGCTCTTCTTTTAGAAGGCGAAGCGACACAAAGCACAATCGAGGCGATTTGAACTTTGACGCTTTTGTGTCGAAACGAGGTCGGGACAGTTTGTCGGCCTCGTTTTTTTGCGCCTTCGCCGGTATTTGATTAGCGGATAGGTAATACCTTGGTGGGCATCTTTTTATTGCGTCCGGCGCAGAAGAACGACGGGCAGACGGTTCATGTTGTCATCGAGATGCCGGTGCAGTCACCCTGGGGCTTACGGCGGGATTAATCGTGGTGACCATGTGCGGCAGCAGCGACTGATGAAATCGATCGGGCACACGCCGCGCCGGGGCGAAGAAACGGGGTCGGGTCTCATTTTAAAAACGAGACCCGACCCCGTTTCCCCCTCAGGCGTCCCACTCGCGGAATGCCGCGACCACCTCGTCGTTGCCGGGCTCGACGTTGGGCAGCAGCAGCAGCCATTCAGCGATCCCTTCGCACTTGGCCAGTGCGGCTAAGACTTCGCGCGTGTACGCGGGACGACGATAGGAAGTCATATGGCATCAGCGGGCCAACGCAACGTGCTGTGGCCGTCGGTATCGCGCCAGCCACGATTGCGGATGCCGCCAATCTCAACGATCACGCGCCCGTTGCGCTGGCGGAACGCGGTGATGGTCTCGTCAAACAAGAATCGGTTGGGTCGCGTCACTCTGCGCTCCTGTTCAAGTGCGGAAACAAGGCGTCAAGTGCGGGACGGCCAACCAAGCGGCTGAGCGATTGCCACAGGTCGGCAGCTGGCGTGGCAGCGACATCGACCGCATCGAAGGGGTGGGACTACCTGATGGGTTTGTTTGGCCACAAGGCAGCCACCGAAAGCGGCGGCACGTAGGTCAGCAGCAATCGTCTGACGCAACACGATTCCCCAAAAAAATCCCCCCGTGAGTCCCCAGCAGCCGACAAAATGTATGTTCTTCCCCGGAAACGAACAGACAATTCGAATCCTGTCCCCGTAACTCGGTCATTTTCAAGAATGGCCACCACATCCAAGAAACCCGTGTTTCTCCTGCACTTCATGGACAACCCGTGTTTTTTCGTGCGAGTCCGTGCGAGGCAAAACGGGCCTTGAGCGGTCAGCATCACGGCAATTTCTTTGTCGCGTTTTCCTTCGCGCGCCAGCCGTAGGATGACGCGAGGCGCGGAGACGGTGGAGTGTGGATACAGGCGAGTTGCATGCTGAGTGCGGTGCAGGAGCCGGGGTGTGAGACCGGTGCCGAAGCAGAAGCATCCAGTAGTGTCCACGGGCGAAAAATGGATTTTGAAGGGGCAAGATTGTTAGCTTAACAGCGAATCACAACCTTCGGGACAGGTTCGTGAACCTCCTTCGAGGTCGGCGTGTCGGATGAAGCGGCAGTCGCGCCGTACTGTTGGCGCTTTTTTCGAGGAGAATATTCGTGAGATCAATCGTCTTAGGCAGGCTTTACCGTCTCGAATCCCAGCGATGGGACGGCGTTAATAACTGCCCCTTCTCGCAATCTTCGGACGGCGTCATTCATCGGCAGCCGCCTCACGTTCTTTGTCAATTTGTTTCGAACAGATCACACGTGGCACACGACACGTCGTTTGAATTTTGCGCGGGTAATATTTTACCTGTAAAATATCTCGTCTTTAACTAATCTTGGCTCTGTGACTGAAATCGCAAGCCTCCAGGTCGATTGTCCCCGGTTCCGTTTTCCTTTTCGGCAACGAACAATTGCACGTCGACCCACGGACCTTCGCACGCACAGCGGTTACTCTGGTGGGAGCAGCCGAGCGGGGTGTTTGGCATCATCATTGACCACCATTTGATTCCTTTGGACCGGCCTTCGGGCTGCCTTTTTTTCTGTGCGGTTGATGGACGGGAGTCAGCAAGTGACGGCTGGATCAGCGTGAATTCTTGTTTCGATGATGCCGATGGCTGGGCGTAGGCCCTTGTTGGCGTCATTGGTGGCGAGTTCACTTGTTCGGCGGTCAAACCGGGAAACGACAACTAACCGCCGCTTTGATCTGATTTGGTATGATGGGCGGACGACACTCCAAACGCGTATTCGTAGGGTGCGTCCGCCCACCTATATTTTTGTGGACCTTGAAGCTGAATTTGCTCCAAGCTCAGAATTTCGCGTTTGAACTGTATCCGTGGATTCCTGCAAATCCGTCTACATCATGAACGACTTGCAACTTTGGCATCTTTTGGGCAACGACAATCTGGATGTGGAGGAAGTTGTCGCATTACTTGAACAGCTCAAAGATCTCCCGCTCAGTCAGCGGTTTCCATTTTTTGGCCGATTAGACGCGGCGCTTATGGACGGTGATCCGCGTCTGCGACGAGCGGCGATCGGCACACTTGCCGGGGCATCTGGTTTGCCAGCGTATCGTTGGATTGTCCGCGGATTGTCCGACGATGATCCGTCGGTGCGCTTGGCTGCAACTGAGGCACTGCGAGAATCTGCAACTTACGCACCTGCTCGATGGGCACATGCACTGTTCCACCACAAAGCAGATGTCCGACAAGCGACGTTTCACGGCGAAGCTGTTACTGGCTGTGAGTGGTTTAATCTCTTCTTGTTGTCCGATCCAACGTGCGCCGATACCGCAGCCGAAAGTTTGATGCCCAGTAAAATTCCGAGCTTGGCCGTTTCGACGATCCTGGAGCTGACGCTGGAAGGCAAGCTGTCTCGTCCGAACGCCAGGCGGCTGATCGCTGGGATCGGTGCAGTAGATCTTGATGATTGGATCGGGCAAGCGACGAATCGTAGCGAAGGCGACGTGGATTGGATTCTCGCCCAGGCCGAGGTGGGCAACCCCATCTTCGACGAGTCTGAACCAACGAACCTGCTCGACAGGATCTTCGATCTGTTTTGGGACGAACAGGCGGAACGTGAAGTCAGCGATGGAACCGGATGGTCACCGCTCGAAAGCTTCTTCGAACAACTCAATGGCGGATTGCTAGAGGGCGCGGTCAATTCGCCCGACGAGGTGGTCGCCTCATGTCTAGTCACGGCGGCTCGTCGTGGGCGTTGGCTTTCGCGGGCGGCCGAGATGTGTACGGCAAATATGATGCGATTTTTGCTGTTTGCTGGTGTCCCGCGCGAAGTGCGCTACAAATCGATCCATGGTCTGTATAAGGTCCGTGACAAACTAGACAAGTTCGATGGCTCGTATGTCGAGGCTGTCTTGAAAGACGCTCTGTTTGTGCGGCCGTCGGGCAGTCTCGACCTGTGGGCGATCGGAGGCACACTGCATTTTGTGAGGACCGACCCAATCTCGCAGCTCGTCGACTGGTTCGGCATAAACCGAATTATCTCGTCGTTTCTCGAAGACCCGAAACATTCAGCGTCGATCTGCAGCGTGCGGGACAATTCGCCCCAAGGCCAACAGTACCTGATCGAACAAATCAATTGCCAACGTCGAACCCAACGGTTCTTTCACATGGCGTTGCTTGTGTACACTGTACCGTCAGACGTACTAGATTTCCTCGACAAGTGTTCGGCCGATGAATGTGTTCGGTTGTTTGACGAGATGGTCAAACTGGGACAGCGGCCCGAATTGTCGTTGAACAACAACAAAACACGAATCGTCGGGCAGGTCTTAGGCAATAAGCTCGATAGCGCGATCGATCCGTTTCTCAATTGTTGGCTCCAGCTCGAAGAGCCCAAGACGTGCAAGCTCGGTTTGGAAATTCTCGGCAACGTGTCGCGCGTCGTTGACGGGCATTCGCTTGTCGATTCGCTAAGTCGATTATCGGACGTGCCGCTGCAAAAGCTGCTTCGCGCGATTGCCTGGTGTCAAGGATTTCCGTACGGCAAGGAGATTCAAATTGCTCGCAGTTTGATCAATCACAAGAACGAGCTAATTCGCGAATGGGCGACTTCGAGATATGCTGTTCCGGTCGAGGCTCCGAAGAGCGACTATGAACTGATTGTGAGCGAGGCAGTCGCGGAAGTCTCGTCAGCGGCCGCCGCCGAAATTGTCGCTTGTATCGACGCGGATCTTGCAAATGCCGTCGTCGAATGTTTGCGGCATCCCCATCGAGGGCTGTGCGCGGCGCTCCAGCGGCGGACGGCGCCTGTTGCGGATCTACACGTCTGCGCCGCGCTAATCGGCTGTCACGATTCGGCGGAGGATGTTGACAAACAATTCTCGAGGTTCAGTAGCGAGGAGCGCGAGTTTCTTAGTGAGTTGGACGTGCTAGTGGTCAGCAAGTGGGAGCGCCAAGACAACCTGACGCTGCTCGGCCACGCGTGGCTCCATCGATGGGAACCGGACGCATTTGCTTTTGGTGAGGAATTGTTGCAAGAGGCAGAAAACGTCGTCAGCATTCTGCGACTAGCAGGTTCGCTCACGTCGCACGTGTTGGCCAGGCAGATCTGGCTGGCTGTTCGGCGAATCATCGGCCTCTGGCATCGGCGAGCGATTGCAAAGGCGCAGTGGATCATGTCGGACGGATTCGGCAGGCTGCTGGTCAACTCGCTGACGTCACGCGACGGCGACCTGGCCGCCGAGATCTTGATCAAACTCTTCAAGGCAAACATAGGCAGCGATGTAATCGATCCGTTGAGACCGAATGTTGCTTCGCTGTTACCCGACCTTGACTCTGAAACGCGCACCATCCTGAAGCCGTGGGTCGATTCGCGCGGACTTGGCAACGTGACGCCCAAGCCACGGCCGGTGAAAACGCCGCTCACACCTCAGCTTCGAGCTGAGATCGCAGATTGTGACAGCATCGGGCGGCTGAGTGCCTGGTGCTGCGACGAGGACCCGAGCGTCGTCGAAGAAGCCGCGCTAAAATTGATCGAGCTTGGAGAAGCCGGAACGGACGCTCTTGTCGAGATCCTACGGATGCCAGACCTGCCAGCGTCGGCTCTGACGATCGCTGGTACGGTTTCGATGTGGCCCGATTCTCGCGCGCTGGACGATATTCGGCATATGGTCAACGATTCGGCAACGCTGCCAGAACTCGCGTTTCAACTTGCCTGCGAGTTGATCGCGCGCGGAGAATCGCACTGGTTCGAACGAGCGATCGAGTCGGTGCATCGGTCGTGCGACTACTCGTGGTTTCGAACGAGCGACTGGCAGCGGTTGCTTGATCTGGGAATCACCAAATGCGAGTTAGCGGCACGACTGGCGACCGCATCGCAGCCGCACGCCTACGACAATGCCGTTTCCTCGTTAATCGAGATTGATTCGCCTAACGAAAACGAATTGGCGGCAGCCCGGTATTTTCTTGACTGCGGCACATCGCGGTTAGCCGAGCTGCGCCTGAAGGCGGCCGATTGGCTTCACAGCCACGGCGACTTCCACGCGTTCCCACTGCGGCTCGAAACGATCGCTCTGGACGCTGAACACCAACGACACTCGGTGGTTGGCTGCGTTCCAACCGATCTTGTTTGCCAGGCCGTGACGAGCGTGCTCGCCGCCGGCTTGCGAACAGCCGACGAGGGCGTATTGCTCCATTTGCTGGTAGAGGAAGATGTTGATTCGCTGAGTCGCAATCAGGCCTATGAGCTTATCCTGACCGATGCCCAACGTATTGAAACGCGCGAAGCGGCTGTCAAGCGACTGAAGACTTTTCGGCAGCGCTACGGAAAGCTGCGACGCGTCGCCGAGACGTTTGCCTGGGGAATGACGATCGGTCGCGAGTTGACTGGCCGGCTGTTCACCGTTGAGATGATCGGCGGCAACGATCTCGGTTTCACACGCCTCGAACAGAATCGAATTTTCGTCAGTCCGTTGCCGATCCTGCGCCGCGAGAAGAATGGCGAGCAGATTGTCGAAGCGTTGATTCTTCACGAGCTTGGCCACCACATGTACCACCGCGGCGAACACGAGCAGACAGTTTGGAAAACGGCGGAAGACGAGCGACTGCACAGTTTGCTGAACCTTGTTTCGGACGAGCATCTCGAACGCAATCTGCGAGCCCGAGAGCGCGGTTTTGGTGATCGGCTGAAACGCCTCGGTGCCTATGCCTTTCAACACGCCAAGAACGATGTCAACGTAACCCAACTTCTACTCGGACTTCGTAGTCGAGCTTTCGAGGTGCTCACAAGATCTCGGCTGCGTGTGTCGCGCGATCGAAACTGTGTGACGCTTGACAACGGCCAAGTGCTCTTTGAAATGGAGCGATCCGGGATGAGCTTTCCCCGCTTCTTTCGCGCGCTGAGAATGGGGCTGGGCAACCGACACGGAGATCCGAAAGTTGACCAGGCGTTGGCGCTATTTAAGGGTAACTTTCGTGGCAGTTCGATGGACGAACTGCTCGAAATCTCGCGCGAGTTGCGACGCATCTTTGGGGACGAGGTGACGCTGTTGGACTGTTTTTCACAGGATTCGATTTTGCGACCTGGCGACGGCGACATCACAGTCGAAGCCGACGGCGCGACGAACGAAGAGTTGCAGTCGGAGATTCGACGCATCACCGATCCCAAGGACAAACCCAGCGGTGGCGGCAGTGGCAGCGGCCCCCGGATGATCAACGTCATTCCTGACGAAAGCTTTGAGACAATTTCGACGATCGTCCCGGTTGCTTATGACCGCGAGCGACACGCGGTGTACGCCAGCCAAGTGATGCGGCACGCGCTTCGTTTGCGGAAATATTTCGCGGAGCTTGGTGTTGCAATGGTTCCTGAGCGCCGTCGGTTGAGTGGCAAGCGGATTGATCGAACGCGCATCCGCGACATGGTGCTGCGCGGAGATCCGCGGATGCTCGTGGCGAGACACATGGAGTTCGCGACCGATTTATTCATGGGAATCATCGTCGATTGTTCGGGGTCGATGACATATTACGACAACATGGAGCAGGCAAAACGATTCGGCGTCATGCTAGCCGAGGCGGCGAAAGGGATGCGCGGAATCGACTTGCGCCTCTTCGGTTTCACCGATGCATTGATCTACGACGCCGGAGATGCAGGACGTCCCGCGGTGAGTTCGCTTGAAGCGGGTGGCGGTAACAACGACGCGGCTGCGTTGTGGCACGCCGCACGCGTTGCTTTGACTTCGCAGCGCCGCGCAAAACTGCTGGTCATGATAAGCGATGGTTTGCCGACCGAGTGTTCGGTCTCCGCGCTGCGGGCATTGGTGACGAGATTGACCAACCGGATGAAGATTTGTTGCGCCCAAATCGCTGTGAACCCGCTCGAAGAGATTTGCTTTCCCCATTATGTTGAGGTCAACGAATCGGACGTGGATACGAGTGTACGACGATTTGGTGAGATCATTGCCAGGCTCGTGCGCACGGTGATCGTGCCTTGATTATAAACCTGACGCGTTGGTAAATGATTTGCGGCATCAAGGGAGAACCCATGTCAGAGAAGTGGAAGATCGAAGACATCAAGTTGGGCGCGACCATGGAAGCGACGTTCTGGGCAAATCCTGTTGCCGATTCGGACTTTCGTTATCGGGCAACGCATTTGGACGGAAAGCGTGCCCCGAAAGTCATCCTGTGCAACGATGCCGGCGTCCGGCCTGGAATCCCGTGCATGGTGCAAATCAAGAGAATTCGGAAGCCAAAGCGCGACGATCGCGGTGCGATCGAAGTGGCCTTCGTGCGATTGTTGGACTTCAAGATCGAAGGTGTCTATCTCGACCCGATGGTCTCGAGAAAACTACAAATCCTGTTGGAAAGTGGACTGAATATTCTGCTAGACGGGCCACAAGGCTGCGGAAAGACGGTGCTGGCACGATCGATTGCCGAGTCGCTAGGAATGGAGTTTGTGTTTTTCAACTGCGGAGCAGTGGTTGAGGCGACTGACTTTCTAGCCACTATTCAGGTGCGGGCATCCGAGACGGGACAACCGGTCACCGATTTTATCAAGACCGATATTTTGAATTCGCTGGAAGAAGCGGCCGAGCACCCTGAATTGCGATATCTGGTGTTTCTCGATGAGTTCAATCGATGTCAGGAGTCGGCGCGCAACGCGCTGATGCCGGCGCTCGACTCAACACGGCGACTGTTCCACCCGATCGAAAACCGATTTATCCCCATTTCTGACAATGTTCAGTTCATTGCAGCGGTCAATCGCGGAGACGAATTCTCCGGGACTTTCGGCATCGATGCGGCGCAGCTTGACCGGTTCGCTCCGCTCCAGATGGACTACTTACCGCCGGATGAGGAAGTGAAGCTGCTTGTCAAGCGCCACCCCGAGTTGAGCAAGAATTTGGTCTCGCGAATCATCGAGATTGCAGACCGCATTCGTAGGTCACCGGAACTTGGCACGGGACTGTCCGTGCGGGCGACGGAGGAAGCTTGTATCTATTTGAAGCACCCGCTAATGGAAAAGGACCAACACGGCATGCTCGACGAGGTATTGCAGTCTTCGTTTTGCGGACGTTTCAGTGGTCGTTGGGATGATGTTTCATCGGATGCGGGTGCAGCTTGGTCGGTTGTGCAGGCAGTTCGACGAGAGCAAAAAAAGAAAAACTGAGCGAAGCACAGCGAACAAATTCAGCCTCAGAGTACTCCGTCTAAGGCAATTACTTAGCGATCAAGCGAGGATTCTATAAACGGCCACATGATTTTTGGATAGAACTTGTGCCCTTCGTCGCCCCATTCGTGTCGGAATTGGTTTTCAGCGTTCGCGGCCTTGT
This sequence comes from uncultured Pirellulaceae bacterium, assembly GCA_964343305.1. Lineage (GTDB taxonomy): Bacteria > Planctomycetota > Planctomycetia > Pirellulales > Pirellulaceae > CAYFJO01. The sequence goes on along the minus strand of CAYFJO010000149.1, from coordinate 12,387 downwards.
AAATGGAATGGACTCGTGCCATGGCTCTTTCGACATCAGGAAACGAATGCAAGCCATCTTGGCGGCCGTGAACAGCAAGCAGCGGGCGAGGCGCCGTGAGGGCTCCTATGTCCGCCATGTCGCCCAGTTGGACTTGAGCGCGAGGCACCAGGCAGCAGTCGCAATGAAAAATGAAACCACTCTTGCTGGTGTACGACGTGAACGAACAACTTGGCACTGCCACCGAAACACGTTCATCCAACGCTGCCGCGTAAACGGTCAAGACTCCGCCGCCAGAGTTTCCCAGCAACACGACTTTGTCCTGATCAATGTCATTCAGTTCTGTCAGTGCCCAGTCAAGCAATCGTTGTACGTCCCACACGCGTTCCCCGACGGCTGTCCGCCCCGCCAGCAGGCAATGAACTAACTGAGCTCGACAAGGGCGATCGCCGTGACGTCGCTTTGGGTCGGGTATCTGTGTCGCTTCAGCCAGCCCACGAGTCGCGGGGACGAGCACGACGAAACCGCGCTTGACCGCTTGAACTCCGATGTCGCCATCCTTTGCCTGTGTCTTAAGGCGATGACTCTCGTCGCGGTAGACACCAGCGTAGGTATTCCATCCATCCGAATCGTGACCGTGCGCACAAATCACCAGAGGTCGCCGCTCGGTTGCGTCTTTGGTGGGACGGAGTAGCCAGAACGGAATCGTAACCCTCGGCTCAGTTTGAATGCTGCCTCGTTGTCGCGTGTACCCATTTACATTCGTCACTTGCCCCAGGTGTACCGTCGGACGGTGAGCATGCGCCCCATCGCGAATCCGGTCGAGTCCCAGCAACGCGCGAAGTTCGTTTCGGGCGGCTTTCTGCCACGCCTCAAAACCGCCTGGAAAACCTTCACGAAACGAGAGCGCCCCCTTTACAACCGTCGAGCTGGTCGCATGGATTCGTTGCAGATACCGCGCCGGTCGATCAGGGTATTCGACGAACGTCTCTTGTGAATGGCTCTGTGTAACGGCAGCGACTGTCATTGCGCCGACAACTGCAAACGGCAATACTTGAGCACCAATGGTCTTCATATGTCTGCTCTCAAGTCTTCGGCATCTAGGTACCGTCGCGAACGGGCGGCATGCGATCGACGAATCCGGCGTCGTTTTCGCGAAGTTCTTTGATGGTTGCAGCTCGTAGCCGAGCAAGAAGTTCTTGCTGTTGGGGCTTGACGGCCAGATTGTCCAACTCGTCTGGGTCTTCGCTCAGGTCATACAGCTCTTCCAACTCGTTTTCGATTAACGCGCGTACGTATTTATAGCGACCGTCACGCAACATCACGTACCAAGGAATCTCGCCGTGAAACGCGTCTCGGCCTTTGGGAATAACATCGGTATTGGACCCATATTGGCGACCAGTTGCGGGCATCAAGACAGGATGCGGCCATTCGATTTTCGGGTTCTCCAGCAGCGGAGAAAGGTCATGGCCGTGCATATCCCAAGGCAAGTCGATTCCCGCGAATGCGAAAATCGTCGGTACAATATCGACGCCGCCGACTGGCGAAGAGCAGACTGTGCCTTCTTCGATGCGGCCAGGCATACTAATGATTAATGGCGAGCGGATGTTGGAATCGTAAGCCGCGACCTTATGCCGAAAGCCGTGTTGCCCCCAGGCGAACCCTTGATCGGATGTAAAGATAATCAATGTGTTTTCGCGCTGGCCTGTTTCTTCCAAGGTTTTCAAGAGACGATCGATGCCCTCGTCAATCGCCAGCACACCTTGGTGATATTGACGCACCCAGGATGAAAACGTGCGTCCACTCTTCATCGGTGTACCATTCGGTCCCTTCTCCCAGAAGTTTATCTTTTGCGCCCAATCCGGCTTGCCCGGACGCGGTGGAAAGATATCTTCTGGCGGAGACACCTTCAGGTCGGGATAATCCTTCAAATGTCGATCGGCAGGTGTGAACGGGCTGTGAACCGCGCCGAAACACAGCCACAAATACCACGGCTTGGTTTTGTCGCGGCTGACGCCTTCTACCTCTTTACCATTCAGGAAATCGATGGCCCAATCGGTGTATTGATCGGTCGAGTAACGCTTCAAGTTCCTTGTCTCACCGCCGTGATAGGTGATCGGCTGGTTGTAGTAATAATTCTGGTGGTTCTTTGTGTGTTTGGGACGGTTCCAAACGATCTGAAAGTCCCAGTCACGACCGAACCCTGTATCAACGCCCGTGTGCCACTTGCCAATTTGAGCGGTGTAATAGCCGTGCCGGCGAAAGACGGATGGCCAGAACGGGCACTTCGCGGGATCATAGTCGCTGCCCGGATAATCGCCCACCATGCGCATCGATTCGACGCCGAATTGATAGTGGCCCGTCAATAACGTGGCTCGTGACGGCATGCACCACGTACCGATATAGGCGGACTCAAACCGCATGCCTTCTTTGGCAAGCCGGTCGATCGTCGGCGTGCGGACCCAGTCGTAAGACTCAGGGTAGCAACGAACCGTTCGATACGAGTGGTCGTCGGTGTAGATCAACAGGATGTTAGGGCGTTTAGAATTTTCATCGCTCGCCCTGGCGCATTGACAAATTGGCAACCCGCCCCACACCATCAACAAAAACGATGTCAGCAACGAGAACACCCAAGTAGGAAAATTGGTCCGCGGCATGAGTCAATCTCCTCTAGTTGTATGAGTCGCGTTAACCAGTGTTGACCGGCCGTTAATCAATGTCAAGGAAGATTGATCATTTCAGCGTTTTAGTTGAGTTTATTGCAGTAAAACGAGTGAAGCTCTGAAATGTTCAGAAACGGTGTTTAGACGTTTTCCGAATCGGCGCGCCAAAAGAATTTGTGGTTTGATGCGACACGCGTGCTTCGCATGGACATGGGTAGCGCTGGGCGAGATGTAGCGGAGGAGCACAGGAAGTCTTTTCGGTTGGGTGAAACTAGCGCACCCCATCAAAAACATCGTTTTCAGGCGAGAGCGTTTCAATGTTCGAACTCTTGAGATGAAGCCGCCAGCTCCCCGGCCAGGGTTTCTGTGTTTCGGGAGGTCTGCCGCGGTCGAGCAGTCCCCAGAACACCTGCCGTCCTTCCAGCGTTGCTTCGCCTCGCGTTCTTCCCAGACGTTTGTCTTCTCCAAAGTGTGGTGCCAGACGCAGAGTCATCGGGTGCACGTCGTACATCAAGTTAGACCACATCGTTGCGAGGTAGAGTTTTTGCGGCGTGTAAGGTTCCAGACCCAGTTTGGCCAGTTCGGGAAAACGAGCTGAATCTCCAGCAGATTCAAAAGCCGCGACAACTGCGCGCGCGACATCTCCCACGCCGTGCGCATAATACCCTTCCTGCATGACGGGTTGTTCGCCCACGACAATCGTCGGCCTCAAACAGCGAATTGCAGCAACGAGACGTTGTTCAATCGCCTCAAGACCTCGATGATGTTGGTAGCGCTCAAGGATCAGGTGCGGACTATCTCTTCCTCGCCAGCCGAACTCATTGAAGTTATATCCAACCGACACCCCCATCGTAGCCGTAACGGCGTCGGTCTTGTGGGTATTGATGTCGCCGCCAGTCTGAAAGGGCCAGTTCACCGATCGGCCCATCAAGAGGTAGGCACTGTCAAACTTCTCTCCCACCGCACACATCGCCGAACTGTTGATATGGTGATCGTGTGGAGTGCCGTAAAGAACTCCCATACGACGCCCTGAATCCCGCTGTCTCTTCCAGCTCTTGCCGCCGTCCGCTGTGCGGACCACGGTCCCGCGGTCGCCTGTAAGCCAACCCTGGTGGTGATCGATGAAATGAACGCTGCGCCACCACCCCGTTGTTCCAGTCGGCGCCACGTTCCAGGTCCCAGATGCCGCCTCGCGTCGCAACAGACCAAACTGACTAACTGCCCAGACCTGATTCTCGCCTGAGAGACTGAGATCGTTCAGATTCATGAGATCGAAAAGTCTTTCATCCGACAAGATTTTCTCTCGCACCCAATTTTTTCCACGGTTCCTGGTGTAGAGAATGTTTCCGTGTTGGCCAACGATCCAACCTTCCTGCGAATTGGAGAAGCGCACGGCTCGGTAGCTCAACGACAAACCGTATGGCCGATGAAGTGATGGCATGGGGTGATTTTTCCAACTATTGCCGCCATCGTCAGTCGACATAACAGTTTCAAAACGGCCGACCGTCCAGCCGTGTTTTTCATCAATGAAATGCACGTCATAAAGCCAGCCCGGAGTTGGCGCCTTGCGCATTTGCTTCCAATTCTCTCCGCCATCCCTTGTTTTCCAGACCGTTCCAAATTCCCCCACTGCCCAGCCGTTCTTTTGATCCAGAAAAGTCAGCCCACTGAGCCAACCTCCCACCCAATCCAGTTGAATCGTCCAAGTTGCACCGCCGTTCTGGGTTGCGAGGATCATGCCCATACCTCCGAAAATCGCCAGCTCGTAGTCACGAGGCCAGCCTCCCACCGCCCAGCCGCGCTTGCGGTCGACAAAGTGCACCTTCTCTAGCAAAACGTTCACGCCGGAGTCCTGTTCGTCCCAGGTGACGCCTCCGTCGCAGGTGTGCAGGATGGTCCCCAGACCTCCGACTGCCCAGCCGTGTGACGCATCCACGAAAGTGACGCTCGCCAAACGGTCGCCGTGACGAACTCGTTTTAGCGAACCGGAGTCGCCCTGCTTTAGCACTCGCCCAGGCGCGGGGCCTGGACGCGCCCCTCCGTCAGCCACTTCTTTCACCTTCTTCACATCAATAGCCAGCCATCCGAAGTACGCCGGGTCGCGGATGACCTTCGACGGCACTGACCAGAAGAGATCCAGCTCGTCACCACGCGAAAGTTTTCCCTTTGATTCGTTTTTCCACATCCAATCCGCATCAGTGGCTCGCGCGTTGTCTCCAGAAACGCAGCGGTGCAGGTTCAATCCCCAACGACCCGGAATTTGTCCGGGTTCACAGAGAGCGCCGAAGGGAATCGCGAGTTCCACCGACCAGCGTTTCCCTGCTGGGTTCTTTTCCACCTTTACTGTTGCCCCAGACACCCATTTGGGATATGGCATGACCATGAACATCCCAAACGTATCGTAGTAACGTTGCAACAGAACACCGTCAGAGTTGATTAGGAATTGAAACGAGCCAGCATGATAGGGATCGGTGTCGGCCAGGTCTGGCGCCAGCAACACCTCGACATAATCACCCCAATCGAGACCCCATGACTCTCGACGATCGAGGAAATTCGTTCGTCGATTTCCTTTGCCATAGGCTTTGTCCTCTTCGTCCCGTGTGACGACTTTCAGTTGATCCAGAGATTGTTCTTCGCAATCAAACCGCACGTAGAGGGTCGAGCCATCGTGCATTAGTCTTACTTGGGTACGATCGGATCTCCGGCCAATGCCATCAGTCAGGCGGGCAATTGGCGTCGCCTTCGTCCAATCAATGGAATCAACGGTCGCCAGGTTAAGCATCGGTTTGTTCGCCTCGTCCGGTTTGCCGTCAGCCTTCTGGCGTGCGATCTTGAACCCGCCTGTATTTCTATCCACATCACAATAAACAAGAGTCGTCTCCGCGCTCCGGCTCAATTCGGCCAGGCCTGTGTTCTGCCGACGAATGCGGCTGAGATCCACTCCCCAAACTGAACCTTTCCCAACCGTGGGACGCAGGGAATCCCAGGGAATCTCCAACGTCACCTTCCAGCCCTGATCCGACCGTGTGGTCGTCACCTTGGTTTCGGACTTCCATGCCGGAGACATCGTTCCTCCGCCCCAAGGATCGTAGAACACATCGAGCAGCGCGCCATTCACATTCACGGCGATAAAGTAATAGGCCCCCTCCATGAAGACACGGTTCTCGCTTGCCGGGCGCGGCTTCAATTGGGATCGGAGTTCCTCCGGATCCGAAGCAAGATGAACAAGCTCGAAGTTTGACCAATCTTGACCAACCCCCACCGGTGTCAACCAGACAACCACACACTCATCGAGCAAGACAGACTTGTCCGGCTTTGGCAAGTCGAGTGCCCATTTCGTTTCTTGTTCCTGCGTCATGCCCTGGTAAAGCAGCGGTTTGATCGCGGCAAAATCACCATCCCAAAAGGCACTTATTTTCTTCGGGCGATCATCCACTAGCGGAGTGACCGCCTTCATTTGATCGGGCTCTGGATCAGGGCAAATCACCGCGACGGTCATCTTATCACCATCACAGCTAATCTCGGCAGACGCTCCATGCCTTGCAGCCTTGCCCGATGGAGCGACCAAGGTGCCGATTTCAATTCCCTCCTGGGAGGAAGATGTGGCTCTTTTGAGAGTTTTCGCTCGGTCGGAATAGAGTGCGTTCTGTATGGACAAGGCGGGCGGCGACTTAAGCTGCCATGCGTGTTTCGCTAACAAGGCGTCAAGACGCTCGCGACTGATGCCCAATTCTTGCGCGAACTCGTTGCCGCGCTCAAAGACACTCCAGTAGTTCAGTCTCACAAGGTCACTGAAAGAATGGCCAAACTCCTTCTCAATGCGCGTCTGATCTTCATCCAGCGATTGGGCGGACAAGACGCCGGTGCTCAGCCCAATGACTACACCGAAGACCAATCGATTGGGCAGCATTCACTTCACCCAGAAAACTTAGGGATTCTTCTTGCAGAGCGCTCGATGCTGCACTAAAGCTTGAACGGTGCACACATAGTAGACGCGATAGTGCGACATTATAGTACATATCGTCGATGCCCGAGTGGCAATATCCGTTTTTACTGTTCCACGGCAAACGTCCAGACATCACCTTTCACGATCGTGCCATCCGGCATGATGGCGTCGACTCGCCAATAATACGTCTCACCAGCTCGCAATTCTTTCGGGTCAGCGACATTCGAGTCGACTGATTCAATCTCACCACGGTGGTCCTTTGCCGCGTTGGTGAATCTCACGATGTGCTGCCGAGCACCGCGGGCCTCCAGGAACATGAGGTCCGCGTCCTTCTTCACGTTACGAGCACGGTCGGGCGCAATGGGAGTCCATGCCTTCATCTTTCTGCGGCCAGGAATCCAGTAGTCTGTGTCACCAGCTTCGTAGGCTCCAATGTCGGGCGTCTTTCCAATGAATGAAGGTGGGTCGAAACGAGTTTTGTCGGACGGCCAATCTTTGTCGGCAATGGCTTGTCCCGCGTCGATCAGTGGCGATCCGGGCTTCGGCCGAAAATCGAAATTGCCTGGGTCACGGAGGTTCTGCAACACGACGCCCTCGCCGCTGATGTGGTCTTCCAGCCGTGCATTGATTGGTTCGTCGAGTCGGCGCGTCGTCCAGGCCACGGTGCGGTCAGCCAGATTGTTGCGCACCAGAGTATGTTGGTTGTGTTCGGGAGTGTTGCCGTACTCGTTGGGGAGCGCGAGATAGCTGTCGTAAAACGTGTTGTTGAACAAGAGGTGGTAGTCGCCCTTGAACTTGTTGCCGCGGGCGCTGAGGTTGAATGCCACGTTGTGATGCGCGCAGCCTCCGCCGCCCATTCTGGATGTCGTCGAGTCGAAACGGATGGCCTGGCGATTTGTGTCGTGGACCCAGTTGAAGCGGACGACCGAGCCTTGCTGTGAATCGGTGCCCAAGTTGATGGCCGATCCGTCGTGTTGCAGGTTGCCCATGTTCCAAAGCCGATTGTATTCCACGATCGAGCCTGGTCCGGGGCGGATGCCTTCCGAGTTTCCCGCGGTATGAATCGTGTTGCGGCGGATGATGGAGCCTGCGCCGCCAGGCAACGAACCGCTGCCACCGCTGGAATTCACGTCCCATTCGATGTCGTAGATGTAGCAATTCTCGACAATGCTGCCGAGACTGTGGACTTCGATGGCGGGTGACTTGGCGTAGGCGATTTCGCAATTCCTATCTCAAATCGATCCTCAGCGATCGCGTGATTCGTACATTCAAAAAGTCGTCCTTCAAGCTGCAAGACGTTGTCGAGGGGAAGCCGATTTCGATCTACTTGATCGTCCCGCCCGATAAACTGCGTAGCCATCGAGCCGTCGTGAAACTCTGGGTCGGAGCATTGCTGAAAGCCATCACGAGGCGCCGGTTCATTCCCGATCAGAAGACGCTGTTCATGCTCGACGAATGTGGACAACTTCAGCATTTTCCATTCCTGGAAACAATCATCACGCTCTGCCGCGCCTACGGCGTGCAATGCTGGACGTTTTGGCAAGACCTGGCTCAACTCCAGCATTGGTATCCCACGAGTTGGAAGACGATCCTGAACAACTGCGGCGTTGTCCAAACCTTCGGAATTAGCAATCGCGACATGGCAACGCAATGGTCTGGTTATCTGGATCATAGTCCAAGTCAACTTCGCACCCTTCGCGCGGATCAGCAAATCATTGCGATTCACGCACAGGGCGAGCAGGTGGCGACGCGATTCGACTATCTTTGCGATGAGCCGTTTACGGGTCGTTTCGATTCGAACCGATTTTTCCAAAAGCCGACACAACACACACAAGCGCGTCGTCCTGCAAAGCTCGACGCGCCGCTGCCCGAAAACGAGATCGCGACGGGTAGCCAACCGATCTGAGAGCATCTCCGATATTGGTAGCGAAAGTCGCCAAGACTATCGGATTGGTAAGTCCCGTCGACATTTTTTGGCGAGTTTTGCTACGAAATTCGACATGAAGTGTGTCTTCGCGCGGCGCAAAAGGCGGCTATAAAGACATGGATGCCCGCCACATCGCCAACATTTCGCGTCTTTGTCAGTTCGACGTTCAGCGACATGCAAGCGGAACGCAACGTGCTGCACGACGGTGCCTTTGCGAATCTGCGCGAGTACTGTCGTCAGCGCGATGCGAAATTCCAGGTTGTCGACTTACGTTGGGGCATCAGCGAGGAAGCGGGACTCGACCAACAAACGATTAACATTTGTCTCGAAGAGCTGCGCCGATCGCAGGCCGTCTCGCCTCGACCGAATTTCGTTGTGTTGCTCGGCGATCGATACGGCTGGCGACCGTTGCCACCGCAAATCGACGCGGACGAATTTGAGCAGATTCTCCACGTCGTCTCCGATGATGAACGGAGATTGCTCGCGTATTGCGAGGAGCAACCCGACGATGACGATCGAGTGGGCTGGTATCGAAAGGACGAAAACGCCGTCCCACCGCAGTACGTCTTGAAACCTCGTTCAGTCACGTCGGGTGAATTGACCGACGAGCAAAGAGACTGGGCCGAGCGAGAGACTCGCATGCGCGAGACTCTTGTGCGAGCGATCAACCAGCTTGGCTGGGATGACAGCGATTCGCGACGATTCAAGTATGAAGCGTCCGCGACTCACCAGGAGATTCAAGCCGGTGCGTTGAGCATTGCCGATGCGGACGAGCACGTTTTGTGTTATCTCCGCGAAATCTCCGGGTTGCCGGACGACGAGTCCGCTCGTGACTTTCGCGATTTTTCGCACGGCTCGCTTGATCAATTTGCGGTTCAACAAATCGAGAGACTGAAAGACCAACTTCGGCGGCAACTTTCTGAGTCAAACATCTATGACTACGAGGCCCAATGGGACGGCCAAAAGCCACAGGCCGACTTGCACGACCTTTCCGAACGTGTTGAGACTGACCTGCGCCGAATCATCGACGCGCAACTCGACATTGCCGAAAAGACCTCGCCAGTTGAACACGAACGCGAGCGTCACGACGCGTTCGCAGTCGCACGTGCCGCACATTTCCAGGGTCGCCAGGACCAGCTCGCGCAAATCGACGCCTACGTGACATGCGATCTGCAAAAACCACTGTTTGTTTGTGGTCACGAAGGATCGGGCAAGAGTGCCTTCATGTCGCGCGTGTTGCTCGAACTGTCAGGCGAAATTGAGAAGCCAGTCGTTCAAGGTTTGCGAAACGAAACCACGGAAGTGGTTGCCCGCTTCATCGGCGCGACACCTCGCAGCACGCATCTCAGTTCGCTCCTGCGCGACGTGATCCAAGAGATCTGCGATCGCTATGACACCGAGGTGACATTCAGACAACCGAGTGTCAACGAACTCGCCAACTTGTTTCAAGAGGCAATGGGACTTGCCAGCGAAGATTGCCCGCTGGTCGTGATCCTCGATGCCCTGGACCAGTTGGATGCGAGCGAGAATGCGGAGATTCTGTTCTGGATTCCGGACGACTTGCCGCCGCACGTGAAACTTGTTTCGTCCGTGCTTGTCTCGGAGTACGAAGATCTGCAAAAGAAACGATCACAAGAGTTTTTGGAGTCTCTCACCGAGTTGTTCAAAAAAAAGAAGGACTATCACGACGAATTCAACAAATTGGTGGAACAATCCCAAGTCGCACCAGACATGGAACGGGCACTAGATGACGAACACCAGTCGTCTTTGGGTGGAACTGCCTCAGTAGATGAAATCGTTCGGCGCCGTTTTCCCGATCATCAACTCACACTGCCGCCGCTTGATGGTGACAATGCCGCGATTGTGCTCGATGCGTGGTTGTTGTCGGCAAACAGGTCCCTGCGCCCTATGCAACGACAACACGTTCTCGACCAATTTGAGCAATCAGGATTGCCGCTGTATCTAAAACTCGCCTTTGAACAGGCGAAGAACTGGCGTTCGTTCGACGATGAAACGGCGACCCCACTGGCGACGGACGTTTCGCAGTTGATCAAGAGTCGATTGGCGTGGCTCGCTCGACCGGAGAATCACGGAGATCAACTCGTCCGTTGTGCGCTTGGTTACCTTGTTTCATCGCGGCATGGCTTGGCGGAAGATGAACTGCTCGACTTGCTTGCATTTGACAACGAGTTCTTTGAAGCGTTTGTTTCGACAGCGCGTCATCAATTGCCGGACTCCGACGAGCGACGACTGCCGCTGATCGTTTGGTCGCGACTTCGGCATGATATTGCTCCTTATTTGGCGGAGCGTGTTTCCGGCGAGATTCCACTGCTGTCGTTCTTTCACCGAGCCTTCGGCAAAGGCGTTCGGGCGTCTCTGCTGGCGCCCGAGTTTCAATCGCGGCTGCATAACAACCTGGCCGAGTATTTTCAATCGCAACCGCATTCGTTTGCTGGTGATGGGCCGAATGCGAAGCTGCTGCCCAATCGGCGCAAGATCACGGAACTGCCAAGGCAACTTCTGTGGGCCAGGAGTTTTTCCGAGCTGGAAGAGCATCTCTGCAATTTGAAATTCATTCAAGCGGCGTGCGAAGCTGGTCTGCTAGACGACCTGATCTCAGTCTATACGGCTCCCTGCGGCGGCGAAGAATCTAGACTAGTGTGCGAGTTGAGTGAACGGCTGCGTGAGTTTGATCGCTTTGTCTCGAACGCGGCCGCGGCGCTTCGATTAGGTCCACGGGAAATCGCCGTCACCGCTCGAATCTATGCAGCCGATAATTCTGTCACACAGTGTGGCCAGCAGTTGTGCGACCAATTCGATCGTCCGTGGATCGCGCGAGATCCTCGGCCAGTTCATCCCGGCGGCGACCCGTTCAAACTGCGAACGCTGTATGGTCATAGCGAGGCGGTCACGGCGCTGTCACTCAGCCCCGCAGGTCGGCTGCTGGTGTCGGCGTCGCGCGATTCGACTGTGCGTGTATGGGACGTCGCGACCGGAACGTGCATCCGCGTCTTGTCAGCGGACGATGAGTACGCGATTCATCATCTCGCCATCAGTTGGGAACATTCCTATGCCGTGACGAACACCGACCGGACGTTCCGCGTTTGGGATCTGCGCGTGGGGCATTGCCTCGGATCTTTCCAGGGCGATGAAGATGACTACATCCACGCGATGGCGATGAGCAAGGATGTCGACATACTCGTCACAGGAGCCTCTCGTGGCATCGTCAAAATCTGGAGTGTGGAAACAGGCAAATGTTTGAACACAATCGAGACAGGCGGACATCGAATCACCGCGGCGGCGATGAATGCGTATCAACGTGCCATCTTTGGACATGCCGACGGCCGCATCTCTTATTTGAACTTTGTCAGGGGAGATGGCCGGGTTGAGTCGATGGCTGCACACGCTGGTGAAATCACATCGATTTGCGTGTCGGGCGACCGAAACTTTGCCATTTCTGCCAGCGAAGATGGCCAACTCTACTGCTGGACGATTTTTTTCGGATCGAGCGTGGTTTATGGTCACCGAATCCGGGCTCTGGATCGTTCGCCAAGTGAGGCGCGTTTTCGCGCTGTGGCGTGCGATCGCGAAGCGAATACGATTGTTGCTGCCGACGACCACACCCTGACAGTGTGGGGCAAAGACGCCAAACAGTGCTACGGCGTTCTCGGAAAACATTCCTGGCGAATCAACACCGTGGACGTGGATGATGACGCCAACATCGCGGCGGCGCCGGATGGCGAGGGTGAAATCCACATCTGGGATTTGCGAAAGTTTCGCACTCAATCTGTGGAAGTCCAACGCGAGAAACCGGCATGGCAACAGAGAAGACTTTTCTCATTGCGAAGCCAATGTGAAAAGTCCGTTGGACG
>CAYFJO010000148.1:0-23313 GCA_964343305.1 uncultured Pirellulaceae bacterium | reverse complement strand
GCAACACCATCATCCGCAGCGGTTTCTCGATTCGCGGTTTCAAGACCGTCACCGAGAAGAATAACTTTGTCTGGCGAGGTGGGAAGAAAGACCCCGTCCCAGAAGACGCCACCTTGCTGCTGCGGCCCAGCAAGTACGACCCGAACCGCGCGAATCTGGCGATTGTGAACTGGATGAAGTCAAAGACGGTCGATGTCGACCTCTCCACCTTCTTGCAGGCGGGTGACACCTTCCGCATTCAGAGCGCGCTCGACTTTTTCGGAACGCCTGTTGTGGAAGGGAAATACGAAGGAGAACTTGTTACAATCCCGATACCGGTCGAGGAGCGAACAGGCCAAGGTGAGTTCTGCGCTCTTGTCGTCCTCCGCCACCCTCCGTCGGAGAGGTAGGGGCGAGGTGGAACAGGTTTTGAAGCATGTCGCAAAGGAGAGCAGCAGTGGACAGCGTTTATCGGTTGGAGCGGCACTTCACCCGGGGCATTGCGCTTGTGCTCGGCTTCGCCGCGATCTTCATTTTCGTAGCGGCTATCCCGGCTGCCGAGGTCTATGTTGCGCCGGACGGAAAACCGGGCGCTGACGGCTCGATAGAGAAGCCCTACGATGTCTTCACTGTTTTCAGCGGCAACGCCCGTGTGAAGCCAGGCGACACCGTACTCTTGCGCGGTGGACAATACGACGGATTGGAGGTGACGAAGAAAAGGAAGGAAGGGGGCGAGTACACGGATCGCAGCCCCTTCACGCCGAAGCTGCACGGCACGGAGAAGGAGCCCATCGTGGTCACCTCCGCTCCCGGCGAGTGGGCCCACCTGAACGGCGCCGTGCGCATTGAAGGATGCGACTTCACCCATTTTGTGCGACTCGAAATCGGGGATCTCAAGTGGGATCCGTACCAAGAGAAGCACAAAGTTCCCACAGCTTTCAATGCCGTGAAGGGAAACAAGATCAAGCTGATCAACTGCAACATCTTCGGCGGCGCGATGGGCACGGGGCTCTGGCGACCGGCGATCGACATGGAGGCCTACGGCAACCTGGTCCACGACTTTGGCAGCATGAAGCGAGAGGGTGGGCGCGGCCATGGCCATGCCTTCTACATCCAGAACGACGTGGGAACGAAGACCCTCGAGCACAATGTCGCTTATCGAGGCTGCGGCTGGAACTATGACATTTACACGCAGCAGGGCGAGATCAAGGGCTTCGATATCCTCGAGAACATCGGCTTTATCCCCGGTTGGTACAAGGAGGGGCAGACATCCTTTAACTTTGGCCTCACGGGATGGAAGCCGGCCGAGCGCATCCGGTTCATCGGGAACGTCGGCTACCAGCCACGCGACATGCAGAAGTGGCGCAGCAACATGCGGCTCATGTTTCATTACAAGAAAGACGTCGTCCACGACCAGGCCGTGGTAAAGAACAACTACGTGATGGGAGCCTACCGCGCCATGGTGGTGAGCCGCTGGCGGAAGTTGGAGATCACAGGCAACACGTTCTGGGCCACCGGGTTTCTTATGGAGGTGAGCAGCGCCCCCTCCGGATCAGGCGTGGCGGACAACCCGCCGAAGCCGGACCTCAAGTGCTACGCCATCGACAGCAACACCTACTACGGCAATGGCGTGAAGAAGCCATTCGTATACAGCACCAAGGAGCAGTACCCCGAAGAGGACACGTTCACCTTCGCCGAGTGGCAGAAGCTGGGGCTCGACACCCACAGCACGATGCGTCCTGGCCGCGGCGGCAAGCCAACCGGTACGAAGGTCTTCGTCTATCCCAACAGGTACGAGAAGGGGCGCGCCAACGTCGCGGTCTTCAACTGGGATGGGAAAGAGAGGGTAGAAGCCGATCTCTCCGGCGCGCTGGTACAAGGACAGAAGTACGCGGTCTACAACTGCCTCGATATCAAGCAGACGATCGAGCGTGCAAAGCCGGTGCACGGAGGCGTGTTCGACGACCGGCCCATCGCCCTACGCATGCGCCGCAACAAGGATTGTCCCGACTTCGATACGTTTCTGGTGCTGCCGCTTTCGCCAGCCGACGCGGGTGGCCCCGATCGATAACACGAACGAGTCGTCGGGTGTCACAAGTTTGTCATTTCGCGACAGATGTGCCGATCAGCGGTGACGACAAATGTTCCTCGCTAAGGATACGGCCCGACACTCCAGGCCATGCGGACGGCTTGATCATTCAAAGCGGTACAGCCCTTTGCCATCCGGAGCGACAATGGTGAAATAGACTTCGCCCTGCTCGTCTTCGCCGAATGCGGTGACGGGCATCTTGTTGCTCTTGATCGAATGGTTCGAGATGACTTTCTGGTTCTTCTCGTCATACTTCAGTGCCCATAGCTTTCCCGTGACAAAGTCGCCGTACAAATAGGAGCCGGCCAGCTTCGACGTTTTGCTTCCACGATAAACGACTCCGCCCGTGATCGATCGGCCGGCTTGGTGATCGTATTCCCAGACTGGATCAATCAGATCGTCGCGTGCGTCTGAGCCGTTCTTCCCAAATGTGTGTGCTGCTTCGCGCAGATTCCAACCGTAGTTTCCGCCGCGGGTGATGATGTTGATTTCTTCCCACAGGTTTTGTCCCACGTCGCCGCACCACAAATGGCCCGTTTCGCGATCGAAGGCAATGCGCCATGGATTGCGAATTCCATAAGCCCAGATCTCACCACGAGCATCCTTTTTTCCAACGAATGGATTGTCTTTGGGAATCGCGTAGCTCAATCCTTTGTCTTTGTTGTCCACGTCGATCCGCAGAATGGAGCCGAACAGTGTGCTGAGGTTTTGTCCGTTGACAAACGGATCGTTGGCATTGCCGCCGTCGCCCAGGCCGATGTAGAGATTGCCGTCCGGGCCGAAACAAACCGTGCCACCGTTGTGATTCCAAAACGGCTGCTTGATGCGCAGCAACTCTTCCTCGAATTCCAAGTCCGCTTTGTTCGGATCGTCTTTGGAGACTCGCATTCGCGAGATGACTGACTGATGTGGCGGGTCGGTATAATAGATGAAAAACTCACCGTTCTTCTCATAGTTCGGGTGAAACGCCAAGCCGAGCAAACCTTCTTCGAATTCTTTGTCGATGTACGTGGTTTGCTTTCGCATGTCGAGAAACACTTTGGTTTTGGTGACGTCCGGCTTGTTGTCGATGATGTGAATCACGCCGCGCTGGGCGATCACGAAGATGCGATTCGATCCGTCGCCGGCATGCGTGACATAAATTGGACGCAGCGGTTGAGCCCGGCCGCGCTCGTCAACCGGTTCCCAGCCTGTCCACTTCAACTTGGGAAACGCGAGCACGGGCTTAACGTCAAGCACGCCGTCGACCGGATCGGGCGCGGATTGCCCCGGCGTTAGTTCGCGGACCTTGATGTTGCGATAAGCGACTTCGTTGCCGTGATCT
The DNA here is from genome assembly GCA_964343305.1 of uncultured Pirellulaceae bacterium. GTDB lineage: Bacteria > Planctomycetota > Planctomycetia > Pirellulales > Pirellulaceae > CAYFJO01. Next base: position 19,921 of record CAYFJO010000148.1, on the reverse strand, counting down.
TGCAAGCAGATATGGCCCTTGGTGGCTTTGCCAAACTTGGGCATTTTCGAGAACTTGCTGTTGGCGACACGGTCGTCCCAATCCTCGCTGCCTTTGTCGAACTGGGCGTAACGCACACCGTTCATGTTCGTTTCACAGCCTTCCGGCGTGATGCGGATGTGAAAGTGGTTCCACTGGCCCGCGGGCTTGGTGGCGTCAATATTCGACTTGTAAAGCTGATAAAGCCAACCGGCTTTCTGCGGATCGTGGCCGTCGACGTTGTCTTGAATCTGGAACTCCGGGCCCGTCTTCCAGGGCGTGTTCTCCTCCTCGGTCACGTGAAACATGATGCCACTGTTGCCGCCCTTGGAAATCTTCCACTCAATGGACAACTCAAAGCTGTCGTACTGATCCTTGGTGATGATATCGCCTGCTCCGCCTTTTGCTCGCGTCAAAGCTCCGCCGACAATTTGCCAGCCGTCACGGACGTCTTCCTTCTTGAAATTTCGCCAGCCGTCCGTCGACTTTCCGTCAAACAGCAGCTTCCAACCGCCTTTCATTTCCGCCTCGCTGAGTTGATTCAATGCATCGTCGCCGATCGATGGAATCGCAAATAGAAGTGTCAGGTAGGTGGCAAACAGCAAATGGGGGCATTGAAAAGACATGCAAGGTATCTCCGGTAAGGTTGATGTTGATTTCATTTCGCCGTTTAGCAGCGAGCCGAAGGCGACGATCATCCGCACAGGGAAAACGTAGTCGCCTTTGGCTTGCCGTTAAATGATCTCGGGCTATTCGTCGCTCATATCCCGGCGAAGCCGCGTGTTGTACTCCGTTACGTTCCCGGTTTGTGTTGGCGACTCGACCAGACGGTGGCAGCTTTCGCACGTCGTCGGCGGTTCCGCGATCAGTTTGCCACAAGTCGGGCAACGATAATCGCCTGTGAAAACACCGGCCTTTTGGAAAAGTCCTGTGATTGTAATCGCGGCAACCCATTGCGACGTGCCTTTGCGAATCTGCGTATTCTCAGTGACCTTTCGATCGCGGACCATCTCCAGAAGTTTGGAATTGGAGATGGGGCCCACGGTCTTGCGACCGCGCTTAACAAACCACTGCGATGCCATACGTGCAATCCCCTTGGTGACAAAACTGTAAATCGTATTGCAGAACCTTGTCCCGTCAATCATATCCTGCGACCAATCATACCGCGAGCGATCGCTTCCAACCACTCGCCTGCTGGCACGCGATGAGATAAACTGGTGTCGCAAAAGGATTCACGATGAAAGCTATTTCTCTAATAGAACCGAAGCACTTCGAGCCGGTCGAGATTGACGAGCCGTCCGCACCGGGCCCCGGTCAAGTGCTTGTCGCCACACATCGCATGGGAATTTGTGGCACGGACTATAGCGGATACCTCGGTAAAATGCCGTTTTTCCGCTACCCACGCATTCCTGGTCACGAATTGGGCGTCGAAGTCCTCCAGGTTGGCGATGACGTGACGAATGTCAGCGTGGGGGATCGTTGCAGTGTCGAGCCGTATATGAACTGCGGCGAATGTTACGCCTGCCGCAAAGGCAATTCGAATTGTTGCGACTCGCTGAACGTGATCGGCGTGATGATTGACGGCGGACTGTGCGAACGGTTTTTGATCCGTGCCGACAAACTGCATCCGTCGAAAAAACTGTCGATGGAACAACTCGCGTTGGTCGAAACGTTGGGCATCGGATGCCACGCGACCGATCGTGGTGCACCTGGCCAAGACGACCACGTGCTGATCATCGGCGCGGGACCGATTGGTTTGGCGACGCTTGAATTCACTCGGCTGACCGGCGCGACGATCACCGTCATGGACATGGTCCAGTCGCGACTCGATTTTTGCCGCGAAACTTACAACGTGCCGCACACGATCGTTTTCAAAGGCGACGACAGCGAAATCGACCAGATGAAAGAGATCACCGGCGGAGACATGTATTTTGTCGTCACCGATGCAACCGGCAACAATCGTTCGATGGCAGGGGCGATCAATTATTGTGCCCACACCGGGTCACTGGTTTACGTCGGCATCACGACCGAAGAAGTTTCATTTCCACATCCGTCGCTGCACCGTCGCGAGTTGACGATCAAAGGATCGCGCAACGCGTTGCCGTCCGATTTCGCTCGCATCATCGGCCTTATCGAAGACGGCACCATCGACACCAACCCGTGGATCACCCACCGCACGCCGATGGACGAAATGATCGACAAATTCGAAATGTACACGCGTCCGCAAACCGGCGTTATTAAAGCCATCGTCGAAGTCACCTAATGCAGACTTCCGAAGTTTTCCCAAACTTCGGAAGTCTCGAATGAGCAAGAATGATTAAATCAGCCGTCACGATCAGTCTCGTCGAAGAAGCCCGCGGAGGTCCTTTCGTTTTCTGGGACGACCTCGCCGCCGGATGTCAAAAGGCCAGCAAACTTGGTTTCGACGCCGTCGAAGTATTCCCGCCATCTCCTGAAGCCGTCAATCCAGACGAACTCCGTGGCTTGCTCGAGCAACACAATCTTTCGCTTGCCGCCGTCGGCACGGGAGCTGGCTGGGTGATTCGCCGACAAAGTTTAACAGCCGCCGACGCCGCACAACGCGACCGTGCGAAAGACTACGTGCGGTCGATCATCGACCTCGCCGGACCGTTTGGTGCACCCGCGATCATCGGTTCGATGCAAGGCCGCTGGGACGACGCGGTCGATCGTCCAACCGCAATCGGCTATCTCAGCGAAGCGTTAAACGAACTCGGCGAACACGCCAAGCAGTACAATGTTCCGCTGATCTACGAACCGCTGAATCGCTACGAGACCAATTTGATCAACACCGTGGCCGACGGCGTCGAATTAATGAAGTCGCTATCGACCGGCAACGTCAAGCTGCTCGCCGACCTGTTTCACATGAACATCGAAGAAGCCAACATCGCGGGCGCGATCCGAACCGGCGCGGGTTACATCGGCCACATCCACTTCGTCGACTCCAACCGCCAGGCCGCCGGCCGGGGCCACATGGATTTCGAACCGATTGCCACGGCGATCAGAGAAATCGACTACGAAGGTTACGCATCGGCCGAAGCCTTCGCCATCCCCGACTCGGACGAAGCGGCACGTCAGACGATCGAGTCATACCGCAAGCTGTTCGGCTAGTCACCGCTCGACATGGAAGATCACCAAACCGTCCTGTTCCTCTGCAGCGGAAATTATTATCGCAGCCGGTTCGCGGAAGCGTTGTTCAACCACCTGGCCGTCCAATCCAATTTGACGTGGCGAGCCGAGTCGCGCGGCATCAAACTGAATCCCACCAACAAAGGTTCGATTTCAGAGTTCACGATCATCGCACTCCACGATCGCAAAGTCCCCTTGCCCGAGCCAAATCGTTTTCCGATCGTTTTGGAAGAAGACGATCTAAAGCAATCGGATCACATCGTTGCAGTCAAACGCGATGAACATGAAGCAATGATGGAGGAGCGGTTTCCTGAGTGGCTCGAGTGCGTTGAATTTTGGGCGATCGACGACATCGACTGTTCATCTCCCACCGATGCGATTCCGGCACTGGAAGTTGAAGTCTTGCGTTTGTTGGATCGGCTTGGTTCGGGTCCCCCGTGAATTGCCGGTCCTAGTGTTGGTCTACTCAACTTCTTATAGTGGGTGCAAATCAGTCCAAAAAAATGTCCCAACCGGAGCCTTTCGTTATGCCAGCAAGTCAGCCCGTCACTCTTGGCCTGAAGCCGAGCTTTGGTTTTGGTGACCGCATCGGAAATGCCACGCCCGGCCACGTGGAATCGATGAAACGATCCGGCTCGGGTATCGAGGCCATTTATCCCCAACAGTCAATTCGTGAAATGACCCGCACTCAGCGGACACCGCAGCAAGTCATGAGCGACGCGCTGGAGGGGATGAGCAGTGCGGGCTGGGAAAGCATCACCGGCGCAGACGCGGATCACTTGAAGACCCGTGAAGATGTCGATGCTACGGCTGCCGTTGGTTTCACTTTTTTCACGATCGATCCGTCAGACAACGTCGACGCACACGCGGATGACTACGACGAAGCAACGTTGCGCGACAAATTCAGCGGCGTGGATGTACCGTGGTTCGATGGTTACAAAGGCAAATCGATCAAACTGAGCACAGGCAACGAGGTAGGTTTGACCGAGGAAGCGTGCATGCGAGCCGCCGTGAAATATGGCAAGGCCCTCTCGCACGCGTTGGCCTTGTCAGACCATATCGCAAAGGTCCACGACGGACTCGGCCGCGATTTCGAAATCGAACTGAGCGTCGACGAAACCGAACAGCCGACGACCTTGGCCGAGCATTACATCATCGCCGACCAGTGTTTTTCGCACGGCATGAAGTTGGTCAGCCTGGCGCCGCGATTTGTTGGCGATTTCGAAAAAGGGGTCGACTTCAAAGGCGATGTCGAAGCGTTGGAAAGCTCGCTGAACGATCACGCCGCGATCGCCGAGATGCTCGGTCCTTACAAATTAAGTCTGCATTCGGGCTCCGACAAAGTCTCGATGTACACATCGTTTGCTCGCGCGACCAAGGGCAAGTTTCATGTGAAGACGGCCGGCACCAGTTACTTGGAAGCGTTGCGAGTGGTCGCTCGTCACGACGAAGCGTTGTTCCGCCGCATTATCGATTTTGCCCGTGAACGCTATGACACTGACAAGGCAACCTATCACGTGTCGGCAACAAACAGTTGTGCACTGCCGCAGACGGAAGTCGACTCGGTGCAGGAGTTGGAAAAGATTTATCTTGAAATGTGGTCCGACGTACCGCAGGGAAAAGGATTTACGAATCCGGGGCGACAGATCCTTCACTGCACGTTTGGATCCGTGCTGACCGACGCCGAGTTGGGGCCGCTGGTGAAAGACCTTGTGAATACACACGTCGACACGTACACCGAAGTGCTGGCCGACCATTTTGTTCGCCACTTGGACGCACTTCGCGCGGGATTGTAATGTACCAACTTCCGAAGTCCCAGGTTTCAAGAGAAAATGCTCAAACACAAACTCATTCATCCAAAGATCAACGAAGTGCTTGGCCGTGCCGGGCATCACTGCAAGGTGTTAATCGCCGACGGAAATTATCCGGCGTCGTCCACGTTGGGGCCGAATGCCGAATTGGTCAGCCTCAATCTTTCGCCAGGCCTGGTCACTTGCACGCAGGTTTTGGAAGCGCTGGTCACCGCGATACCGATCGAAGTGGCCAACACGATGATGTACGAAACCACTGGCGAGTGGGCGTTGACCGAAGATCCACCCTGCTGGGAAGAATACCGAGCAGTTTTCAAAGCTTCGAATTCCGGCTTGCAGCTCGAACCAATCGACAAATGGGATTTCTACAAAGCCGTCAACACAACGGACCACGTACTAACGATTCAAACGGCGGACCAAGGGTTGTTTGCAAACTTGTTGTTATCCATCGGTGTTCGAAAGCCAGGCGAGTGACAATGGAATATCGCGAACTAGGTCGAACCGGCCTAAAATTGCCTGTTCTCAGTTTTGGCGCTTCGTCGCTCGGCCAAGAGTTCCGGCAAGTCGACATCGGCGAGTCACTCGAATCGGTGCATGCCGCGTTGGACGTTGGCATGAACTTCATCGATACATCGCCGTTTTACGGGCGCGGAATGTCCGAAGTCATGCTGGGAATCGCACTGCGCGACGTGCCACGCGACAACTACATCCTCGGCACTAAACTGGGCCGCTACGATGCCGCCCATTTTGATTTCTCGGCGAAACGGGTTGTCGAGAGCGTCGATGTCAGCTTGCATCGCATGGGAGTTGATCACATCGACATCATGCTCTGCCACGATATCGAGTTTGTGGATCGCGCGCAGATCGTCGAAGAAACGCTGCCCGCGCTCCGCAAGGTGCGTGATGGGGGCAAAGTTCGTTTCATCGGCATCTCGGGCTATCCGATGAGCAACTTTCGTTTTGTGTTGGATCAAACAGAGTTGGATGTCGTGCTGTCGTACAATCACTACACATTACAAAACACCATGTTCGCGGACCTGGTGCCATACCTCAAAGAAAAAAACGTCGGCATCATGAACGCCGCTCCATTTTCGGCTCGGCTGTTGACCAATGCTCCGCTGCCGCCGTGGCACAAGGCCACGGACCAGGTTCGGAGCGTTTGTCGCCAGGCGGCTGAACACTGTCAATCGAAAGGAATCGACATCGCACAGCTTGCTGTTCAGTATTCCATCGCGCATTCTGATATGACGACGTGCATCACAGGCTCGGCAAATCCCAATCGAGTTCGCCAATGGGCCCAGTGGGCGGAGAAGCCAATGGACGAAGAATTATTGAACGAGGTCTTGGAGATTTTGGAACCAATTCACAACTGGTTCTACATCGAAGGCCGTCCGGAGAACAACGACAACTTGTCGGACTATTGGCAAGCGAGTTAGCCGACTGTAGGATTGAATCAACGGAAGTGCTTGCACACCTGGTGGTGGCCGCGGTCTTCAAAACCGTTGGGCCGTATGTAAACCATGCGGCCGGTGGGTTCGATTCCCATGCACTTCCGCCATTTTTTCTTGGGACTTTGCGCTGTTTCCCGATGGTTCTTGCGAATCGTCCATTACGTTAAGGCTGACGCGTCCCGCAAATCCTGGCGATTCGATTCTTGTGGCTAGTTTCAGACCGAATAGTCGCAGAAATTGGTTTTCTCGCGATGTTTCTTGGTAACCATGCGTCTGCGTGATTCATTCAATAACAAACGATGTTTTTCGTAGCAGCTTGCTACGCCGAGGTTCCTTTTTCAATTCCACCGAGAAGAAATTGCTATGAGGTCGCTCAAAGTCAACGTGTTCCACCAGTGTTTTGCCTTTAGCATTATGCACTACTTACTTCGTGGCTATCGCCCCAGCCAAGCAAATCAAGCGGAATCCAAGTACGACCGTCTCCCCTGGCGATCCAGTTCAATTTCGATTGGCAGAATCATTTGATTCGGGCGATTTGAAGCACGGTGTGAGTTTCGTGTTTTCTGGAACGTCTGGTGTTCCCTTTTTTAGACCACGACCGAACGACTTTCGTCTTGAGCGTCTCGACAACGATCGTTGTCAATGGATTCCGCTCACTTTTGGATGGGATGACAATCATTCACATACCGAGTTCGACTATCCCGAGGACGCAACGGCTCGGCTGTTGAGACTGCGTTTACGTCCAGCGTCGTTCGATCCGCGGCGCAACGATCGAGCCGTAAAGAAAATGGCTGAGATTGTCGAGGAACCGACCTTTGAGCTATACGTTGATGCGCCTCTTGAGAAAAGTCTCAAGTATCGACTGACTTGGACCTGCCGACCTAACGGCGTTCACATGATTGATACAAAGAAGGTCGAGTTTCAATTGAGTCAATCCAGTGATTCGAGCCAAGCCAAGGCGAGCCCAAATCAACATTGCCCGGCACGTCATTATCTGGCAGAGATTCTCTTTTGGGATCCGAAGAGTAAAGTTTGGTTTCTTTCGCAGTTTTTGCTGCCATGCTACCGACGCGAGCAGCACGACTATCCGGCCGTCGGCTTCTCAAGCGACGGTGCGTCACTAAAACCACCGGACACGCGCCCAAATAGTATTCCCGATCTCGCGAAAGAGATTTTTCCGCTGGATACGGTCAAAAAACGCGAGCCAAAACCTGAAATGGCGATGAGAACCAATTACTATCGCGAGTGGATAACACCCACGGGTGAGGCAACGCATGCACAGATTGGATGCACGGATCTCGCCACCAAAGCTGAATTGCCGACTGACCTTGGCAAGCCAGCATTTACGTTTTTTGGCCGGGGTGCGTTTCGTTTCCAAATACTAGCCGAAAACTTTGTTCGCCTACGCCAAGACGAAACCTACTGGAAAAAACGAACCAACGAGATTCTGAAAGAAGTCAATCAGCTAAGCCAAACTAACGACCGGGCACGACAATGGATTGAAGAGCGCGAAGACAACAAATGAAGTTGGCTTCGCCATCGCTGCTTAGCAATTCAAAAGCTAGACGGTCTATTAACTCACCTAACTCATTGATCTCAGCTTTGGCAAAGAAGGGATCTACGGCAATCAACAAATGATCGGTGATATGGGGGCCTTTGTCTCTTCCTTCGAGACGATGCCAGCATACAATGTACAACTCAGTGTTACTGAAACTTGCCGATGCCTGAGCACAACGTGGCGGCCTCACTCCCATCGCACAGCTCAATTCGATTCTTGCTGGAGCCCAAATGAATTATTCGAGATCTTTGATTCGTCTGGCACTCGTATTTCTTGCATCGACATTGTGTGTTTCTCATATGACTGCCGCTGACGCAGGCGAGCCGAGGACTCGAAACGTGTTGTTCATCGTTTCCGATGATCTGAAGGCCAGCGTGCTAGGTTGCTACGGTGACAAGACTTGCAAGACGCCAAACATTGACCGGTTGGCGCGAGAAGGAATGGTCTTTGAGCGTGCCTATTGCCAAGGAACGGTGTGTGGGCCATCTCGTGCGTCGTTCATGCGCGGCCGTTACTTCGGTCGAAACGGTTTAACGCTGGGCGAACACTTGATCAACAACAACTTCATGTCAGCTCGGGTCGGCAAGATTTTTCATATGCGAGTGCCGGGCGACATCATCGCGGGAACGAACGGCCAAGATGTTGCCGCGTGTTGGACGGAGCGATTCAACGCACCGGGGCGTGAAGCGCACACTCCCGGAGATTACGCATGTCTCAACTTGAACATCTTTACTGACAAACTCGAAGGGCGGCAATCGACTGCGATGCCACATCGAATGTTTGTCTCGGTCAGCTATGAGGGCGACGGCAGCGACCAACCGGATTGGAAAGCGGCAACCAAATCCATCGAACTGCTAAAGAAGTACCGAGACCAGAACAAGCCATTTTTCCTAGCGACTGGCTTCGTGCGACCGCATTATCCAAACGTTGCTCCACAGCAATTTTTCAAATCTTATCCACACGACAAGATCAAACTTCCACACGTTCCTGAAGACGATCATGCAGACATGCCAAAGGCCGGAATCTCGGGGTCAACATCTTGGAAGCACGGCATCGATAAATTTCCTGAGAATCAACAACGCATGTGGTCCGCGTACGATGCGACGGTGACTTTCATGGACGAGCAGCTTGGTCGAATTCTTGATGAACTGGAGCGACTGGAATTGCACAATAGCACGGCGATCATATTTACTAGTGACCACGGCTATCATCTGGGCGAGCATCACTTCTGGCAAAAAGCCAACTTGCATGAAGAAGTGACCCGCGTGCCGCTGATCATTTCGGTACCGGGCCTTGAGCCGGGCCGATCAAAGTCGATCGTCGAGTTGGTGGATATCTTTCCAACCATTTGCCAATTTACGGGAGTGGCGATTCCAAACTCCGTTCAAGGGGTGAGCTTGGTGAAGGTTCTAAAGAACCCGTCGGCGAGCGTTAAGGACGGAGCGATCTCCATCGTGAAGAATGGACATTCATATCGAACGGCGGATTGGTCCTACATGCGATACAAAGATGGCACGGAAGAACTCTACGACATGCGAAACGACCCAGACCAATTCACGAACCTCACAAAAGACAAAGAGTATCGGGACATCCTCGAATCGCTGCGGCATAAACTAACGGACAGGCTCAAAATCCTGGCAAAATCTCGCAATTAACTGGCAACATCTCCTGTCTGCCCATCTTGTAGACAATTAGCCAATCGTTGCTGAATTGAGTTAAGCGATTAGGCCAGTCAGATTTAGAGTCACTTTTTCTTCGAACGTAAAACACCGTCGATCGTTCTATATGCGGCTTCTCGTATTTCATCAGGGAAATTGTGATCACAATCGGGATGCTCGATGACAAGGTTGCCTTCGCCGCCAAGCAATTTGTAAATCGGACGTGCAGCGGCAGCACACTCATCGACGCTCTTCCACCGAAAATTGCCGTCATGCAGTGGCGCATTCACAAATACCGGCCGAGGGGCGATTGCGCCGAGCAGTTCATGAAAGTCGAAGGGAATTTCGTCCAACCTGCCACGATAGTTTGACATGCGCGGCATGTAGCGAATCTGACACCAGCCCTTCCCAAAAAACCAGTTGCGCTGCGCACCATCATAATAGTGCAGGTAAGAATCGAATCCGCAACTGCTGGCCAGCACGGTGACTCGCTCATCAAAGACGGCTGTGTAAATCGCATTATGGCCACCAAGGGAATGGCCAATCGCGCCAAAACCTCGCGAATCGTCGACCTCGTCGAGCGACGCTAACAGATCGAGACCACGAGAGTTATCCCAGATGGCCTTCATCGTCCCGCTCACATGGCCAAGCTTGCCAAGGTTGGGATAGTAATCCGCCAGGTGAGGATATGAGGGCGACAAGGTCACGTAGCCTCGCTCAGCAAGTTCAGCGGCATAACCACGACCAGCGCGGCCGCCAAGTCCTACCACCACTTTGTGACCGACTTTATTATCCGTCGGGTGCAGACAAAGTACCGCTGGCGCGGTGTGTTTGCCAGCCACCACATCTTTCGGAATGCAAAGATACGCCGTCGTTCGTGAGCCGGGCTCCGATTGGTAAGTGATCAATCGACGAACATAATTCCCGGCATCAGTTTCTTCGACGGTTTCTATTTCAAGCGGAACCCGGCGGTCGCTACTGGGGAACTTTCCCATGACTTCCTGCATTCCACTCAAAATTTCTTTCCGCCGCTTTTGCCAATCTTCGACAGACTTAACTGCCTCGACACTCCCGTCGTCGGCGCGAAACGTCATCAGATTCTTGCGATCGAGTCGAACCGGCGCCTCAGCAACAGCTTCATAGACAACTGCCATGCCGAATAGTATCGCGATCGTGCGTCTAAGCGATTTCATTGGATGATCTCCGAAATATCGATCAAGTGTAGTTGCCGTCCCTTGTTTTCATGCGGCGCATCGATACAAACGTAGCGGCCATCAGGACTAAAGCGAGGATGCGTGTCGACCCGCCATTCACCGCTGTATAGCTTCGGCAAGTGAAAATGTCCCAGATCGATGCGGCGTTGCGTCTTGACGTGATATAGATGTGGCGTCTGCATTCGCTCTGTGCCTTTTGGATATGTGTCGTTCAGTATCCACTCGATACCCGACAAGTAACTGATATGCCCCGACGGATCAAGAATGCCGCGACCGACTTGCTTCACATCTCCGCCGCCAATCGTGTCCTCAAACAGAAAATTGCCCCAGTTGTTGTTTCCCAGCAAGTGCCGCGATTGGGCCAGAATGTGTTTGTTGTCGCGCCAAATGAAATGGGACGTGTAGCCGTTTCCAACAACAATTCGGATGTCGCTACCGTCTGGTTTGGCGGTGATCATGCGTGTCAGCCGACTTCCGTTTGGATAGCGCCAGCGATGCAGCGCAATAAAACGGGAACCGTCAGGACTGAACAACAAGTGGTTGAAATAATGCTTGATGCCCAGTTTTTCGTTTGGAATGACTCCCATTCGTGCAATGTCAGCCAGCGGGATGATCAGTGTTGATTTACCTGTTTCCAGGTCAACATGAAAGACTCCCGTCTCTTTGGGTGCCAGATCATCGGCGTAGGGATCATTTAGTCCCGCGTATCCGTAACCGGGCCGGACGTCATTGACGCGCCGAAAGTCCAGCGAAACCGCTGACTTGCCATCGGGGCTGACGGAATAAAAAGGATGTGGGATGGTACGACGCTGTTGTGTTCTTACATCCAAGATATGGCAAACGAATCGATCATCTTCGCGGTCATTCCAAAGTATTTTCGTTGTTGAACCGGGAAGCCACTGTAACATGCAGCCCTGTTGCCAACACCAAGCCGAGCTTTTCCCCAACTCGATCCAGCGATCGTTGTCCCGCAGATCCACCATCCCGATTTTTATCACGTCGTCGGCTTTTGGTGACCGATGTTCGAAATCGACTTCCATTCCCAACACATACCGACTCGTGGTATCGAACTGAAGTTTGTCGTAGTAGCCGAACCAGTGGTGCCGTGGTCCACGAGTGATGCGTCGTACTGCTGGGAACTTGGTTTGGCTGCTGGCTAAAGCGAGTCGTTCCAGACCCAGGAATCCCAGAGCAGTAGGCAATACGCTCGCAAGCATTTGACGTCGTGTTAAGTCGCTCATCGATCGTTTCTTTCACGTATGGAGAACTAACTTGTAGAAACGGACAATTCCTTCCAAGTATATCACGTTCCGCATCCTGCCAGCTTGTCGATGCGCAACCTGGTAGTGTCCCAGTTTGCCCATTTAGACTTCCGAAGTTTCGGAAAACTTCGGAAGTCTTGCACGGAATTAGGACACTTCCCGCAAGCTGGCAGCTTGCGGCTACGCATATTCTTTTTTGACAACAAACATGATGAGTGATGTCAAAGAAATGAGAGCCATCTGGTCGATGGGACAGGATGTTGGGGTTCATTCGAATCACGTCCATTGCATGCATCGCTAGCGCCTTCTATTTCCGGTCTGTGACGCTGCCGCCGCAAACGCTATTCTCCCGCTCAAATCCTAGGCTTGCTCAGCTTCAGCAGGCGTTGAGTTGCCGGACCATCTGTCAGCGGAAATTGAAATGTTATTCAATAGCCTAATCTTTCCGTTATTTCTGTTTGTCGTATTGACGCTGCATTGGTTCAGCTCCACGCTTGCTCGGCGCAACCGCATTCTGTTGATCGCCAGCTACATTTTTTACGGCTGGTGGGATTGGCGTTTCTTGTCGCTGATTGTGGTGTCCAGCCTGATGGACTACGCATGCGGACTCGGCCTCGGTCGGACGGACAACTTGAGACACCGTCGGGCGTTGCTGTTGACCAGCCTTGTGGCCAATCTGGGTATCCTTGCGCTGTTCAAGTATTTCAATTTCTTCATGCAAAACGTTACCCATGTTTTTACGGCGATGGGACTGACGCCGGACTGGCCAACGTTGAACATTCTGTTGCCCGTTGGCATTAGCTTTTACACGTTTCAAACGTTGAGCTACACGATCGACGTTTATCGTGGCCGGTGCGCCGTCTGCGAAAAACTGTCGGACTTTATGTTGTTTGTTGCGTTCTTTCCGCAGTTGGTCGCCGGGCCGATCGAAAAGGCGACGCACTTGTTGCCAGAATTGACACGTGACCGTCGCTTTGATCCCGCGATGGCGGTGTTTGGAATGCGATGTATCCTGATTGGCTATCTGTTGAAATGCGTGTTGGCTGACAACATGGCGGCGGTCGTCACGGCCGCGTATGCCGATCCGACATTGTACGCGGGACCATCGTTGTTGTTTGCGACGTATTGCTTTGCGTTTCAAATCTATGGCGACTTTGCGGGGTATTCGTTCATCGCGATCGGCGTGGCGGCGTTGTTTGGCGTGCGGCTGAATCGCAACTTTGATTCACCCTACATTTCGCAGTCGGTGAAAGAATTCTGGGGGCGTTGGCACATTTCGCTATCGTCCTGGTTTTCCGAATATGTTTACATCGCGCTGCTGGGCGGCAATCGCGTTGGCCGCGTTCGGCGGGTCGTCAACATCATGGTCACGTTTGTCGTCAGCGGTTTGTGGCATGGTGCCAATTGGACTTTTGTGGTGTGGGGCATGCTCAACGGCGGATTGTACTTTCTCGGCAAGCCTTTTTCGTCGCGAGCGAAGTTGGGAGCAGTGATGAATGTTGTCGTTTGCTTTCATCTCATTTGCTTGACTTGGATTTTCTTCCGGGCCGAGTCGTTGGTGGAAGCGTGGTTGGTTTTGACACGAGTCCTGAGTTTCGCACCAGGGACCAACCTGGTGATGGCGTCCGCCAATTGGTTGCTGCTGTTACCCATCGCGACCGTGATCGGTTGGGAGGCACTGCAACGGAATCGCGGCACCTTGGCGGAAATGGATTACATGCCCCGATTGACTCGCTATGCGTTTTACTATGCCGCCCTGCTGGCACTGTTTTTTTGTGGATCGTATGACCGTGTCCCATTTCTTTATTTTCAATTCTAGGAGACTGGACCAACGATGAACGTCGATGCTCGGGCATACTTGCGATTCCTGGCGAGCTGTGGCTGGTTTGCGTGCTCGTGCGTTGTCTTGACCATGCCGCTGCTGGCCTTCTACATTCATCAGCTCAAGTCCGTCGGAGAGTTTGTCTCCGGGCGCGATGTTGCGGAGGTTGCCGCACGTGAACCAATTCTGTGGGCCAGTAACTATTTCGACATCGCCAGTCATTTGAAAATTGACGTATCCAGCGAAATCAAACCGCGAGTCGTCGCGTTGGGTTCGTCGCGCGTGATGCAGTTTCGGGGACGTATGTTCAATCGGCTCGCGCCCCACGAGTTCTACAACGTGGGCGGCGGTGTTCGCGGTTTTCATGAAGCGATTGATTGCATCGATGCCATGGTGGCGGCGGATGCGAAACCCGAGATGGTCATCCTCGGAGTGGATTGGTGGTGGCTTCAGTCTCACAAAACAGAAACGGATTCATGGAAAGACTTTTGGGACCGTCATGGCGGACGAGCACTGTCCAACGGCAAGAAGAAACTCCAAAAACAGATGGCGTTCTTCCTGGACCGGATTCAATTGCTTCAAAGTGCTTGGCGAGATCCGCGAATTCACGAAGCATGGTTCTCTGGTCCTCGCCGCGACCCCCAAACACAACGCCGGCTGCTCGGCGCCCATCGGCAGGGAGGCTTTCGCAACGACGGAAGTTATCGCTATGCGCAGTACATCGCGAACCCACCGCCGCTGGAGTCACGCCGTGCCGAGGGGTTCGAGCGTTTTGAACGAGGGAAGTACCGCGGCAACGGAATCCACATGTCCCATCTTGTGGACTGTGAGAGCTTTCTCGCTCGATGCCAGCGACATGGGATTCAAGTGATCGTGATCCTGCCGCCCGTTGATCGGCTTGTCCTGGAGCGCTTTCGAGCTAGCGTTCATTCGAAGGATTTTTGGGCACAAGCACCGCGATCGCTGTCAGGGGTCTGCGAGAACCATGGTGCCGTATTCGCGGACCTTTCCGATCCAACTTCATTGCAAGCAGCGGATGAGGAGTTCGTCGATTGGTTCCACGGTTCGGACAAACTGTATGGACGAATCGTGAATCAGTTGGCCAACCGCGAAACCACCGCGCACATCCTCGCGCCGTACGTCGACGCTGACAAGCTTGACATCGATCTAGAGAATTCTGTCTCGCCGCTGGATCTGTATGGAGATTAATCGGAAAAGTTTTCTCAACCTCAGCTCCGCCAACTGCCGAAATCCATAGGGAAAATCAGAAGGTATTTCTCGCCCACAATCGCTAAACTGCAAAGGAGTGTTAGGATGGCGAAGAAGGTGTTCTCTAGTTTGCTAGCGGGTTTACTGCTGGCTGTTGTCTTTTACGCCGCGGTGAAAAACGCACACGCTGCAAAAAAATGGACGGTCGACTTCCGTCTGGCTCAGTGGAAAACCGTCCACACCAAATCCGCATCGACAGCCGAGTCGCGTTACAAAACGTTGAAGAGCTTGGGTTGCGAAGTGCAAAAATATGCTCACAACGGCCACACCGATGTGAAGTATCGCCAAGTGAAATGGCGCACGCTGTCGTTCGACACGGACGAAGAAGCTCACAAGTGGCAAGCGTGGCTGAAGAAGATGGGCTTCCAAACGAAGCACACGCACTAAGACTCTTCAAACATGGCGAGTCCGTGCCGGAGGAATCCAAGCAGGCTCCCGAAGTGATGATGACTTCGGGAGTCTTTTTTTTCGACGCCGTGCGCAACACAACGAAACACAAGGGCTTGCTACACACGCCCTACTCTTCCTGGACTTCGAGAATTGACGCGCCTACACGGGGTGAAAAATCATGCCGCGTGGTTCGTCGATGCCAAGCCGTTTCATCTTTTTGTAGAGCGTCGTGCGGTTGATGCCCAATTGGTCGGCTGTGGCGTTGCGGTTCCAATTGTTGGACTTGAGCACTTCGAGGATGATTTGTCGTTCGGGTCCCGAGAGAGCATCCTTCAACGTCCGCGTACCGACGGATTGAACGGCGGCGGGTTGACCGTCGGACATCATGGTTGGCAGGTCTTCGACGCCGATCGTTGTGCCCTTGCCAAGCAACACCGCTCGTTCGACCACGTTCTGTAACTCGCGGACGTTACCAGGCCAACGGTAGCGTTGCAGTGCGGCGACGGCCTCTTCGGTGAACCCTTGCACGTTCTTGCCAGAGTCCTCGCAGACCGAACTGAGAAAGTGTTGGGCCAGCAGCGGAATGTCCGAAATGCGTTCTCGCAGTGATGGCAATTCGATGTTGATCACGTTGATGCGGTAGAACAAGTCCTGACGAAATCGTCCTTCGGCCACGGCACGTTCGAGATTCTCGTTGGTGGCCAGTACAACGCGCGAGTCGACTTTGTACGTCTTTGTTCCGCCGACTTGTTCGAACTCGAACTCCTGTAAGACACGCAACATTTTGACCTGCATGCTGGCCGAAGCCGTGCCGATCTCGTCAAGGAAAATCGAGCCCCCGTCGGCTTGCATGAATTTTCCAACTTTGTCGACTGTCGCGCCAGTGAACGAACCGGCGACATGGCCAAACAATTCGCTCTCGAGCAGATTCTCCGGCAACGCACCACAAGCCACTTCGACGAACGAGCCATCGCGACGCTCGCTTTTGCGATGGATGGCTCGTGCGATCAACGATTTGCCAGTGCCGCTTTCGCCAGTGATCAACACGGTCGCCTTGGTGTCGGCAATGCTGTCGATCATGTCATAGACACGCAGCATTCGATGGTCGTGGCCGACAATGTTTTCCAGCCCGAAGCGAAGGTCGAGCTGTTGTTTGAGTTGTTTGTTTTCTTCGATGACCTGACGTTGAGACAGGGCGCGGTTGATCGACATTAGCAACTCTTCGTCGATCAGCGGCTTGGTGAGGAGATCGAAGGCGCCTTCGCGAAGTGCTTCAATACCGGTTTCCACGGTGCCGTATCCAGTGATCAAGATGACCACGGTGTTGGGGCGATGCTTTCGGCTGTGCGCGAGAACTTCGAAGCCGTCACCGTCGTCCAACCGCACGTCGCACAAGACCAGATCGTAGGCCTTGGCATCGATGGCCTGGATGGCCGCTTGCCGAGTCGAAGTTTCATCAACCGAGTATCCCTGTTCACGCAGCCATTCGGCCATGGCATCCAAAACGTGTCGGTCATCGTCGACCAGGAGCAGCGAGCCTTTGTTCATCGGCTTAAAAAACCTCTATCTGCGTCCGTCCCTGCACCGGGTTGTGTTTTGCGGTTCAAAAAGGGGTCAGGTACCGTTTGCCGGAACGGCCCAAAAGGTGCTTTGCACAAACGGCACCTGACCCCTTTTTGAACCACGTATTCTCATTCAACCAATGTTGAAGAAAGCCATCATGTTCGGGCTGTGTAGTTTATCTAGGTCACGCATTGCGTAGAGTCAACGTCGCACGGTTGCAAAAGGGGAACCTTGTGCATTGCCGAATCTTGAAATCAGAATGATGCATGAAATCTTCGGCTTGCGCACTCAGAACTGGGCGGCTAGATCCCGCCGCCTGCCGTTTATGCCAATTTTTTTCAAAAAACCGCCGCAATAAACTGACAACCAACCCGTTTTAGGGGATGGCAGGAGTTACAATCCTGTTTAAAGTGAACGATGACTCGACCCTTCTGGGGGTGATAATGTCGCACAAGGAGTGGAAGTCCCACATACATTCTGCGTAACGTAGTACAGCTACAAGAGTCGAAAGACGTTTGCTGAACGATTTGTTTGCACGGAAGGCGTCAAGTGGCTCGATTACAACCGATTTCTATCAGGAGCGTACCACATGAGCATTAAAATCGTAGTTGCAGACGATCACGAAGTTGTCCGTAGTGGGCTTCAATGCCTGTTTGAGGGTTCGGAAATCGAAGTCATTGCCGAGGCGGAAAGTGGCGAACAAGCCGTTGAGGAAACGCTTCGTTCGCAGCCCGACGTGGTGCTGATGGACATTCGCATGCCGAACGGCGATGGGCTGTTCGCAATGGAAAAGATTCGCTCCGAATCGCCGGACACACGGGTCGTTGTTCTGTCGACGTACGACAACCCAACGTACATTGCCCGCAGCGTTGCGTTGGGCGCTGCCGACTATGTTCTCAAGGGGTCACCTCGGGACACGATCATCGGTGCCATCGAGCGTGCCGCCACCGGCAGTTCTCCCGCGGGCGACAGCATGCTGTTCCGTGTCAAGGAGGCCATGGCCAAACGTCGCGAACCCGCGGATCACGAAATCCCACTGACCAACCGCGAAATGCAAGTCCTGCGACACGTCGCATTAGGCTTGAGCAATCGAGAAATCGGCCGCTCGCTGGGCATCAGCATCGAAACGGTCAAAGAGCACGTGCAAAACATCTTGCGCAAGATCGACGTGACGGATCGAACCCAAGCGGCGGTTTGGGCGGTGAAGCGCGGCGTCGTTTAACTCACGAAGCTGCAACATGAATGTTACAAAAGCCGAAGTAAGTCTTCGGCTTTTTTCGTGCCGATCTCGTTACATCGGGGCAATGCGACGCGATCCCACATCAGTCGTCTGCAGCACGTGCGAATCAAAGCTGGCGTACATCAACTCCGCTTTGAGACTCTCGTGCCGCGGGTCATCCCAAAGGTTTTCAAACTCCCAAGGGTCGTTCTCCAGATCGTAGAGTTCGCCGAGATGATGACCGTGGTAGACCGACAGTTTGTATCGTCGGTTGCGATACATGGTTGCGAAAGTGCCGGTGCCACCGGTGAAGTATGGATCGAGGGCATCGAAATACTCGCAACGAACAGAATCACGAAAGTGATCTGGTGAAGCGTCGCCGCGTAAGATCGGAGTCAGGCTCTTCCCTTGCATGTACTCTGGCTGGTCAAGTCCGGCCAGTTCGACGATGGTCGCCGTCATGTCTAGCAACTCGACGAGCGCGTTGCTCTTGACGTCGGCTTGAAAATGCCCCGGCCACGAGAAAATCAGCGGCACGCGAACCAATCCTTCGTAGAAGCGGCAGCCTTTCTGAATCAACCCGTGATCGCCCAGTGCTTCGCCATGATCGGATGTAAAGATAATGACGGTGTTCTCTCGCTGTCCCGTTTCGTCGAGTACATCTAACACCCGAGCAAACTGATCGTCGATTTGGGCGATCATCGCATAGTAATTTGCTTGCGCTCGATGAGTATCATGCCCAGCGGGCGGCAGTGCCTCACCTTGGAAATCAACGTCTTTCAACTTGGCTTGCTGCTCCAAGTCGCTGTCGCGGAAATACGGGCCCGGCATCTTCGCCGGATCGAATCGATCGGCGTAAACCTTCGGCGGAATGAACGGTGGGTGTGGATCGTAGATGTTGACGCACAACAACCAAGGTCGCTCGTGCCGCTGCCGAATGAAGTCAATCGACATCTCGGAGGCCCAAGTTGTTTGGTGACATTCTGGCGGTACGCGTTCGTCGCTGTCGCGCATTTCGTCGAGGTTGCCGCCGCGCTCACGAACCCACTCGGCGTAGTGATGGCCTTCTTGCCAGTCGTCGCGCGGCGCGTGACTGAACTTCCAATAACTGAAACCGTCGTCGAGGCGCGGTTCCGTGCGATGTCCGGCGCTTTGCAGGTGAAACTTGCCAATGTTGCCGCACTGGTAGCCGCTGTCGGCAAGCAGTTTTGTGATCAGAGGCGGAAAGTCGGGAAACGTCTCGTTGCCGTTCCGAGTGTTGTGCACACGCGACGGATAAAGACCGGTGAGAAAACTGGATCGGCTGGGAGTGCAAATCGGGCTTTGGCAATAGGCATGCGTAAAGGCAACGCCGCCGGCAACGAGTTGGTCGATCGTCGGCGTGACGACGTGCGGATTGCCGAGCGCTCGAATCGTGTCGAAGCGCTGCTGATCCGTGCAATACCACAGAATATTAGGCGACCTGTTAGGCATGATGCTCTATTCCCGCAAATCGTTTAACGCCGAGCCGGCAGGCGACGGCTTTGGCGACAAATAACA
>CAYFJO010000147.1:0-23492 GCA_964343305.1 uncultured Pirellulaceae bacterium | reverse complement strand
GAATTACAAGCTATCGTATTCGCAGGTCGTGATTCGACATCGAACGAATGCCGGCTGTCCTTCCATGAACCTCCTCATCCATCCCGCCCGGTGAACTATGAACCTTCGCATTCATCTTTTTTCGCTTGTTGTTACCATGCTCATTTGTCTTTCCGGCCAGGGCGAGAACTGGCCTCAATGGCGAGGTGCAAATTGGAATGGCGTGAGCAGTGAAACGGGTGTCCCCTTCAAATGGAACAAAGAAACAAACATCGCCTGGCGCTTGTCGATGCCCGGCCCGGCAGGTTCGACACCGGCGGTTTGGGGCGAGCGAGTTTTTGTCACTAGCACGGACGGCAAGGATTTAATATTGCTTTGCGTTTCGACATCCGGCAAAGAGTTGTGGCGAGTCAAAGTTGGTGAAGGTAATCGCGACGTGCGCGGCGACGAAGGAAATTCCGCTTCCCCGTCTCCCTCGACTGACGGCAATCACGTTTGGGCGACGATGGCAAACGGCGCGGTCGCTTGTTACACGGTCGAAGGCGATGAAGTGTGGCGGCTCGACTTGCAGCAGCGATACGGCAAATTCAAGATCGCGTTTGGAATGACCGCGACACCCGTTCTTGATAAAGGGCGGCTTTACTTGCAAATGATCCACGGCGAGGGCCGGGCGGAAACGCAAGAGGCGATGGTCGCTTGCCTGGACGCTGCGACGGGAGACGAAATCTGGAAGCACGATCGCGTGACCGGCGCGAGCAAGGAGAACGAACACTCGTATGCCTCGCCAATGCTTTATCGTGACGACACCCGCGAGTATCTCGTCACACACGGTGGCGACTATGCAATCGCCCATCAACTTGCCGATGGAAGAGAGATTTGGCGTTGCTGCATGAACCCGCAAGGAGCAACGTACCATCCAACGCTACGTTTCGTCTCGTCGCCATTGGCCGTGGGCGGAATGATCGTTGTGCCGTCCGCCAAGGGCGGTCCCGTTGTCAGCCTCAAGCCTGATGCGGAGGGCGATGTTTCTGATCGGTCCGACGCATTCCATTGGAAGCACCAGCGCGGCACTCCGGATGTCCCCAGCCCTTTGTACCACAACGGTATCGTTTACCTTTGCCGCGAAAACGGCAATCTAGTTTGCGTGGATTCATCAACGGGCGAGAAGTTGTACGAGGAGCGGACGACTCGCGATCGTCATCGTGCATCGCCGGTTTATGCCGACGGAAAAGTCTATCTCACCGCCCGCAAAGGGATCGTGACCGTCGTGAAAGCCGGCCGCAAGTTCGAGATCTTGTCGCAGAACGACCTCGGTGAAGCGACGACTGCATCGCCAGTAATTTCCAGCGGGACAGTCTACATTCGCACGTTCGACGCCCTGTACGCGATCCGATAATGGAAACCGGTCGCGTCTCATCGGCCGCCGCCGCATGGTGAACGTTGCCGCGAGTGACGTTCAAGGAAGCTGGCGGAACAAGTAATGGAATAAGACTTCGCATTCGTTTGACTAACCGATCCGCTTTTGAGCCCACGTCGTCTCCGCTTCCGAAAAGGCGGGCGAAACGGTTTCCTGGTAATTCAACGAATAATCGTAGCCCGCACGGTCATAAACCAAGCTAAGAACCGCTTGCAAGTTGAGCGGCACGTCGGGGTCGTCATCGGCCAGCGGGATGGGCAACGTCGGCAGAGGACTTGCCAGTGGCCAGCCGTAAACATCCGCCGCCGGACGCCGGACCGCTTGGCTGATGATCGCAAAGTAGTCGCCTGCGGACGGATCCAACAGTGGCGTCCGTTCGCCGCCACGCAACAAATCTAGCTCGACAAAATGCGTTCGCGTTTTTAGCAGTGCCAGTCGCTTGTCCAAGTACTGCTGCCGTCCATCGGAGCCGCGGGTTTTGTTGGCGGGCGAAAGCAGTTCGATGATTGTGACAATTTCGCGAGGCGAACCACGGCGGATCGTCAAGTAAGGTTCGTGATGTTCTTCGATATAGGGAAGCGTACACGTTCTGCGTTCGACCTGGGTCGCCTCAGCCACGGCAACATCTCCAGAAGCCTCAGTCGTAGAGCCTCCCGATCCGCTCTCGTAATTGCCTACGTCGGCCACAAAGGATTGCACGGTGGTTTCGGGGTCGCGCGTTTCCAAATAAACCCGCCGCTCGACTTCCAAAACATATTTCGGGCGAACGGCCGGCAGCAATGCGTCACTGATTGCGGTTATCAAGCGCGTGTGAAAATCAGGCCACTTCTGATTTTCAATAAACGGGTCCATGCCGGGAAAGGGAGAAGGCATTTTGACGCTCCACAGTTGTTTCAGTCCATAGTAGACCATCCGCCCGGCGTCTCCCACACCTGCTTATCGGCAGACTGATGGCAATCCGAATTCGCATGAATTAGACTGATGGATCTGCACTCGATCCCACCTCACCAATCTTCCCACAAAAGGACTTTTCCATGTTTCGACCTCACTTGATTGTGCTGGCGATACTTGCATCCGCTCTCACTTCCTTGGCCGCCGACAACGTTCCACCGGAAGGATTCACCGCCTTGTTTAACGGTCAAGACTTGGACGGCTGGCACGGCATGGGCCACTTCGACCCGCGCAAACTTGCCGCCATGACCGACGAAGATCGCGCAAGCAAACGCGAGACCGATTGGAAAGACGCTCAAAGCCATTGGTCCGTAGAAAACGGCGAGCTGGTCAACGACGGGCACGGCGCGTACCTAACGACGAACAAAGAATATGGCGACATCGAGTTTATGATCGACTACAAAACCGTCGCCAAAGCGGACAGCGGGATCTACTTGCGCGCCACGCCGCAAGTACAGATCTGGGATTTCACGAAAGAAGGCGGCAAGTGGAAAATTGGCGCGGATAAAGGCTCCGGTGGTCTATGGAATAACGCAGCCGGATCGCCCGGCAAGGATCCGTCCGTGCTCGCGGACAAACCGTTTGGCGAGTGGAACCGTTTTCGCATCGTTCAAGTCGGTGCACGAACCAGCGTTTGGCTCAATGGCGAACATGTTGTCGACCACGCCATCATGCACAACTTTTGGGATCGCAAACGACCGTTGTTCGGCAAAGGCCCAATTCAACTGCAAACACACGGCGGCGAAATCCGCTGGCGAAATGTCTTCATTCGTGAGATTCCCGCCGACGAGGCGAACGAGATTCTGGCGCGCGAAAACGCGATGGACTTCAAAAACGTTTTTAATGGCAGCGACCTCGAAGGCTGGCAAGGCGCGGTGGAGAACTACGAAGTCGTCGACGGCACGATTCAGTGCAAGAAGGGCCATGGCGGCACGTTGTTCACCAAGAACAAGTGCAAAGATTTTGTGGCCCGGCTGCAATTCAAACTTCCACCCGGCGGCAACAACGGCCTTGCGATTCGGTACCCTGGCACAGGCAATCCCGCCTATGCCGGAATGTGCGACCTGCAAGTCCTGGACAGCGAACACGTGAAATATGCCAAGCTCGACAAACGCCAATACCACGGCTCGGCCTATGGCATGGTCCCGGCACACCGCGGCTATCTGCGCGTCGCTGGCGAGTGGAATTTTCAGGAAGTCACGGTGATCGGATCGACCATCCAAGTTGAGGTGAACGGCTACGTCATTCTCGACGCCGACCTGAGCAAGGTGTCCGAATTCATGGCCAACTCGCCACATCCCGGCAAAGATCTAGAGAGCGGCCACTTTGGCTTCGCCGGACACAGCGATCCCGTGCAATTCCGCGACGTGTCGATTAAAGAAACCAGCGAATGACAAAATACCCTACGGTGGAATGACGAAGGTCGAAACACCCAATGACGAACTGAGATTGCGCGCATCTTCCTTCGTCACTCGGAATTCGGGTTTCATTCGTCATTGGGTATCTCGACATTCGTCATTTCCTCTCCAACCCTTGTCAGACCGCGACGGGTTTGGGATATTGCGAGTTTACGAAAACTCCCTAGTTGCAGCACGGAAAAGAGTCCGGCGTGATGGAAATCTGGCCTGCCATCGACCTGCGTGGTGGCAGGTGTGTTCGCCTTGTTCAGGGCGATTATGACCGCGAAACGGTGTTCGGCGACGACCCGGCGGAAATGGCACGGCGTTGGGTTGGCGATGGAGCCCAATTCCTTCATCTCGTCGATCTGGACGGTGCCCGCGATGGCAAGCTAGTCAATCGGGATGCCGTGTCCGCAATTGTCCAAGCGGTCGACATTCCCTGCGAACTTGGCGGTGGCATCCGCGATGACCAATCCATTGAGCAACTCCTCAGCTTGGGACTCCAGCGATTGGTGATCGGGACCAAGGCCATCAAGGAACCGGATTGGTTTCGTACCACATGCCGCAAGTTTCCCAACCAATTGGCGCTCGGCATTGACGCTCGCAATGGACGCGTCGCAACCGATGGCTGGCTGGAAACAAGCGACGTTGCGGCGACCGGTTTGGCCAAGCAGTTTGAAGACGAACCGATCGCGGCGATCATTTATACCGACATCGCCAAAGACGGCATGATGTCCGGACCGAATCTCGAAGCGATGAAGGAAATGAACGAAGCGACCCGCATCCCTGTGGTGGCCTCCGGCGGAGTCACCACCGCCGACGACGTCGAACAACTTGCAAGTATCAAAATGGCCGGCTGTATCATCGGCCGCACGTTATATGAAGGAAAACTCACACTCCAAGACGCATTAGCGGCGGCAAATCCGAATTAATCCAATTGACGTAGCTGCGGTCGCCAGACCGCGGAGAACCACGCTCTGGCGAGCGTAGCTACGGTCCAATCGCAAAGGAAATCATAAGATGGCAAAGGCGAAACTCGAGGACATCCGCAATCTCGTTCTCTGTGGACACGGCTCCGCGGGCAAGACCACGTTAGCCGACAAGATGCTGACGGTGACCGGAACCGTGAAAGGCAATCCCAGCGTTGATGATGGCACCAGCCTGTGCGATTTTGACGACGAAGAAAAACATCACCAGTATTCGATCGAAGCCTCGGTAATTCACTTCAATCACGGTGGCAAACGATTCAACGTCATCGACGCGCCGGGTTACCCCGACTTCATTGGTCAGACCATTGGCGCGCTTGCGGGCGTCGACATGGCGGCGATCGTCGTCAATGCTCAATCCGGCATCGAGGTCAACACGCGTCGTGTCTTCACCGAGGCCGGCAACGCGGGCGTCGGCCGGATGGTGATCATCAACAAAATGGACGCGGACAACATCGACTTCCCAGCATTGGTCGATTCGATTCGCGAAATGTGGGGCAACCAATGCGTGCTGCTGAATGTTCCCGTTGGCCACGGCGGGGACTTTAAGGGCGTCGTCAGCACGCTGAAAGTGCCCGACGATACGGCCGCTGCCTTGGTCGATCCCAACGAAGTTCACGACCCGTTGGTCGAAGCGATCATCGAAGCCGACGAAGACGTCATGATGCAGTACCTCGAAGATGGTGAACTTCCTTCGGACGAACAGCTTTCGACGTTAATCGTGCAAGCGGTCGCATCAGGAAGCCTGATTCCCATCGTTTGCTGTTCCAGTAAAACAGAAACAGGTGTTACCGAGTTGCTCGATGCCCTGTGCATGTGCGGCCTGACACCCGCCGACGTCAAACGAACCACCAAGACGGGCGACGACGAAACGGAGCTTTCCACCGATGCAAGCGCCCCGCTGGTGGCTCGCGTATTCAAAACACGCATCGACCCGTTCGTGCAAAAACTCAGCTTCATCCGCATTTTTCAAGGGACGCTGAAGAAAGACCAAAATGTATCGGCCACCTCGGCGCGCAAGGGCGTCAAGATGGGACCGTTGCTCGAAGTCCAAGCAGATCAAACTTCACCCGTCAACGAAGCGGGCCCCGGCGATATTGTTGCTGTCGCAAAAATGGAAGACCTCAAGACAAGTGCCACGCTCGGCGACACCGAATTGCCGCCGATCAAGTTTCCCACGCCAATGGTTGGCCTTGCCGTCATGCCGAAGAGTCGCGGCGACGAGACGAAGTTGTCCGGCGCGTTGAACAAGGTGGTCGAAGAAGATCCGACGTTCAAACTCGACCGTGATCAGCAAACCAAGGAACTGGTCATGACCGGCATGAGCGAATTGCATCTAACGGTCATCCAGGAAAGATTGGCCCGCCGCGACAAGCTGGAAGTCGAAACGAAAGAGCCCAAGATCCCGTTCCGCGAAACGATTCAAACCGATTCCGGCGAGATGTACCGGCACAAAAAACAATCCGGTGGTCGCGGCCAGTTCGGCGAAGTGCACTTGCGGATGCAGCCGTTTCCTCGCGGCACGGACCCCGAAGAGTTTTGTACGAAAAGCCGTTTTGCTTCGATGAAGACTTACCATTACATCGAAGACCACAACTTTGTCTGGGTCGATTCCGTTGTTGGCGGCGTGATCCCAGGCAACTTCATGCCGGCGATCGAAAAGGGATTCAAAGAGCGCTTGGTCGGCGGTGTGATTGCCGGCTATCGGGTCCAAGACGTGTGCGTCGAAGTGCACTTTGGCAAGCACCATCCGGTCGATAGTTCGGAAGCCGCATTCAAGACCGCCGCCCGCATGGGTTTCAAAAAATGCTTCGAAGCCGCCAAGCCTTCGTTGCTCGAACCCGTCGTCCAAATGGACATCACCGTTCCCGAAGCGAACGTGGGTGACGTTTACAGTGACATGTCCAGTCGTGGTGGCCGCGTCCAAGGTTCCGATGCGGCGGGAGGCAACTTCCAAACGGTCCACATCGAAGTGCCGCTTCGCTCGGTGACGACGTATTCGAGAACGCTGTCGAGTATGACTGGCGGTCTCGGCAGCTTTACGATGGAGTTCAGTCACTACGAAGTCATGCCACCCGACGTGCAGCGAGAAGTGATCGCCAAGGCAAAGGTCAAAGAGGAAGAAGAAGACTAATCACTGACAATCTTCACTTCATTCCAGTATGCCCATTCGTTTGCCCAATTGTTGGGGTAGTTTTCGATCGTGACTTCGATGCGTTGGCCGGCAAATCTTGATAGGTCGACCGTCAATTCAAGCCATTCGTCGTCAGTGACCGACTTGCTGCCGACGAGTTGGTCTTCCAAAAGCTTGCCGTCGGCCAGTACTCGCAATTGCCAGTCGCCGTGCGGATGATGACTCACTCGCATGGCCAAACGTGTCTTCTTGCCTGCTGGGACAGTGATCGTGCGAAACAGACTGCTGGGCGTTTTCTTGTCAAGCGGATGCGTTTGAACCGCGGCCTTATTCCGGAAGACTCGGTGATAAACCACGCCGCCCTCGCCGACGTTGCGTACTTTGAATCCAGGCGCGACTCTCTGGATCGTCCACTGCCATTCAGGCGTCGACTTAACTTGTCGCGGACGACTGACACCAACGGCGACGTCTCCCGTGACCATGCGACGGGCAACGAATTCCTGAAGCGCCGGGATCTTTCCACCGACGGCTAGTCGCAATGATTCCTTGGGATGATCTGGCACCATGGGCTCCAACCCGAACCAAACCATCCGCGGCAAGTTGTTATCACCGATGTCTTCGCCGTGTGACGCGAGGCCCGTGAGGATCGGCCAGCGTTCCGCGAAAGGCAGCCGCTGAACCGCCGACGCCAGGTAAAGACGCACGACCGGCGACGGCTCTTTCGTGGCCATCGATGCGAATTGTGCGAGAACCGATTTTTCAACCACCGCTTGTTTTGCGCTGCTTGCGTCTTGAAATGCGTTGACCTGGCTGGCATCGCAGAGGAACTGAATCGCCCAACTACGCACATACTCGTCTTCGTGATCCAACAAAGCTGTCAAACGATTGTGATCCAAGCCTGCGGTCACATGCAAAGCCCACAGTGCGCGAAGTCGCTTCGGGGTTGTCGAAGCAGATTGCAACAATTCTTCTAGCTGCGAGTGAACAAGCGACGTGTCCAGCGTTCCAGCCGCCGCGCGAGTTTGCAGCAGCAATCGCGCATGACGCACGTACCAGTCGTTCGCGTGCGTCTGTAACTGGACCAACTGCTCGTCGGACATCACTCTCAAATTTGGCCGGGCAATTGACTTCGCACCCTTGGGCATGATCCGATAAATACGGCCGCTGTTGGGAAAATTCACTGCGTTGCCACAAACGTCGGTGTCATGCCAGTCCAAGATGTAAACGCCGCCTTCGGGGCCAATTTCAACGCTGAATCCAACCCAAGCCAGGTCATTCGTCGGCATGAAGTCATCACCATGCTTGCCGACGAAGCTGGAACCACGCGGTTCGAGAATATCGGTCAGCACGGCGTGTTCGTGGATGTTGCACATGAACAGCCGGTTACGATACTTCTCGGGAAACGCATCGGCGAGATAAATGCGCGCTCCCCCGTGTGCCGACAGATGCGTGTGGTCTCGAATCGTCTTGATGTCGTCGTAGATGTAAGGATTCACATGTGGCCGGCTCTGCTTGTGATAGACACCGCCTTGGACGACGTGGAATAAATGCGGGATGACGCAGCACGTGGCAAATCCTTGGCCGCGATCGTCAAAGTCGAATCCCCACGGGTTCGACAATCCGCGAGCAAAGATTTCAAACATCTTGCGTGTCGGATGGTATCGCCAGATGCCACCGTCGATGAACTGTCTTGCGGCATTGTCGTCCCCCGGCTTGCCGACTTGCGATTGAGTGAACACGCCATGGCAGCCGTAGAGCCAACCGTCGGGTCCCCAAATGAAACTGTTCAGCGTCTCGTGCCGATCGTTGATTCCCCAACCATCCAAAAGGATTTGCGGCGGACCGTCTGGCTGGTCGTCGGCATCCGCGTCGGGAATGAATGTCAGATGGGGTGGCGATCCGACAAAGACGCCGCCGAATCCGCAGGCTAGTCCCGAAGTGAAAGTCAATTTGTCGGTGAACGTTTTCTTCTTGTCAAAGACGCCGTCGCCGTCGGTGTCTTCCAGGATCTGAATCCGACTGACCTGATCACTCGTGTGTTGGCGACGCGTTTGATAGTTGAAATTCTCGGCGACCCACATCCGGCCGCGGTCGTCAAAACAAAACGCGATCGGCTCGGCAATGTCTGGCTCGGACGCGAAGATCGAAACCTCGAAACCGTCCGGAATCGACATCTTCGCGACCGCCTCGTCCGGTTTCAGAAACGGTGCGTTGCTGGTCCGAAGTTGTTTTTTGGGAAGCGTGTTTCTGGACTCTTGAGCCAGTGCCAGTGAAACGCCGCATAACAACAGAGCGGCAACGAGTGAATTCCGAGTTTTGTCGAGATTCATCTTGCAGTTCATTTTGCCATCTCCACTTGCTCAGTCGTTCTCAAATACTTGATCAGATCCATCATTTCCTGTGGCTTCATCTTTTCCAACTGTCCG
Source organism: uncultured Pirellulaceae bacterium (assembly GCA_964343305.1). GTDB lineage: Bacteria > Planctomycetota > Planctomycetia > Pirellulales > Pirellulaceae > CAYFJO01. Next base: position 14,199 of record CAYFJO010000147.1, on the reverse strand, counting down.
TCGGGCATCATGGACTTGGGCGAAACCTTTCGCTCGTCGATGTCTTCCTTGGCGATGATGACAAGCGGCTGCTCGACCGTCTTCAGCACCACGCGTGTTCCATCTTCTTCTGCGACGACGCCATTCAAGACGCGTCCGTCGACCGTAATGATCGATACCATCTTATATCCGGCGGGAACGTCGTAACTGGGATCAACGCTGTTCAACAGAATGTAGTCCAAGTTGGCACGATTCGATCCGGTCAAGTCGGGGCCGATCTTGCCGCCTTCTCCGTAAAGGACGTGGCAGGCAGCACATGTCTTCTTGAAAACGGCTCGACCTCGCGAGGCATCCGCGTCAGCAATCGCCGCCGGTGTGACCATCTTCTTGTATTTTGCCATTAACTTCTCACGGTCTTCGGCAAGCTGTCGCACCTGCCCGAAGACGTCAACGAAACGATTTCCAAGAATACTGTTCAACGAGCGAGCAACGTGTGCCGGAATCTCGTCGCGAGATACGACCTCTTGCTTGACGGCTGCCAGCAGCGCTTCCGCATATCGTTTTCGCGTGGCCAGCGTTTCGATCACAGCACGGCGGAGTTCAGGAGTCATCCGACCGTACCTCTCCAACAATACCGCCGGAGCGGTCGGGTTCTCAACAGTCGCATAGCCGCGAATTGCATCGAGCGCAAGTTCGGGTTCGTCCAGCAAAGATTCTAAGATGTCCGACGCCTCCTCGCTGCGTTGCATCAAAAGCGATCGAAGAGCCGAGCGCCTCGACGGTGCCTTTGCGGATTTGTCTTTCAAAGTGGCCAGAGCCCGCGCTATTGCTTCCTTGTCACCGAAAATCTGCGAAAGCTGCTGCGACAGATCACGGATCGTCTCGTCATCGCTCGCGTCAAGCTTGGCGCTCAACTTGTTCCACAATGCTGGTGCGGCAACACGCCGTCGCCCCGCCAACCCACTCAACATCCCACGCATCAACGACGCACGGATCGCGGGATCTTCGGTTTCGTAAAGCGTCTGAACGAGAAGCGACAGCGACTCTGCCTCGTCCGCCGTCTTTGCCGAATTGCAGAACACAAACAGCCCCACCAAAAAAACTATGGGATAGATAGATCGAGAAGGGGATAGGTAATGGTTCATTGCATAAGTTCTTTAACCAGGACGTTTCAGGAATTCAAATAAGTGTAACCTGAAAACACATGACGAACATTGGGAGGGGAAACTCGCACCTCAGGCAACTTAATTTCGTGGGTGGCGGGCTGCTGTGGCGCACGACAGGGCATTTCGGCGCCATCGGCTCAGGTTTCGATCGGTGATTATTTGACGGAAATGGCAGCAAATCAACGCGCCGTCGATTACATTTAAGACTTTCGCAATCCCAAGATTGCTCGCAAATCACTACGCCGTGGGGCGGCACGTTGAATGACAATCACTGATTTTAAAATGCCCTCACACCACAAAAACCTTGTCCACGAATGCTACTTGTTACGGCACACCAGACAGCTCGCGATCGGTGTCGTTCTGGTATTGGCTGTGTGGCATCATTTCGTTCGGGCAAATCCGATCGCCGAATCGAGAGTCGTCCTTCCCGGCGTGGAAACGAGTCGATTGGACGGGAAGCTGAAAGGCTTGGTGCTCTTTGATGAACTCAATTGTGTCGCTTGTCACAAAACAACGGCTTCACATGCCAACACCGCAAAGAGGGCACCACGACTGTCGAACGTTGGCGCTCGGGTCAATCCTCATTATTTGGAACAGTTTATTCGCTCGCCGCACGAAATCAAACCGGGCACGACGATGCCTGATGTGATGTCTCATTTGGATGCCGCCGAAAAGAAACAAACGGCCAAAGCGATTTCTCATTTTCTGTTGTCGATGAACCGGACGACCGAGTTTGATTTGCTGCCCACCAACGCCGTCGCTGCCGAACATGGTGAGCGGTTATTTCACTCGGTCGGCTGTGTCGCGTGTCATTCTCCTCGCGACGCCGCGGGCGAAGAGTTGATGAGAGAAACATCCGTTCCCTTGGGGGCGCTAGAACAAAAGTACAACACGCGAAGCCTTGTCGAGTTTCTGCGCTCGCCCCACCGAACGCGACCGTCGGGGCGCATGCCGGACATGCGATTGAATCCGCGCGACGTGGAGCGCATCGCTCACTATCTTCTTCGAGAGACAAAAGTTCCCGGACATCTCAAGTACACATTGATTCGCGGCAGAGTTTGGGAAGGTCTCGAAGTGAATGTCGAGAAAGAGCGGGCAGGGCATGTCCGCGACTTCGATTTGAGCAGCCTCAAACAAGTGCCCGGAAACTCGGCCGTGATCTACGAAGGCTTTGTGAAGATCGACGTGGCCGGGGAGTACGAGTTCTTTTTGGAACTCAACGGCGGCGAGTTGTGGATCAACGACAAGGAAATTGTCGACTTGCCACCGAGCGGGCGACGAGGCGTCAAGAAGATTCAGGTGAAGGAAGTGCTCGCGACCGGCTGGAATAAAATCAAGCTGGTTTACATTCACGCCGGCAAGGAACCTAAGCTGGGTTTCGAAATGGACGGGCTCGGATGGAAGCGGCAATCCATTCCGTCATCGAAGCTGTCCATTTCCAAGACACCGATTGCACCGTTCGAACCGTATCCCGTCGATGCGGCGCTCGCAGCAACGGGACGACGAGAATTCGGCAAACTTGGCTGCGCCAAATGCCACGACGATGTCAAAACTGACTCGGACACGTTCACCGAGCTTTCAAAACTAGACGCCGCTCAAGGGTGCTTGAGCGATGCGACAGGGCCCTGGCCGCAATTCAAGCTGTCCGCCGCACAGAAGGCGATGCTGTGCGACGTTCTGCCCGACTTGGAAGCAACAAAACTCAATCCTCGCGACAACGTCAAGAAATCGCTCTTCACGTTCAACTGCATTGCGTGCCATGAGCGAGAAGACTTGGGCGGCGTGATGCTCGATCGAGATCCCTATTTCAAGGGAACGAAAAAAGAGTTGGGCAATCAAGGCCGAATTCCGCCGCCCTTGACGCATGTCGGCGCGAAGTTGAAGCGGGAGTGGATCAACGAAGTCATGATTCACGGCAAACGGCAGCGGGAATACTTGGAGACCACCATGCCGCAATTCGGCGAGGCGAATGTTGGTCACCTTGTCGAACTGTTTGAAAAGGTCGACACGCTTGAAGAGGTAACGTTTCCCAAAATGGAGGACGTCAAGAATTACAAAACTGCCGGCCACGAGTTGATCGGCAGCACTGGATTTGCCTGCATCGCCTGCCATGACTTCAATGGCCAAAAGGCCGCCGGTCCCGGAGCGATGGAAATCATTCACACGACCGAACGGCTCAAAAAAGACTGGTTCTATTTGTTCATGCTCAACCCGGCTCGTTTTCGTCCGCGGATCGTGATGCCAGCGACCTGGCCAAACGGCCACGCGTTCAAAAAAGATATCCTCGGCGGCGACACGAAAAAGCAAATCGAATCGGTTTGGGTCTACCTCGAAGACGGCACGCGAGCGAAGAACCCCATTGGTTTGTCACGACAATCTTCCGAATTGCGTGTCACCGATGAAACGGTGATTTGCCGAGGCCGCGGGAATGCTGGTTATCGTGGAATCGCGGTGGGGTTTCCCGAGCGAGTGAGCCTGGCATTTAACTCGGAAGAGATGAACTTGCGTTTGTTGTGGAAGGGAGATTTCGCCACCGTCAACCACGGCAGCTTCTCGGCACGCGGGCACGATCGGATAGAGTTTCCGCCGGGCATTCCCTTTCATCGCCTAAAATCGATGGATGACAACTGGCCCTATAAAAGGAAGACTGACTATCTCTTTCCGCTGGATCACGGCTACCAGTTTCGAGGTTACTTTCTCGACAAGGCGAAGCGGCCGACGTTCATGTACCGTTACGGAGACGTCCGTGTGGAAGAGTTTTTCGAAGATTTGCTGGACGCAAAGAAGGTCGCCTATTTCCGTCGGACGTTTACTTTTGATTCTCCGGACGCTCAAGAGAAGTTTTATTTCCGAGCGGCGTCAGGCAGCAAGATAACGAAACAGTCCGAATCGTCGTTCATGGTCGATCGGCTAACCGTCACGCTCACGACCTCCCACCGTGGCATCGTTCGCGAAGGCAAGCCTCAGGAGTTGTTGATCCCCGTGGAGCTGCCAAAAGGGAAGTCGATATTGGTTCTGGAGTACAAATGGTAAAAAACGATTCAAAGGTCAAATTCGTCGTAGCTGCGTTCGCCAGAACGTGGAGATTTTCAGCGTTCGTCCGCACTCTGGCGAGTGTGGCTACGATACTTAGTTTGCTGACGACGACTCTTCGCGCGGAAGACCTCGGTGCAATGTGGGGCACGGCGGCGGCCGAGTCGAAATACTACAAACTGGTTAGCGTACCGATTCCCGGTGAAGTGCCGCTCAAGGTTGGCAGCTTCGACATTCTGCCAGATGGACGTCTTGTGGCGGGCACGCGCAAGGGCGACGTCTACTTCATCGACGGTGCCTTCGATGAACAACCCGCGCCGAAATTCCACTTGTTCGCCAGTGGCCAAGATGAAATCTTCGGTGTCGCCCACAAAGATGGCGATATCTACATCACACAGTTTGGCGAAGTCACCAAACTTTCGGACACGGACGGCGACAACGTGGCGGACCGCTACGAGACGCTCAGCAACCATTGGGGATACGCCGAGGGACACGAATTCGCCTTCGGATCCAAGCACGACAACGACGGCAACATTTGGGTTGCGCTCGGCTTGACCGGATCCTATCATTCGCGGCAACTGTTTCGCGGCTGGTGTTTGAAGATCACGCCCGAAGGCGAAACAATCCCCATTTGCAGTGGGCTGAGGAGTCCCGGCGGCGTCGGACCAAATGCCGATGGCGTCATGTTTTGCGTCGAAAGCCAAGGTCCGTGGAACGGCGCGTGCTCCCTCAAGCATCTCAAGCCGGGCGGTTTCTTGGGCCACCCCGCAAGTTACAACTGGTATCCGTTTGCCAAAAATCTGAAAGCGCCGAGCGTCGAACCGGAAACCAATTCTCGAATCCTGGTCGAAAAACGGCGAGTCAAAGAGCTGGTCCCACCCGCCGTGATTTTTCCATACATCAAAATGGGGCGATCCATTTCCGGATTCAAGGTCAACAAAACCAAAGGGAAATTCGGACCGTTCGATGACCAGATCTTTGTGGGCGACTATACGCTGAGCATTATCGTGCGTGCCACGACGGAAGAGATTAACGGTGTGTGGCAAGGCGCGTGTTATCCGTTTCGCGAGGGCCTTTCGACCGGCATCATGAATGTCGAGTTTTCGCCGCAAGGCCAGTTGATCGCGGGCGGCTTCACGACCAATCGCCAATGGCCGGTGCGAGGCGAAAAGCCATTTGCCCTGGATCGCCTCGACTGGACGGGTTTGACTCCGTTTGAAATCCAAGAGATCAAAGTCAAAAATGACGGCTTCCTGCTGAAGTTTACAAAGCCTGTTGACGCCGTCGTCGCTGCCCAACCGGCGACCTACCACATCACCACCTACACGCACATCTACGCAAGTTTTTACGGCAGCCCGGAAGTCGACCACACCACGGCCAAGGTAACCAAGGCCGAAGTCTCCGCCGACCAACTCACGGTCCGACTGTACCTGGACAAAGTCCAAGAGAGTCACATCCACGATTTCGATCTCACCAAGATGAAGTCAAAGGATCGAGAGGAACTCTTGCACAAACGGGCGTACTACACGGTGAACGAGATCCCCCAAGCGGTTCGATAATCGCACTCGCAGACACGGAAACCGCGGACTTCGTTTCGTTTGTCAACCATTTTGATACGGAGTGGACTCGTTTCATCGTCTTGCCCAACGGGTGTGGCGGTTAAACTTAAAAGAGGCCTTCGTAGTGCCAGATTGGAAACGTGTGAATCTGACGCTTGGGAACGCGAGTGCCCGGCATTTGCGTTTTCGGCTTCAATACGACGCCATGCTTCTTCGCCTGGCCTACCTCGCGAGTGACGTTTTGCATCTCCGCGATGATGTAGTGGTCAACGAACAACTGTTTTATCGGCCGACCTGTACCGGCTTTGTGGGCACCAAGGCGATGATGGCAGCGATCTCCTTGTTCGCGGCCTCGAAATCGGGAACGCCGTCTTTTGTCGTATAATGAAGGTGATTGATGATAACGGCGCCGTTGGCGTGTACGCTGGCTAAACGAAGTTGATGATTGCCGTCCTTCACGTCGCCGACTCGAATCCAGAACTCATTTTGTGGGCTGACGACTGACGTCCATGTCGTTGCGTCGTAGTCATTGTTCACCCCGTATCCTTTTTGACGCCGGTTCTCGCCGTCGTTGTAGGCGATCATGGCGACCGCCGGAATGTCCGCTTGGAATTTCCCACGGACGTGGATCTGGCCTTCTTGTAAAGACAGCTTCAATTCTCTCAGTTGCAGGTTGGGGGAATCGTTACACTGCTGGGACGTGCCGCTGAAAACCGGATGAACTAGCAGCCGGATGGCGTGAGCGTGTGTGAGAAACGAACCTTTGCCTTTTTTCCGCCATTCCTGGCGGTACGTGTAGTTGCCCGCACCCATCAGGGCGGTACCGAGCTTCGCTTCCTCTTTGGTGGCATGGTTGTGCGGCAGCGACAGACCATGGCCCAACTCGTGGATCGTTCCACCGATGTAAGTCGTGTTAAACCGCGGCAAAGTGAAGGGCTCGTAGCCGCGGTGCTCTTTGACCTGCAAGGTAATGCCGTTTTTGTCAGGCTTCAGTCCGTCGATCGTGAGCCAGTCGGAATCGGCCACCAGACAGATGCCCTTGTTATGATCCGCGCCCATCCCGTAGTAGGGCGAATAGATCGTCACCTTCTTGCCTTCGGTTTTCGAAAGCCCGCATACGATCAGCAAAGTTTCGGCGTTGGCGTCGATTCCGCTGTTTGCCAACGCCTTGGCGACTTCGCCATGAATGCGGCCACCCGTACGATACGAGTAGCTGCCATCATCATTCGCAGCGCCTTGAACTTCATAGAGTTTGAGTTTCCCTTTCTTGTGCTCCAGCGATAGCGTGACTTCTCCGTAGCCTAACCGCCGCATCTCGTCTCGATAGAACTCCTGGATATCTGCCATGATCCGATCCCACCGCTCGACGTGATCCTTGAGCGGTTGGCGGTCCTTGGGATAAAAGTAGACGACGCGCAGTTTCTTGCCGTCGTGCGGCCCCACGGCTGTGCGCCACGCACGAAGCTGTTTCAAAATGTACGCGGCCTGTTCTGGTTGCGAGTCCACTGCGGACCAATCGAACTTAGCTGAATCGCTTGGGGCAACGGACTGATCGTTCGCGTAGCCGATCCGTGTGATCGTGAGCGACGCGGTGAGCACCAGGACGCGCATGAGCGTGACAAGTACGCGTTTTTTGTTAGCGAAATTGTAGAGAACAATGGCAGCCATTTCTCGACCTTTCTTAACGCAAGGGTCTACTCATTATCAAAAACCAGGCTCATACATGTTACTCCGACGTCGGCTTCGACGAAGACGCCGTCTGGAGAATTCTGATTGATTTCGAGCATCTCGACTTGAACTCCCAATTTGCGCAGGGTAGAAGTGTACTTGGCTTGTTGCCAAAGCGCCGTGTCAAAGTGGATTGGGGTTCGATCCAGGAACCTGACCGTGCATTCCTTCCATGCCGGCGTCGGTTTGTTGAGGATAGCCTTCGTCATGCTGCTGAGATGCGCGATCTAACGTGTTTGAATGTGCCAGAGCGTTTGACGCCGAGCCGATATTCGTAGGGTGGGGACTCTGTCCCGACGAAGCGACCGGGTCGGGAAGGAGTCCCGACCTACTTGTCCACCGGCAGCACGACGACATTATCCAGCATCGCAGTCACTCGCCGCGCTGTCGCGCCAATTGCTCCTGTCAGATGCGGCTCGTCGTCATCCGTGAAATCAATCCGCAGTCCCTTGTCCGAATCGCTTGACGGATGCCTGCGGTTGAACCACACACGAATGCGCGGGCCGTTGGCTTCGACGCGGATCATGCTCCATTCGTTGATGCGAGTGCCAGTTTTCAATTTCGTTAGATCTGTCGATGCCAGCATCTTCCACTTGCCGTCGTTGATTTTGCTCAGTCGCAGCGATTCGCTATTGAACGTGATCCCATATCCGCTCAACTCTTCAAGCGATTCACCACGGCCGTTCACTCGGAACAACAGTCCCGCCGTTCCCACGATCTTCGACTTACCCGCCGGTTTGATTACGACCTGACCTTCAAGCATGTAATCGCTCCACTTCTGGTCGCCAGCAACAACCGTGATTCCCGGCTTCAATGTCGCCGCGTTCCGGACGGGCGTGTGCGGGGCCCGATATGTCTTCCACGCCTTGTCACTGTGCAATTCAAAATGCTCAAAGAACAGCGCGCGTGAATCGCCGGTTGCGTATTTGTGAACAGCTTCCGCTTCGGCCAGGGAAACTGGAGTTCCGTCCGGCCACAACAGACCGCACCAGGGAATCTCCGGTTCAGCGGCTCCTGGCTTGTCGATCCAGTGCCAGCGTGTGTTCGAGTTGCCGACCATCAGTTCCCAACACAGATAAATGCCCGGCGTCGAAAGCTCCTGCCGACGCCGAGTAGTCATCCAGTGGACCATATCAATCGGCCCGCCAAAGTTTCGCCGTGACGCCTTCCAGCGGGCGCCGGCTTCGGTAATCACCGTGCCTTTCTCGGGGTTGATGTCGGACAACAGCCGTAGCGGTCCGTGGGCGTTGCTGTAAACGTGTGAATCAACGATGTCGGTCACGTCGCAATCCGCCCAGCCGTGCTTGCCCTTTTCGCAGTTCAGCACCGGCTGTGTCGGGTTCACTTCCTTCGCCCAGGCATAACCGGCTCGCTTCAGCCGATCACGGTAGTCGTCGCCGGGTGGCGGTTCGTTGTGGATTTCCCAGAACAGCACACGTTTGTCGTCACGATGAGCTTTAATGATTTCCTGAACGTACGGTTTGAACTTTTCGAGATTGTCTTCATCGATGTCACGAGCCTGCGGAGACTGTGCCCAGCGTCCGTTGTGGAAGCCGGAAATAGGTGTCGTCGGCTTGTCAAGGAAGATGCCCTCATGTCGATGGCAGCCGTCAAAAAACACGAAGCCAGGCCGGATTCCGTGCTTCTGGCAAATGGTCAAAAACGTCTCGATGTTCGACATCAACGTCTTCTGTTCTTGGAAAAAGTTCATGTCATGCAGATACACACGGAGCGTCGAGATGCCGAAGTGCCTTCGCGCAGCCGCCAGTTCCTTGTCAACGTCATCGGCGCGAAAGTCGTGCCAGAAATGAACTTGATTGACGGCGTAGGCGGGCGTGTAGTTCGAGCCAACCAGCCCGTCGGTCGGCGGGTTAGATCGAGCCGTGTAAACCTCGTCGGCGCGCGCCGCTCCGATCGCAACGGCGATGCACGCGGTGAGTATGGTCGCGCATCTCGTGAACCAATGTAAGAACTCGCAATCGTTATCGTTTTGAACCATTGGAGAGTCACCTCGCCGTCGAATCGGCATCATCGTTTCGTCTTCTCTTTTTACTACACGTGTCGCTTTGTCTGGCAGCCAATGGGCGGCGTCATTTCAGCCACCTGCCCCATTCTCGCTTGCCGGGGAATTCTGCACAATTCGGGCATTTACCAGAGATCGTCGATCGTGAGATCAAACTGTGGAGTTTTGAACAGAAGCACAAAGCCCTCGTCACACACGAGGGGCATTCCCGAAGTGTCGACGCGATTTGCCTGCTGAAGGACGAAAGGACCCTCGTCAACGCCGGAGTTGACCAGTCGGTGCGCGTCTGGGATCTCGAATCAGCAGAGCTCCTTCGTCGTCTAAACCAACACACCAAACCCGTTCATGCTTTGGCGCTGGGTCCTACCGTGGCCGGTTTGCACTGGACCGAATACATGATGACAATGATATCCCATGAGAACTACGTCACTGTTATTGCTATTCGTGTGGCTGTTGTTTACGCCTGGCTTCGCGGACTCCGTCATTGCGGAACAAAAATCTAATGTCCTGTTTCTCGCCGTGGACGACATGAAGGACTGGGTGAATTGCCTGGGCGGTTACGAGGGCACGGTTCATACGCCGCACATCGATCGGCTCGCAAAGCGCGGCATGCTGTTCATCAACGCGCATTGCGCGTCGCCTAAGTGTGCCCCATCTCGAGCGGCGATCATGACAGGGCTGCGGCCGTCCACGACCGGCTTGTACGACAACGGGCACTGGTGGCTGCCGAATCTGCCAAGCGTGGTCACGATTCCGGCTCACTTTCGTAACCACGGTTTTCGAGTCGTCGGTGCGGGAAAGATCTTTCATCACACGGCGGGCAACCATCCGCCGAACCAGTGGGACGACTTCTTCAGATTGACGTTTCGCGAAGATCCTTGGTTTCGAAGCGTCAAGCTGAACTATCCGTGGTCGAAACACGAGCCGTATCCCAAAGGGTTTCCGTTCAGCGGAGTAAAAGGGCTCGGCCACGAGAATGATTGGGGATCGCTCGGCATTCCCGACGAGGAATACGACGATGCTTTGACGACTGATTACGCAGTGCGATTTCTCAAGAAGAAGCAGGACAAGCCATTCTTTCTCGCCTGCGGTTTGTTTCGACCACACCTGCCTTGGTACGCGCCGCGAAAATACTTCGACCTGTATTCTCTCGATGACATCGTGCTGCCCAACGTGCGCGAAGACGACCTCGACGACCTGCCGCCCGTGGGACTGAAGTTTGCAAAAGCGCGGCGAAGCGACTTGGAGACGATCAAAAGCACTGGCAAATGGAAACACGCCGTGCGAGCCTACCTTGCCAGTATCACCTGTGCCGACGCCCGGCTCGGCCGCGTTCTGGATGCGCTGGACAAAAGCCCGCACGCGAAGAACACGATCATTGTCCTCTGGTCCGACCACGGCTGGCACCTCGGCGAGAAACAACACTGGCACAAGTCCACCTTGTGGGAAGAAGCGACTCGCGTGCCGTTGGTCATCAGCGCGCCGGGTCATCAACCGGGCGTCTGCGATCGGCCCGTCAGTCTGCTCGGTTTGTATCCCACGCTGAACGAACTGGCGGGTCTGAAAACGATCGAGCCCCATGACGGCGTTTCGCTTACTCCGTTATTACGGAATCCGAAAACTGAGTGGAAACGCCCCGCCGTGATTGAGTTCAAACGTGGCAACGCCGCCGTTCGCTCAGAACACTACCGCTACATCCGCTATGGCGACTGCGGCGAGGAACTGTACGACCACAAGACCGATCCACACGAATGGAACAACCTCGCCTCAAGCGAAGAACACCAAGCCATCAAGCAGGAACTCGCGGCGTGGATCGCAAAAGAGTGGGCGGAGTCGGCCCCAACGAAGGGCGCGTTTCGCTTCGATCCGCACGCCTTCACGTGGACGCACAAGAAGACCGGCAAAGTAACACATGGAAAACAACAGTGATGAAAACCAAGTTAAGCCTCCTCGCAGCGTTGGCGCTGAACTGCGCGGCACTCGCTGACCGAGTCAATGCTGACGACCCGAAAACCAACGTCGTGCTCATTCTCATCGACGATCTCGGCTGGAGAGACCTCGGCTGCTACGGCAGCGACTATTACCACACGCCCAACATCGACCGATTGGCCGACGAAGGTGTGCGGTTCACCGATGGCTATGCCGCCTGCAATGTTTGCTCGCCCACGCGAGCGGCGATCATGAGCGGCAAGTATCCGGCACGCTTGCTGCTCACTCAGTGGTTGCCGTCCGGGCGTTGGAGTCGCACGCGACACAAAATGCGCGAGGGCCGCTATGGCTCGAACCTGCCGCTGGAAGAAGTCACGATTGCCGAAGCCATGCGCGAGGCGGGCTACCGCACGGCGTTCCTGGGCAAGTGGCATCTCGGCACGCAGACGTACTACTACCCGGAACATCAGGGGTTCGACGTCAATATCGCGGGCCGAGACTACGGCGCGCCGGGCAGTTACTTCTACCCGTTCAAGGGAAGCTGGCGGATTCCGACAACGGGTAAGACGTTACATAAAGAAACTCCGCTGCCCGGCAAGACAGGCGACTACCTCGTAGATCGGCTGGCCGAAGAAGCGGAGAGGTTCATCCGCGACAGCGCCGACAAGCCATTTTTTCTAATGCTGTCGCACTACGCCGTTCATACACCGCTGCAGGGCAAGCGGGACAAGGTTGCCCGCTACGAGCAGGTTGCCAAAGACAAACGGCAAGGTAACCCCGCCTATGCCGCGATGGTCGAAAGTGTAGACGACAGCGTGGGCCGCGTGATGAAGACGTTGCGGGAACTGAAGCTCGACGATCGCACGCTGGTTATCTTCACCAGTGACAACGGCGGCTTCGCCAAAGCGACTGACAATTCGCCACTGCGGGCCAACAAGGGATCGAACTACGAAGGGGGGATCCGTGTCCCGGTCATCACCAAATGGCCCGGCCATGCCAAGCCAGGCAGCGTTTCGCACGACCCGGTCACCAGCACGGACTTCTATCCCACTATCCTCGCGGCCACAGGGCAGGAGTTACGTCCACATCAACACGTTGATGGCCGGAGCCTTGTCCCCGTGCTCACCGGCAACGGTTCCGTCGATCGCAACGCGATTTACTGGCACTACCCGCACTACAACCAGCACCCACAGAGCTTTCCATCCGGCGCCATTCGAGCAGGCGACTGGAAGCTGATCGAAGCTTTCGAGACCGGTGAGCTTTCGCTCTACAACCTTGCCAACGACATCGGTGAAACAGACGAACTGTCGGCCAAGGAGCCAGCCAAGGTCGCAGAACTGCATGCCAAGCTGAAAGCATGGCGCGAACAAGTCGGCGCCGATCCGATGCGGCCTAACCCTGAATTCATCGACAAATAATATGAACCATCGAACGATTTCAATTTTGATTGCTGCCGTTGCGTGCGGCTGTACCATTTCGGTGTCTGCCGCCGAACGCCCCAACATTTTGTTGATCGTCTCGCCACTCAACAGCGAACACATGATTCAACTGCGTCTTCCGCGCCGATCATCCGTTTCTGTTCATCATTCGAGACGATCGCAGCGACGTGCTCGCCAACGCTGAATTCAGGGGGATTTGCCGCACACGAAGTGAAAACGATTTGCAACGCGATTAGTTCTAACATCGGTTCGTCTCCTTTCCTGCCATTCTAATGCCTCCATCGCAGGTGTGGAGAGGGATTCAGCACAGATCACGCCTTCGTCGCCCCTTGTGCGACGGGCTTGCAAGCCTGTAAAACTGACGACTTTGGCAAAGACACGACCACTGACATAGGCCCAGTTGGGATCATGACCACTGCCAATTCCGCCACGCCAGGTTCATGGACGGCGATTGTCCTGAAGTATTGCGAATGTGCTACAGCACCGACGATAAGTATCGATGGATCTGTGAACAAAACGAGACATTTACACTTGCTTCAATACGGCCTGACTTTCCTGTTTACGATGATCGTGCTTGGGTGCTCGACCCACCTCTGCGCGGCGGACAAGCCGAATGTCATTCTGATCAATGCCGACGATCTCGGTTACGGCGATTTGAGTTGTTACGGCGCAACAAAGCTGCAGACGCCGAACATCGACCGCCTGGCGAAAGAGGGGCGACGCTTCACGGATGCTCACACTGCGTCGGCCGTCTGCTCGCCGTCGCGTTATGGCCTGATGACCGGTCGGTTTCCCCTGCGGCGTAACTTCTGGGGCCCGACTGCCTTTAACCAGGAACTTACCATCGACACTTCGCAGCCGACTCTGGCCAGTGTCATGAAATCCGCCGGCTACGCCACCGCCATCATCGGCAAGTGGCATCTTGGCTTTGGAAAGGGCAAGACCGACTGGAACAAGCCGCTGAAACCCGGTCCGCTTGAGCTGGGCTTCGACTACTACTTCGGAATGCCCACCGTGAATAGTGGTCCGCCCTTCGTCTACGTCGAGAACCATGGTGTCGTCGACTACGACCCGACCGATCCCTTTGTTTCCGGAAAAAACTCCGTCACTCAGAAGTGGCCTGAGAAAGGTGGCTACAACAAAATCGGCGGAGCCAGGAAAGCCCACGAGCGATACCGGGACGAATACGTTGGCACGACCTTCGCCGAGAAAGCGGTCGCCTGGATCAAAAAACGCACCGAGCAGGACAAGTCGCGACCCTTCTTTCTGTATCTGGCGACCACCAACATCCACCACCCGTTCACACCCCACCCGCGGTTCAAGGGGACGAGCCAGTGCGGACT
>CAYFJO010000146.1:0-23540 GCA_964343305.1 uncultured Pirellulaceae bacterium | reverse complement strand
TTTGGTGCCACAACCATTAAAGTTGCTCGACCGTCCCAAAGAAGCTTTTTTCGCGCGCGGCGACGTCGCTCAAGCCGCGATATCTTATAGCCGCCGGGCGGACGGCCAGAACGATGTACTGATTCGAAAGCTTGACCTGAATACCGGCCAGATGTTGGCCGAGCAAGCGTTTGAAAAGAACACGAAGCTGCTGGATCTAAGTCAGGATGGAACAGCGTTCTTGATCCTGCCCGGAGAGCGGTATGCTTACAACGAGACGCTTCAGGTCTGGCGTTGGACGGGCAAGGCCGCTGAACAAGTTGGCCAGTGGACACCCTACGAAGGCCAGCCCTCCAAACGCATGGCGTGGTCCATAATGATCGACGCCAACCGCGTCGCAACAGGCCACAACCAGGAACAGTTCGCCACCATCTGGGACGGCAGTGGGAAGCAAATCAGTCGCATCCCGTGTGACGGCAGTAGGCAGCCGCAACTGTCGCCGGGCGGAAAATACCTGGTACAGCATTCTGGGATCTGGTTGCGGTTCTTCGAAGCGGCGACACTCAAGCACGTCGGGTCGATCGGGCCACTGTCATCGGACTATGTGACCTTCAACGGCTTGGCGTATCGGCCGGACGGCAAGGAGATCGCTGCGACGTTCCAGCATCCGGGCGGCAGCACCTTTGTCACCTGGAATGCCGCCAATCGGCAGAAACAAGTCGAGTTCGAGATCCCGATCCTGTCGACACCGCTGGCCTGGAACGGCGACGATCACATTCTGGCTGGGGCATACCTGCTGTCATTGTCGAATGAGATGCCGGTCTGGTATTACATGGGACTAAAACCGTTCGCTCAAACGATCGATCGCCGCGTGTGGCATCATCTGTCCGCCGGCAACGAGCACTATCTGGCCGTCTCGACCGTACCTAGTTCCGAAGTGCAGTCGAACATCGAAAAGTACGTGTCGGCCAACGTACCGATCCTGCAAGCAGGCGATGCGGTCGGACTGCAAGTGCAAGTCAAAGGTTCGATGCCCAGCCCGGATTTTCAACAGAAACTCACGCAGACGGTCACGGGCCATCTGCAAGCCGCTGGCTACACGGTCGGTGACGGCCGCCCTTTTCAGTTGCGCGTGACGCTTGAGGATAAGGACACTGGCCAGCAATTACCGTATCGAACGTTCGGCTCGGGGGGGGCACCTCAAACGATCAACGTGCCAAATCGGCGGATCGAATGTGAAGTAGCCTTTGTCGACTCGACCGACAAAGTGGTGTGGCGAACCAAAACGTCAATCGGCCCGTCGACCATCTCGTTTACGCGCGGCGCGTCGGACTTTGCCAAGTCCGTGTTAGACGCGCGCTGGAAAAGTTTGGACGGTTGGATTCAGAACGTGAGGATCGCCGTGCTGGTCCGCAAATTATCCAGCACTGGCGAGTTCGGGTCGTCGATGCTCCAAGCCGATGGCGAACGGATCGTGAAAGTGCCAGCAAGTTGATCAATTTGGCCGTCTCGCACATTTTCGGCATCATCGCTGTGAGGACGGGTTGCTAGCTGATGGCGTCGAATCGATCTTGGCCATAATTCGCCAAGTCGTTACTGTACTCCATCTTTTCACGCAAGACCCGACTTCTGTTTGAGTTTCTTCTCCTACCGATATCAGAGGTCGTTGTCGATGCATCGAACGTTCGTTGAAATGCCGGAAAGGAATCTGGCCATGCGACGCCACAATCTATGTCTTTTGGTGGTGATTTGCATTTCCCTTGCGGGATGCCAAGGCAATCGCCCTCGATTGAATCCCTTTGTTGGATTTGGTTCACCTCGTGTTGCTCCACCGCCGACTCGTCCACCCAACGGCTATTATCCCGGAGCAGGATCGCCATCCGCGCCAACGAACACAAGTCCGGTGCAAAAAAACACCGGAATGAACATTCCCTACGGTCGCGACTGGCGTCCCATCGGAACCGCGGCCACTCCAAGTATTTTGCAAAGTGCGGCGGTCGTCGGTAGCGGTGTGCAACCAAACGTCGCGACGACAATTCCGAGCGATTTGAATCGCGCGGTTCATTCCGTGCCAACTCAAGTCGCGCCGGTTGCGAACTTGCAACTCGCACCTGCGACGAATCAAGTCACGGTCGGAACCACGCAGTTGAAGCCCATGCCGGTCAATGATGCGACACAGCCCATCGCACCCGGCCGGACTTTCCCCACCCAGAACATCGTAGAAATCTCGCAATTACCGGACGCGCCGAGCGTCCCCACAATCGCTGGCCCCAGCACGGGAATGTTGCCTCAAGGTCCATACGTCGTGATCACTCCACAAGTGCCAGCGTCCCCCATACCGACCGTCGCGCCAGTTGGTACCACCGTTCCAGCGACCGCGATCCAACCGCAATCGCCTCCGGCATCGCAAAGTACGGCCCTTGGCTGGCGACCGAAGTACTCGCCGGATGCCACAGGCCAGACTCAATTGCGCTGAACATTGACGCTATGATATCGCCGCAATGATTTTGCCTGCCATTTCTCGAAGCGTATCGAAAGCCAAGCTTCTGCGCTGGTCACAGTTGACCGGCAAGATCTCTGCGTTGGCAGACCAATTCGCATTGCTGGACGCTCAGGCGTTTCGCAAGGAAAGCCTCGCGATTCGCTATCGGGCGCGTAGCGGCGAACCGCTGGACCGCTTGCTGCCTGAAGCGTATGCCATGGTTCGCGAGGCCGCCTCTCGTACGCTCGATATGCGGCATTACGAAGTGCAACTGATCGGCGGCATCGTCATGCATCACGGACACATCGCCGAGATGCAAACCGGCGAAGGCAAGACGCTGACCGCCACGCTGCCGTTGTATCTCGCCGCTCTGGCGGGAAACGGAGCCCATTTGGCAACCGCCAACGACTATCTGGCCCGACGCGACGCAGAGTGGATGCGGCCCATTTACGAAGCGCTCGGCATGACCGTCGGCGTCGTCGAATCCCAAGTCTCGCGAGCCGAACGAAGCAAAGCGTACGCCAGCGACATCACCTACGGCACAGCCAAGGAACTTGGTTTCGACTTTCTGCGTGACCGATTACTGGGCCGTTACGCGGACGAGGGCAACCGCGAGTTGATCGCCGCCATGATGGGCCATCGCACTGGAAGCTCGGACGATCGTCCCGTCCAACGAAAACTGTCGTTCGCACTAGTCGACGAGGCCGACAGCATTTTGATCGATGAGGCGCGAACGCCGTTGATCGTCAGCTCGCTGCCAGGCGCGTCACAAGAGACCACGGCCGAATTGTATCGCTGGTCGGCGGCGGTGACCGATGAATTTGAAGAGAACGTACACTACGAGTGCGACCACAGCCGACGCGATGTCACCCTGAACGTCGCGGGTCGTCGACAGCTCCGCCAACTTCGCCAGCCTGAATTGCTGGCTGAGGTCAGCTTGGTCGATCTCTACGAAGCGGTTCAGCGAGCGATCAAGGTGAATCACGACTACCTTCGAGATCGCCACTATGTCGTGCGAGACGGCGATGTTGTGATTGTTGACGAATTTACGGGCCGCTTGGCTGAAGGCCGCCGTTGGCGAGATGGCATGCACCAGGCAATCGAAGCTCGCGAGGGAGTGGAAATCAGTGTCGAATCAGGTGACGCCGCGCGGATCACCGTTCAGGATTTCTTTCGCAAGTACGACCGGCTCGCCGGCATGACCGGAACGGCGGCAAGTTCGGATCGCGAGCTACGTAAGATTTACGACGTCGGCGTCATTCGTGTGCCAACCAACAATCCGCCACGACGACACGCGTTGCCCGCGAGCATCTTTGGCACCAGCGACGACAAATGGGAAGCGATCGTGCAAGAGACGCTCGAAGTCGTCAACTCTGGCCGGCCGGTGCTGATCGGAACGCGATCGATTGACAAATCTGAACATCTCTCCCGATTGCTCGACGAAGTTGGCGTCGAACACCAAGTGCTGAACGCCCGCTATCATGCCAAGGAAGCGGAGATCGTCATGGGTGCCGGACAGCCAAAGCGTGTCACGGTAGCGACCAACATGGCAGGACGCGGGACGGACATCAAGGTTGTTGAAGAAGTGCTGGAAATTGGCGGATTGCACGTTATTTGCACCGAACTGCACGAATCCGCTCGTATCGATCGCCAACTAATCGGGCGCTGCGGGCGACAAGGTGATCCGGGATCGTTTCGGCAGTTTCTTTCGCTGGATGACGACATCCTCGCCGCGGGATTCGGACAAGCCAAAGCGGATCGTTTCCGCCAACTCGGCCGCCGTTCGTCCGGACGCTTTAGCCATCTAGAGAAACTGTTCTATCAAGCCCAGCGCCGCATCGAACGAGTACATTTCAAACAGCGGCGATTTCTGTTGTTCCGAGAGAGCGAGCGACACAAACTCCTCGTGGAAATGGGCCAGGATCCATATCTGGACACTGTCGGCTGATTGCTAGCAACGGCTAAGCATATTAGGACACGTTTGCCGATTAAGCGGGATTTAACGAAAGTTCCGATTAGGGAATTTCCGATAACAGTGATCAAGTGCCACGCTACACATGTGTCTAGATGGGAAATTTATTGGGTTTCACGCCATGTCACGCTCGCTTGTTCGATCGGCTTTCACGATAGCGATTCTAGTTGTCCTCGCGAATTCCTCGCAGGCACAAAATCGGATGCCGCGCAACTACCAAGAGTTGATGCAGATGAAAACGGCAAGACAGGCCGCCGTTCCGCCGCCCGTGTTGACCAGCCCGCGGGTAGCTTCCAACTCGCCGGTCCATGTCCAGCCGTCCGTGCAGCGAAGCGCCGCCAACCCGATTCAACGCGCCTCGCACAACCAGCCATCCGTCCATGGTTTCGGATTCGGTGGTCTCCATCAATCCGCGGGACAGAACATCAATCATGTCATCCACCCCACGACAGTCTCCAACGAAGTGCCGTACCAAGAGAGCAACGCTTTCGTTTCCGCGCCGTCGAGTAGCGAGAGTGCTGGCGAACAAGTCAACTTCGAGTACGGGGGCCGTGGTTGCGACGGATGTGCCTCGTGTGGCGTGGACAGTGGTTGCGACACCTGCGGAAGTCTCGAATGTGGCGACAAGTGCCGTGCTTTTTGGAGTTGCTTGCCCAGATTGTGGCTGCGCGACTTGGAACTTTTCGCGGGTGGTCAAGGCGCGGTGAATCCCCGTTTCCTCGGAGATCCCGGCGTCGCTCCCGATCCCAGTTTTGGGATCCACAGTGGCGGCAACTGGGCTTTTCGTTTATCACGACGGGGTCAAACGGGCCAAGTCGGCATCCGCGTCATCAAGAGCAACTTCAGCGACGCCACGTTGACGCCCGACACACGAAATCAGATCTTTACCACGTTTGGCCTCCATCAGCGCAGACGTTGTGGTTTACAAATGGGAACGGCTGTCGACTATCTCCACGACGAATGGTACATCGACATGAATCTGGTACAGATGCGGTCGCAATTTAGTTGGAAGTTTGCCAACTGCCGAGAAATTGGCTTTCAGTACGCGGGTGCCTTGAACCACCAACGCAACCAAGGCACGATCAACAACATCCTGGCCGGTGGTACGCAACCCACCGATGAGTTATGGCACGCCGAGAACAATTATCGGTTCTTCGCACAGACGCCGCTGGACAACGGCGGCGAAGGACGCATGACACTCGGTTTCACCAACCGCAGCGACTTTCTTTTAGACTGCGGCGTCCTGACGCCTATCTCGCTTCGTTGGGCGTTGCGATCAGGGTGTACCTACCTGGTCCCCACCGACAGTGACAGCGAAGTTTGGAACGTTTCGATGAGCCTGGTCTTCTATCCAAGGGGCGCTCGCTCAACGCTCTGCAGTCTGACTCGGCCGATGTTCGACGTTGCGGACAACGGCAGTTTCTTGCTCACGAAGATCCTGCCATAGCGTGCATTATTCACTAACCCGACGCGCAAGCGAGGGGTCTTGGACGTCGCCCCTCGCTTGCGCGTCGGGTTAGTGTGGATTCGAATTTGCGCGGTGTTTTAGGCAAGATAGCCGCAACTCGTTTTCACAGAGAACATTACGTCGTTTGGACGGCGGTTCATGAATAACCCGGGATAGCATTCTGTGTACCCCAGCGTTGCAAAAACTCTGCCGTAAGACGGATTGGCAATCCCACAGTTTGCGCCGAACTGGTTTCCATAATACGAGTTCTAGATTGCGGTCTTCATCGCACGGGCGTTGTTGTCCGCCGCATAGATCGAAAACACAGTCTTCAAAGCGCGGAGACTCTCCGACGCAGTGATCGGTGGGTCGGTCATCTCGGCACATGCTTTGACAACTTCGGCAACGAAAGGCGTGTAACCGCGGGGCTCTTTGGAGCCACGCCATGATTGGATCGACCCTGCGCTGTCACCCTTCGTGCTGGACCAATGCAGCGGCTCGTCTTTCATCGACTCGATGTGCAGCCAACCGTCCGCTCCCCAGATTTTGATGTGTGAGTGGTAACCTCTGTCGAGATAGTAGCCAGACGTGACCGTGCCGAGCGTACCGTTGTCAAATCGCAGCGCGGCGGCGGCGGAATCTTCGACGTCGATCGGCTGGCCGCCAACGTTCGCCGTAAATCCCGCCACTTCCGTCACGCTCGATCCGGTCACATACATCGCCAGGTCGATCCAGTGAATTCCCAGCCAGATCAAATGCCCGCCACCTGCTCGTTCTTTCTGAGCGAACCATTGCTCGCGATACGACGGGCGCGTCAGCCGCGTTTGGTCCGCCACCAGATGCATTTCCAATCCGTACAGTTTTCCAATCGTCCCGGCCGAGATCAATTGTTTCGCTTTGGTGATCTCCGGGTTTGTCCGATTCGCCAGCGCCAACATGAGATACCGATGCTTGCTGTCGGCCTTGCGAACCAACGGTTCAAAGTCCTCGACTCGCACACACGACGGCTTTTCGGCAAACACGTGGCAACCTGCTCCCAAGGCGTCGTCAATCACGGGCGGTGCAAGTTTGGCTTCCATCGTCACCAGCGCCATCGCCGGACGCTCTTGCTTGAGCATCTCGCCGTGTTCGCGATAAACGTCGCCAAGTTTTTCGCCCAGCACACGGCGAGCGTCTTTTTCCCAACGACCATCGGGATCGGCCAATACGACCCGGTCACACGACTCGGCCGCCGCCAACGCACTGAGATACGCACCAACATGTGCCCCACCCGCGTGCGTGATGATTCCCACTTTGATTTTGTTTGCCATGATCTTTTGTCGCTCCCATTCGGTTAGAATTCTGATTGTACATCGGCCGCCGGTCGATCGCGACGAAATGTCAAGGATTGGAGTTTTGCCAGTTATGTCGATTCAAATCGCAACGATGAGTGACGTTTGCGAAGCCGAACGAGTGATCCGCCAGCACATCTCGCCCGCTCCGCTCGTTCGCTCGTATGCGTTGGAAAAAGGGCTCGGTCTACCCGCCAGCCGCCGAGTCTGGTTGAAAGATTATGGCTGGACGCCGGTCGGTTCCTTCAAACTGCTTGGCGCTTTGAACTGGCTGGCAATGAATCTCGAACGAATCGGCGACCGCCCCATCGCGGCACATTCGTCTGGCAATTTTGCCGCGGGCATCTCATTCGCGGGCATGCGATACGAAAAACGAGTCATCATTGTGATGCCCGACAACGCTCCACAAATGAAGTTTGATCTAACACGTTCATTCGGCGCCGAGATTCGAACTTACGACATTTCAAGCGATCATGAGACCGGCGAGCGTGATCGACTGACTTGCGAAATCGCCGAACAAGAAGGAGCCGTCCAGGCGTCACCGTACGACGATCCTCATGTCATCGCAGGCAACGGTGTGGGCGGCCTCGAGATTGTCAACGAATTCCAACGCCAAAATCGCAGCGTGTCGCATTTCTTTTGCCAGGTCAGCGGCGGTGGTTTGATGGCAGGCCACGCTTTGTCGATCGCTAACGGTTTCCCCGATGCGACGGTCATCGGAGTCGAGCCCGACGGCGCGGGCGACTTTCGTCAATCGCTCGAAGCCGGCAAACGGGTGCGACTGGATCGACCAACCAGCATCTGCGATGGTTTGCTTTCGTACGATGTCGGCGAACACAATTGGCCGATTCTCCAGCAACACGTCGGCCAATCGGTCTTGGTCCCTGACTCCGAAACGCGATCAGCCATGCGTTGGATTTACGAAATGCACGGGCTGCGCACCGAACCGTCGGGAGCGATTACCATCGCCGCCGCGTTGACCGAAAAAGTGCAACTCAGCGGCGAAGGTGACATCGTCATCGTGATCAGCGGTCGCAACGTCGACGAAGCTCAATTTCAAGAATGGATCACAACATGATTGGCCAGCGAAAATTCACGGTCGCAATTTTGATTTGCTTGCTCTTTGGCAGCGAGTTGCTCTACGGTGGCGAGTATTACGACCTGGGTCGACCAGTCATCGGAGCATGGCAACGATTCTCTTGGATCGTCCACGACCCGGTTTTGAAGCGCGACGTGCTTTGGTCACAAGAGTGCTCTCAAGACGGTGCCATCTTCTATGCGCTGGAACTCGATTCCGGCAAGGTGATCGAAGAGCATGACATACCGGCACGTGAAGTCGGTGGTGTCCTTACAGCGGCCGATGGTGTGCTCTACATATTCACGTACTCCGGCCTCAACCATCCTGGCAATGAACTTTTGCGGTTTGATCCGCGCCGACGGAAGATTGAGCGACTTGGACTGGCGCCGACGCCGCACAATCGTTGCATCGACGGAGCAATTGGACCCGATGGAAACGTCTACATTAGCACCCATCAACAGGGGCGCTTGTTCCGGTTCGACACGAAGACCGAGAAATGGAGCGACCTGGGCCAAATGGTCCCGCCGCCAATCCGCCCACGGCAAAACGTCTGGTTGCGAAACATTCAATTTCTGCCGTCGGGAAAGCTGCTCGGCGGAGTCTCGCGCACCCCGCCGGATGAAGTTGTCGAGATCGACACCAAGACCGGCGAGTTTCACAAGATCGACTCGATCCAGGGCAGCAAATTTCTTGTTCACGGTGATCGTATTTACAATCCGACCAACGATGGCTACGAGGTTTACGATTTGAACTATCGTTCAGTTGCCAGGTTTACGGCGGACACCGATACGAAACTATCGCTGGTCGCCGCAAATAAAAATGCCGGCGTTTTTGCACTGATTAACAAAGACCTCATTCGTGTGGATGTCGAGCCTCATAAGAACATTGCGCGGCTAGACAATGTCGGCAGTGTATGCGTGAGTCCAAAGGGAGATCGAATCGCCGTCATTCATCATCCAACAAGATCGCTTTTAGTAATTGACATAAAAGCGAATGAGTTCGCGAAGTACAAGATTGGATACGAAGGCAAACGTGGTACACAAATCTGCGGCCTCAGCCGATCCAAGGACGGGTCGATCTACGGTTCTAACATCATCGGCATGCATGTGTTTCATATAGACTCGGCCAGCGACAAGTTGCACGATCTGGGCCACGTCGGTTGGGGTGGTGGTGAAGTTTACAGCGCGATCAAAGTCAAAAACCGAGTTTACGTCGGCACCTACGGTGGCGGACATTGGGGTGTTTTCGATCCGGCGCGTCCTTGGAAGCCAGACTTTGCCACCGCCGGAAAAGCAAAAACCGCCAACCCACGCTACATCGCCCAACTCGGCGGCGACTCGCCCGACGATGCCAACCGGCCGTTCGAATACGTCGAAGGTCCCGACGGAAGAATCTACATTGCCTGCCGCGCCAATTACGGTCATCCCGGCGGTGCGCTAGTGCAATTCGATCCAAACACCGAAGCCATTCGATTGTTTCGTGACCTCAATCGCAGCGTTCAAACGGTCACGTCGGACGATCGCTACGTATTTGCCGGCACCAACATCCACGGCGGACGAGGTTCCGGTGATCGTGCCGACGAAGCGACGCTGCTGGTCTTCGATCCCAAGACGCGCAAGCGCGTCTATGAAGAAATCGTCGTCAAAGACGCCAAGGCTATCGTCGCAATTCGATTCAACGCGGTCGACAAGCAAGTTTACGCCACAACCGACAACCAAGTGCTGCTGCGGTTTCACCCGCGCGAATTCAAAGTTGAAAAGACCTGGCACCTGCGCTCGTCAGGCACGCCCTTGGCCGGAGTTCCGGAAGACGTCGGCATGCTGCACATCGCCGCCGCCAGCGATGGGAACGTCTATGGTATCGGCTTTCGAGATTTGTACCGTTTAAACACCAAGACCGACAAAATCGAGTATTTAGAAACGCCACCGCGTTCCGGTTTGTACCAAATCGTCGAAGGCAAACCAGGATCGCTTTACATTGGAGCTGGAACGCACTTATTGAAGTATGTCGTTCAGCCGGTGGACTACTTTCGCTGAATTGACTGTTTGGCGTCCCCGACGTTTTAAACGTCCTGGACGCTTGCAAATCAGGACCGATTTCTTCATGAACTTGCGTAATCTGCGTCGATTGATCTAGAATAATCAATCCATCAAAATCTGTGGATGCGTTAATTCCATCCCGCCTAGACAGGACATATTGTGATGAAAATCGAAGCCGGAACTACTTCGAAATACTGTGATGGCCTGAGCCGCCGAAGTTTTTTACAAATCGGCGTGGCTGGCATGGGCACAGCAAGTCTGGCATCGATTCTGCGAGCCAAGGAAGCGGCCGGGCATTCATCAAAACAAACGTCGGTCATCTTGTTGTGGCTCGACGGCGGACCCAGTCATCACGACACGTACGATCCCAAGCCGGATGCACCGTCTGAGTACGCTGGAATCTGGCGACCGATCCACACGAACGTGCCCGGGTTCAACATCACGGAAATGTTTCCACTTCAGGCGAAGATCGGCGACAAGTTTTCCATCGTGCGTTCCGTGCATCACAACGCTGGCGATCATTTTACGGGCGGCCACTGGATGCTAACCGGTCACGGCGGCGTGAGCGGTGCGATGAACGCTGGCAAGTTTCCCTTTTTCGGCGGCATTGCCACGAGCGTGACTGGTCCGCGGCAGCCAGGCATGCCAGCTAACGTGGCGATTCCCTACGCGATGAGCATCGGACTGCGCCCCGGCTATTTCGGCGCGAACTATCTCGGTGTGCAACACAATCCATTTCAAACCGCGGGCGACCCGAACGCTGCCAAGTTCAAAGTTCAAAACTTGTCATTGCCAAACACGCTGACGATTGACCGATTGGCCGATCGCCGCAACCTGCAAAAGCATTTCGACAATCTACTGCGCGGCGTCGATCGAAGCGGCGCGGCCGACGCAATGGACCGCTTCGACCAACGTGCGTTCGAGATGGTCACCGGGGCAAAAGCCCGCAAGGCATTCGACATCAGTGCGGAAGATCCCAAGACGCGTGACCGATACGGCCGCAACACCTGGGGACAAAGCACACTGTTGGCTCGTCGCCTAGTCGAAGCTGGCACAACGTTCGTCACCTGCCACTTCGGCGGCTGGGACAGCCATTGGAACCACCAAGGCACGATGGAACGTCATCTGCCAAAAGTCGACCAGGCGGTTCATGGCTTGTTCGAAGATCTAGATCAACGCGGCCTGATCGATCAAGTGATGGTCGTCGTCATGGGCGAATTCAGCCGCACGCCCAAGATGAACGACGGCGGCAATGGCGGCCCGCCGCTCAGCAAAGGCACGCCCGGACGAGACCACTGGGGCAACGCGCTGTCCGTCCTGATGGGCGGCGGCGGACTCAAAGGCGGCCAGATCGTCGGCTCAACCAACCGACTAGGCGAGGTCCCGCAAGATCGCCCGCTGAGACCGGGCGACATTCATCACACGATCTTCCACCAATTGGGCGTCGATCCAAATCTGCACATCAAGGACCACTCCGGCCGGCCAAACATTGCCATCGACCACGGCGACGTGATCGACGAGTTGGTTTAGCGGCAGCGGCAAGATACTACCGCTACAAAGCTACGGTCTCTCATTGGACGCAATTCTCTCGGCGGTCCGTCAGCGTGCGTGGCCAATGCCAAGATGGTGTGCCAGTTCGTGAAGCATCACTGACAGCAAGTCAATCCCGACCAGACCACCGTTTGGCGTAAACTCACTCTCAGCGGCAGCCGATTGATCGCCGCTTTGCCAGCGGTCGAGCAGATCTTGAACGGAGTCGGACATCGAATTCAGCGGATTTTGGTGCGAATGTTGTGAATTTGAATTGGCATTCGTCTATAACTGGAATTCTGCCTTGGAATGTCTTGCGTGTCACCTTTCATCACTCAACTCAAAAGGCCCGACCCACCGATGAAAATCGCATCCCTCCTTTTCGCCTTCATATTGACAACGGTTTTGCATGCTGAGTCCCCGCAAATCGTTGAAGTTCAAAAAATCTGGGACCAGGCGCCGCACAACGCGTTCACGGATCTGGTGCGTTTCAAGGATCGCTGGTACTGCGTCTTTCGCGAAGGCAAAGGACACGTCTCGCCGGACGGTGCGTTGCGCGTGATCACGTCCGGCGACGGCAAGCAATGGGAGTCAACCGCCTTGATCACGTCGGACGATTCCGATCTGCGCGACGCCAAAATCACTGTCACCCCGGACAGGCAACTGATGCTGTCCGGTGCCGAGGCCATGAACAAAGTGGTCGATTACAAGCACCAATCGCTGACGTGGTTTTCGTCGGATGGCAAGAAGTGGAGTGACGGCAACGAAATCGGCGACCGCGATTTCTGGCTTTGGCGAACCACATGGCATAAGAAACAGGCGTACGGCATCGGCTACGGAACGAATGCGAGTGTGCGTGGCGTTCGCCTTTACACGAGCAACGACGGAAAGAAATACGAGACGTTGGTCAAGACCTTGTTCGACGAAGGTTATCCCAACGAAACGTCGATGGTATTTCTGGACGATGATACGTGTTACTGCCTGCTGCGCCGCGATGGCAAACCGAACACCGCGCAACTGGGCACTTCAAAGCCGCCGTACAAAGAGTGGAGTTGGAAGGATCTGGGCATTCGCATCGGTGGTCCGCACATGATTCGCTTGCCGGATGGGCGATTCGTGGCCGTCGTGCGGTTGTACGACGGCGGCGCGCGAACTTCGCTCTGTCACCTCGACCCCGAGGCAGGAACGTTGAAAGAATTCTTGAAGCTGCCGTCCGGTGGTGACACGAGTTACGCCGGTCTCGTCTGGTACGAAGAGTTGTTGTGGATCAGCTACTACTCGTCGCACGAAGGCAAAACGAGCATCTTCCTGGCGAAAGTTAAACTGTAATGCCTCGGCTCCGACTCTTGCTGGCAATTCAATTCGCCGCGTTTTGTGCTCTGGCGGCCGTGGCCCTCGCCTCAACGCGTGTCGAAATCGTCATCGACGAAGCGTTTGAGGACCGCAAGGTTGCCTGGCCGATCACGACGGGAGTTCCATTTCCAAGCGGCGGATTAAAGTCGATTCGTAATGTGCGTTTGATCGACGATCTCGGCACCACGCACGCATTGCAGGCGCGAGCTGCCGCCATGTGGATGCCCGATCGCACGAGCATTCGTTGGCTGACGATCGATTTCATCGCGCGGCCGGATCGAACTTACTGGCTTGAGTTTGGCCCCGACATCGAGTCTGTTGGGCAAGATTCATCGATCCAGATCGATCGTCAAAAAGACTCGATCGCAGTCTCGACCGGCTCACTCGTTGCTGTGTTTCGTCAAACGGGACCGTCCGCATTGTCCGAGATTCGCGCGGATCTGAACAACGATCGAAAGATCGAGTCAAACGAATCGGTGCTGACGGGTTCGTGGGCTGGCGAGCATTTCTATACGAACCAACACAACCATCGCTTTTCAAACGCTATCGATGGAACGGACCGAAGGATTGTCGTCGAGTCGTCCGGGCCCGTGCGAGCGTGTGTCCGGGTCGACGGCTTCTATACCGGTCCGACTGGCGCTCGAATCGTTCGTTATCGAACTCGCTACCATTTTTTTGCGGGTCTTGGTCTGATCAAAATCATCAACGAATTCAAGATCGTCGGTTCGACAAAAGAGACCCATTTTCAAGACATTGGATTTGCTTTGAGACTGACGGGCGACACAAAGCAGCGATCAGTTTCCGTCGATCAATCTGGCGATGCGGGCAACCAGATTTTGACAACAAAGTGGAACACCGACACGGAATCGATTTCGTCCCTTCAAAACACCTATCGCCATTTTGGCAATCCCGACTGTCAAGGTGCGGTCCTGGAAACAACATCCAGCGGCGAGCGCGAACTGCACCGCTCCGATCATGTCGGCGAGTGGGTGCAAGTTGTTGACGACCGTGCCGCTGTGACGGGATCGCTTCGCTGGATGTGGCAACAGTTTCCCAAAGAATGGGAAGTGACCGGCGACCAATTGGTCTTGCATCTCTGGAGCCCACACAGCGACCCGTTGGATTTTGGTACCAAGGGCGTACGAAGATTCTTCGGTGAAAAAGGCAGCGAGTACATTCTTGATTGGAAAGGCGTGCGCGGGACGCTGAGTCCGATTTCCAATTTCTTCTACTTTGCCGGCCACAAAGCACTCAACGACGGCGATGTCGACGGCAAAGGCATCAACAAGCATCACGAGTTTTACTTTCACGTCGCTTCACCAGCCGACGCGAAAGATGGCCAGGAATATGGCAAGTTGGTCGCCAAACAACCGATCGCTTTGGCCACGGGCGAGTGGAACTGTTCAACCGATGTATTTGGTCCACTTGCAGCACGCCCGAACGATTCGAAATACGAAGCGATTGTCGACCGGCTCTTTGATTTGGGCCGCAAAGCTCAAGATGATTTCGGCGACTACGGCTGGTGGGTTTTCGGCAGCGGTCCTCATTACAGCTACCAGTGGGACAAGGCGACCGAGCGGCATTACGCTGACCCGCGGCGTTTCGAATACCACACGTATCAAAAGGAAACGCAACTTTGGTGGAACTATGTGCGCAGTGGCGAACGCAAGTTTTACGACTGGGCGATGACGTCGGAGAATCACTGGGTCGACATCGCCACGACACACGTGCCGCTCGCATACGAATGCGAGTGGCGCGGTGGTTTTCGGAAGCCGCAGACTTTACAAATGCGACCCGGCGATTGGTCCATCGACACAGCATTGTTCTACGTGCGCCAACGCGATTCGGCCGAAGCGTGGTTGCGCGGCGGTTCGCAGTTTTGGGCGAGCTATCATCGAACGCTGGAAACAACAACGCTGGCCTACTACTTAACGAGCGATGAGCGTTACAACGACGTGTTGAATTATTGGCGCGATTATTGGCGTGACCTTGCCGGCAAGACCAGTGCGTCCGATGACCTGAAGTCGTGGTTTCGTGAGCAACCCTGGTACGTACCGACGACGAAGGGCGAACCAACGAAGACCTGGGCCGAGATGATTCGCGACTACTCGCCGTTCACTTCGGGTTTGCGACATCAAATGACGCAGTTCTTCAATCTCGCAACACTCTACGAGCACACTAACGATCCGACGATCGGCCAGGTGTTGAAAGAGTGTGCCGATGCTTATCTCGATCCGGAACATCGCATCGGAGTTTGGCGAACGCAGGAAAACGGTTTGCCGAACCATGCCGAAGCACCGCTGCTGTGTCATTTCTGGGTGCCAGCGTTATGGAAATACGCGCGAGCCACGGGCGATCCGCGCATGAAGGAAGTTTTTCAGAAGTACTTCGACGCCTGCTACGCCGCCGATCCGTTTCGCGAAGATGTCGGGCGATATTCGAACGTCCAGATCGGCTATGCATACTACTACACTCGCGACCGGCGCCACTTGCGACCGGCGTTGCTTGAGTTGGAACACCTGTTTCCCAACTCGCGGCCTCTCGATCGTCCCGAAGATCTCGGCCGGCGTTTGTACAATCCGTACGCGCCGATACAGTGTTTCACTGCCGTGCCCCGATTGATTTGGGCATTGGACGAAGCCAAACGCAACAACGTCGCAGTTCCTCAAGCGGCTCACATGATGCCACAAACGGTTCCCATTGCGTTTGAAAAGCAACCAGGGAAAATGCTCGAAGCAACGCTATGGGGTTTTGACCGATCGTTGCACGTCATCGGCCCAAACGGCGACCGAGTTCGAGATTTGAAGATCAAAACGAAGCAATACGCGTCCGACATTCAGCCGTTCGATCGCAATACAGCAGACTTTGAAGTTTTTCTTCACGAGTTGAAATTGCCGTCCGACGCTCCGGCTGGCAATTATGTGCTGGCACCCAAATTGGAGTTGGCCATGTTGAGTGGTCCTGCTCCACTGGTCAACGCGGCGCGTCCGATTGCGCTCGAAGGCGGCGAACAGTGTTTTCTCCGTGCCAAGTTAGCTGCTAACGACATTCAATTGGAGTCGGCGGACCGAGTGTCGATCACTGTTTCATCGATCGAGCAAGGCACGGCAGTTGCAATTCGAAACAACGGCCCCCGAAAGGCGTGGTTTCGAATTGTTGATCTTCCAGAGGAGCTATGCTGGGTTGCATTTCAATCGACGGCGGAAGCCTTGATCCCGTCGCGCAAACAAACTCTGTCGGCGTTTCCCGATTTGCCGAAAGTCGATCAAACGTCCGGTTTCATAAATGGCCGTTTTGGAAAGGCAGTTCAAGTTTCCGCCCAGCGCACGTTCGTCTTGCCCGATCACGTGGAGATCGACGGCCAAACAAAGCGGCTGTTTGACGAGAAGCAGGGAACGATCGAATTCTGGATCAAAAAGCAATGGGACGATCGGCTCGTTTCCGTCAAGCCTGTTACCTTTTTTTCGAACGGTTTGCTGCAAGCGTGGTCGCCGTGGAAATTGCCTTTGAATGAGTGGGCACATGTGGCGGTTGAATGGCGACCCTTGAAACGAGATCCGAGTCGGCAAGCCGTCCACATCTACGTCAACGGTCACGACCAACAGAATTATCGCAGCACGTGGTGGGAAGGCTACAGTCAGAAACCGCGAACGTTTGCTAGACGGGACTGGCTGAAGCAGTTCGTTTGTGAGACGTCGCCCGATGCGCCGTTCGCGATCGACGAGATTCGAGTTTCGAACGTGCCGCGGTATGCAAAGCTGTCCGTTGAACTCGGTGGCCAACAGACTTTCAACCCCGCACGCTTTGAACCACCCGACAAACCGTTTGAATTGGACAAACACACGACTTTGTTGTTCCATTTCGACGGCAGTCTCAGCGCGGCAAGCGCAATTGTTGAACAACCGCTGCAGGCGAACATTGAAGGGGAATGAACATGATAGCGCCGCTAGTTCTGACAGAAACATGAGAGAATCTTTCTGTCGTCTCATCTTTCTGTCAGTAATGATCAATTGGCAACGCTCACAGCCGTGCCTATCCCCGTCTTACCGTAACCATTTCCGCAATAAAAAAGCCGCAACCGATCGCCTTCTTGAATGACCGTCGGATACTCGACCATCTGCTGTTCCCAAGCATCGCCTTGAGGAGTGAGCTGCAAATTGTCGCCACTCTTGGGGCCTCGTCGCCAGTGAATACCGTCGGCGGATTCAGCGTAGCAAATTGAATAGTAGCCCCAGCATGTGCCAATCGCCGAGTACCACATGCGAAAGCTGCCGTCCGCGTTTTGATGCACGACCGGCCCTGCGACGCCGATGTCTTCGTAGTCGCGATTCGGATCGCGGTACATGATCGCCCCGCGTTTTTGCCACTTGATTCCGTCCTGAGACACGGCGAGGCAAATCGTCTTTTGTTGATTGAGCGGCAGCGGCCGGCCGATCGTCGGTGCACCCGTGTAATAAAATCGCCACTCCGTTTTGCCGCCGTCAACGTTCACCTTCAACACGGAACCACCCGCAATGCCAATGGCGTCGCCGTTCCCGTGTTGACCACTTGTTGGAAGGACGGGCTTGTTACCAAACCGCGACCACGTTTTGCCGTCGCTACTTGTCGCGAGCCCGACCCCCGGAAATGCCGAAAGTCCACTGCCTCGCCCCGCGTTGCCAGTGTAATAGAGATGCCAACGATCGTCAGCCATTTGAACGACGTGAGGCAACACACACCAGCTCGCATCGAAAGTGCCAGCCTTGCCGGTGTCGAACAACGGGCCGGTGCGTTTCCATGAAGTGACATCGCTGACGGACGCCGTGGCAAGACAGATTCTTTGCTCACCCTTTGCATCGCCGCCTGAGTAATACAGATGGTAATCATCACCGCGACGCAACACCCACGGGTTCATACATCGCGTCGAATCAAATTCCGATTTGCTCGGCGGAAGTACGGGATTGTTCGGATCGCGCTGCCAAGTCACACTCGCCTTCAGCGCGTCAAATTCTTGCGTGTGAGAGATTCGCGAGACGACCACTTCTTTCGTTTTGCGGCGAATCCCGTAGACGATGCCCAAATCCGTTCGATCCCACGCGATCCCTTGGCCAGCGATGTTCATCGGCACGATGTCCACCAATTCGAGCGTCTCGCCGTTGTTCGGAATTCGCAGTGCATACATCTTCGCGCGATCATGCCCGGTGGCATAGATCAGTCCGTCCGGTCCAAAAGCTCCGCCGGAACAACTGTTGGGCACAAACCGGTCGATGACTTTCGCCGGAAAACGCCACGATGCAACCGGCTTCCATCGATCGTCGAATTTGGTCAATGTTGTGCCGGCCACAACTTGCTTCGACCCGTAGCGTGCGAA
The DNA here is from genome assembly GCA_964343305.1 of uncultured Pirellulaceae bacterium. Taxonomy (GTDB): domain Bacteria; phylum Planctomycetota; class Planctomycetia; order Pirellulales; family Pirellulaceae; genus CAYFJO01. The sequence continues at coordinate 4,979 of CAYFJO010000146.1, read as the reverse complement.
CACGACCCACCAATGATCGTCGCGCCGATCCACCCAAGTGACGGCACTTGCCTGGCGTCCAAATGCCTTTTGCCCAACATGTTTGAGTGTTTCGGCGTCCCAGATCTCAATGGAGTTCTTCAGCGGCTGAGCGGGCCAATTTGAATGGGCACAGTACAATTTTCCTTCGAACACGACCCCGCTGTTCAGGTGACGCAATGGTGAGTCATCGTGTGCCTTCCACTGAGCAACTTCTTTTCCCGTCCGCTTGTCATACTTGCCGATCGCCCGATTGGTCACGGCGTAAAAATGTGCGACATCAACCGCAACACCTTGATGCGCTTCTGAGATTTTGAAACTACGCAATTCACGGCAAACGCGCCGCGCCGGCTCAGCACCAAGCCACGAATCGAACGCCAGCAAGAGCATCGGCACATAGAATCCAGCAACAACGAGACGAAAAGAACAACGCATTGGACGAGTCTTTCAAGTTGATGTTTGAATAAGGAAAACAGGAATAAAGGAATTATGACAAGAATCCTTCCTGTTTTCCTTATTCAATCCGTAAACCCGAAGAACACCGAAATAGGTCTTCCTACATGCATGTCGTCGACGGCGGTGGCTCCGGTGGTCCAGAGGACTTGGCTGGTTCGCAAGTTCCACAGGGCCGAGAGGCTTTCGGGGTGGATCCACTCCTGATCGGTCCAGTCGTCGAAGAGCTTGTCCCAGAGTTCAAAGCGCGTGATCAGAGCATGAATTCGCTCGATGCCAAACTCGGTGAGCAGCGTCCCGGCTCGTGACGAAAGCAGGTCGTTTGCCGCCGCCCGTCGAGGATGTCCTCCTGCAAATGATCTTCCCATTCGTAGTTGGGACGAGCACGGGAGGAACAAAGGGGTCAGGTCGACCTGACCCCTTTTCCGCACCCGGCTTTCAATGCCGTTTCTTTATGCCGTGAACGAGTTGTGCGCGAACCAGTTGTCTCAGCGTTTGCATTCTTCCAGCTCTACATGATACCGACGCAGCGACTCGTACAGAACCGAAGTGGGATCGATATGCCGAAGAATCCACGACGTGTTTAATGAGTTCCTTCGTGTAGATGGGACCTTCTCTCGGATGGGTAGTGTCGTATTACTGTGTTGGCCCGAAACAGACTTCCGGAGTTTTCCGAAACTTCGGAAGTCTACAACTCAAAATTGGGACACCACCCTCGAATGCAGCGTCTCGCATGTTTGGTGGCAGTTTGATAGGATGCACCGCTTCAGGATGCTTATCAAAAGGAAAATTGCAGATGGCAATCGACACCTATTCTCGATGCCCCGGAGGCAGTAATAAAAAGGTCAAATTCTGTGGCTGCAAGGATATCGTCCACGAATTGGACAAAGTCACCAAGATGATGGAAGGCGAGCAACGTGGCGCTGCCCTCGGTGAACTCAATCGGTTGTTGGCGAAGAACCCCGAGCGAGCTTGCTTGTTGGCAATGAAATCGGATGTGCTGATGCAGTTGGGTGAGTTCGAAGAGGCCAAAGCGGCTGTTGGTACTTTCGTTGTCAAGAATCCAGAGAACCCGGTGGCTCTCGCGCAATCGGCATTGCTCGAGGCATCGGAAGGTCATCTGGGCAAGGCCGTGATCGGATTGCAACGCGCCATCGAAGTGATCGACGAGACCATGCCCATGGCGGTTTTCGAGGTGATTGGAGCCATTGGACAGGCGCTGCTGATGGCCGGGGACATCTTGGCGGCTCGCAGTCACTTGCTGCTTCAGGCAACTTTGATGCCCGACGACCCGCGCCCCATGCAACAGCTCATGCGACTGCACGGGTCTCCAGAAATCCCCTTACTTTTGAAACAGGACATGCGATTCGCGGAGTGTCCCGCCGGTGTATCGTGGAGCGGATCTTTCGAGGAAGCCATGAAGCTGGCCAATCGCGGTGCCTGGTTGGCTGGTGTCGAACGATTGGAGGCGCTTTCTCAGCAACAAAACGGACAGCAGGCAATTTTGCGAAACATTGCGATATTGCGTAGTTGGCTTGGCGAGAACGACAAAACGATCGCTGCATGGCGGCGATATGCGAAAGCGGACGGCCTCGCGTTGGACGATGCAGTGGAAGCCGAAGCGTTGGCCCAGATGCTCGATCCTGAGACCAGCAAAGAAACGATCGATGTTTTGAACATCACTTTTCCCGTGACGGATTCGGAGAAGGCTCTTGAAGTCTTGGCGTCGGACAGCCGGGTCACTCGTTTGCCGGTCGATCCGCGAGAGATGGGCGATGATGACAACCCGCCGCCCAAGGGTGTCTATTGGCTGCTCGACCGCCCTCTTCCCGCCAGCGGCGAGGACATCCAGCGAGAAGACGTGCCGCTGGTGCTCGCCGAGATGTACTTGTTCGGCAAACAAACTGATCGGGATGCGCGTCTGGAGTTTATCGTTGACAAGGACGATCAATTTGACGCCAAGAAATCAAAACTCATCGACCTGTTGGGAGAGTGGGTGGCCGATCCCGAAAGCGAGGAAGTGAACGAACAAATCGGCATGATTACCGCCGCTTTGACGTGGCACTGGCGTTTTCCCGACGACACGCCACCCCAACATCGCCGCAAACTAATCGAGGAACAATCGCGCGACGTTACGCTGTCCAGATGGCCAGAGTTGCCGCTGAGTGTCTTGAACGGCAAAAAGCCTTGTGACGTCAGCTCCGATGAAGCGTTTCGTGTCCGTCTGCTGGCGGCGATTCTGCTGCTCGAACTTGGTGCTCAGGGGCAAGGCAAACACGCGGTTGACCACAACGAATTGCGCCGCAAGCTTGACTTGCCCACCAACGACGACATCGAAACGATCGACGGCTGGGTGAATGATATTCCGCTGGTCCGTTTGTCTCGCGTGAATCCGGCGTCGTTGTCCGACGAGCATCTGGCGTCGTGTTATGCTCGTGCCGGCAGACTGGGGGCCATGACGGCGATGCAACGGCTCACGCGCGAAGTCATTCAGCGAGACAGCCTGGACGACAAGGTCGACAAGGTGGAGGCATACGAGATCCTGTCGCGATTGACCGCTGGTTTTGGCGAAGCTATTGGATACATTGCCAAAGCACGTGATTTGGCCGTGGCCGGAGGCCGTTCGCCCGCTCAATGGTTGATTGCCGAACTGTCGTTGCGTTTGGAACGCGGCATCGCGGACGAGTGCCAAGGTCTGGTCGAACAAATTCAGATGAGACACATGGAGGAGCCAGGAGTAAGCCAGGCTTTGATGCAAGTTCTCATGCGTTTTGGTTTGATCACACCGGATGGCCAGCCAGCCAGTCTGCCGCCCGAAGATGAATCGAGTCTGGTTGGCGCGGGACAGGAGGAAGTGTCAGGTGGCGGAATCCTGTTGCCGGGCGGATCGCCCGACGCCGGCTCGAGCGAAAGTAAATCAAAACTCATTCTTCCTGACTAAAGATCGTTTAACGCCGCGACTGTTGGCCGCAACCAAACCGTAGGACGGATTTCCAATCCGTCCGGGACGATTTGAAAAACCGTTCTACAGAAATGCGACGCGGGGAAACAGCAAACGGAGAAGTGGTAGAACAAAGACCGCTGAGTCACTAAATGAAAATCATTCGATTCTTGGACAGCGACAAGCAGATTCAGTTTGGTTGTCAGCATGACGGCAAGGTGACACGCCTGGACGGCGATCTGTTTGGAGAGTTTCGAGATTCCGGCGACCCGGTCGATGTGCAGAAAGTGCTTGCGCCGATCGCGCCGGCGGCCGTGATGTGCATCGGTTTGAATTACCGCCAACACGCCGAAGAGAGCGGTGCGGCAATTCCGGAATATCCGATCCTGTTCATGAAGATGCCCAGCGCCGTTCAAAACCCCGACGATCCGATTTTGCTGCCCACGCATTTGAAAAGCGAAGAAGTCGATTTTGAGTGCGAGTTGGCGGTCGTGATTGGTAAGCCGTGCAAAAACGTCTCGCGCGACGAGGCGTTGGACTACGTGCTTGGGTATACGTGTGCGAATGACGTAAGCGCGCGAGACTGGCAAATCAAGATGGGCGGCAGTCAGTGGTGCCGCGGCAAGACCTTCGACACGTTTTGTCCGCTGGGGCCTTGTTTAGTCACACGCGACGAGATTCCCAATCCGAATGATTTGAAAATCAAAACGATCTTGAACGGAGAAACGTTGCAGGATTGGACGACCAGCGACATGATTTTCGATGTGCCGACGTTGATTGAGTTTCTCAGCGGAAGTTCCATGCTCGCCCCCGGCACAGTGATCCTCACCGGGACACCGCAAGGCGTCGGTTTCGCGCGAAAGCCGCCCGTGTTGCTCAAAGACGGGGATTCCATCACGATTGAAATTGAAAACATTGGTTCTCTCACGAACCCGGTGCGCGAGGAGTAAGCCGTGTTGCGTTTGAGGATAAATAAATGACGACCACGACCGAACGTCGCTCGGTTCAATACAAATCGCTTGAAGAGGCGCTCGCGGATGCCGAGCAGCGTGCCGCCCAACAATCGCCCACCACCGGACAATGGTCGCTAGGCCAGATCTTCGAGCATCTCGCGCGGACGGTCGATAAATCGATCGATGGATTTGAAACGAAATCTCCGATTCACATTCGTATCGTCGCTTGGTTGTTTTTGAAAAAGCGGTTGTTGCGCGACGGTCTGCCTTCAGGATATCAGCTCAAAGGCAAATCGGCCGATGAAATGGTTCCGGGCGAAACGTCGACCGAAGACGGTCTCGAGCATTTGCGCCGCGCCGTCGCGCGATACTCCACGGAAACAAAACGCTCGCCCCATCCGGCCTTTGGCGCCCTGACGGCCGAGGAATGGGAAACGCTGCATTTGCATCATTTCGCGCTCCACATGAGTTTTGTGGCGGATTAGTTCCGTCACGCCAAGGTGACGTTGTATGTTCTTAGACGACTTTGACGAAGAAAAACGATTTCGCGATCTGTGGGACTCTGTGCGTATTGAGCGGCCCGTCCGCTATTCGCTGTTTACCTTTGGCGAATC
>CAYFJO010000145.1:0-23602 GCA_964343305.1 uncultured Pirellulaceae bacterium | reverse complement strand
GCGCGCCGTCGAGGATGGGCACTTCGTGGCCGTGGGTGTCTAACTTGATCAGAAACGGTCCGTCGAGTCCCCGACTAGCAACTTCGTGGTCGATCGTCGTCATTGGCACGCGCCGCGAATGCTTGTCCGATTCGCTGCCAATGCCGCTGCCATCGAGATTGTCCGCCACATAGAATCCGGTTTCACCCACCTCATCGCCAGCGACTGCCGAGACGTAGTCGAATCCGCTAAATCGCTGCTTCAAGGTTTCGAGTGACCCGCATCGTTCTTCGAGTGGTTCGAATGCGAGTGCGTTCGCGCCAGGAAAACGTCGCATCGCCAACTTTGTCCATTTGCCGTCCGACGCGCCCACGTCGATGATCGTTCCGACCTCGATGCCGTGCTCCGCCGCGCGCCACAACGCGTCGCCCATGTTGAAGCGGGCGTGCTTAAAGTGCGGTTGCCGGACGACTTCCAAATGCAACGGGTGCAACACCGCGTTGGCCAATTTGCGAACGACCTTGCCCAAGCCCATGGCGGACTCCTTTCAGGATTGTGCAGGCCGAGGATGTACCAAATTCGGGTGATAGCAGCAAGTTGAATCGACCTTGAGTGCAGTTGCCAGCGTTGGGTATAAATGCCGCTCAACTTCCGAAGTCTTCTTAGACTTCGGAAGTTTGACCTCCAGACGAGACATCCGAAGTTTAAGAAAACTTCGGATGTCGCAACTTACAAGTCACACAAGTCATGGCGAAGTTTACCATTCTCGATCCCTCGTTGGATTCAGTCGGCGGGCACCATTTTGATTACGACTATCACACCGTGTGCGCCGCTGAGCAGCTTGGCTACGAAGTCGTGCTAGCGACGAATCACCATTTCGATCGCCGCGATGCGTTGCCTGACGCGTGCCGCGTGCTGCGGACGTTTCGCTATCACACATACAACCGCTATACCGAATTGGCCGGCATCCGCGATCTGCAGACCGACGAGATAAAAGCCAAGGTCGAGCTGCGGGGCGATCTCTGTTGGCTTGACAAGTTGAAACTGTTCTTTTCCCAGTGGATCGATGGCCGTAAGAGGGCTAATCCCGAAAAGGGGCGTCGACGCAGAATCCAGCGCTTCGCCAAAGATGTTGAACGACTGTTTGAATCGATCGGCTTAAACAGTGGCGATCATGTTTTTGTACCCACATTGTCGGAGATTGAACTGTTGGGCCTCGCCCGATTCTTGAATAGCGAGCCCTCGACAAGACAAGTCCACTGGCACGTTCAGTTTCATTTCAGCCTGTACCACGGTTTCGAATTTGCGGATGCTCAACGACAGCAACTCGATCGCATGCGCCGTTTCTTCACGACGGCTGTTTCGCAAACTAGCGACCATCACTTGCACTTTTACACGAGTTCAGCACCCCTCGCGCGGCAATACAATCGACTCGGCGTTGCGCTGTTTGAGCCGCTGGCTTATCCGGTCAATCCGCGATTCAAGTCCTCGGAGCAAGGCCGTCGCGCCGAAGGGCCGTTGCGAATTACCTTGGCTGGTGTGCCGCGCGAAGAAAAAGGCAGTCGGATCGTCAACGATCTGGCCGACCGCATTTCAGCAGATCTATTTGATCAACAACGCGCGATGCTTGTCGTTCAAGCTCGCGACTGCGAGTCCGGGCATCCCGGCGTCGTTCAAGTTCAACACCCGTTGGAACTCGACGACTACGTCGAACTGATTCGCACTGCCGACGTCGGTGTGTTGATGTACGACCGCCAGCGATACTATTTCCGTCGTGCCGGAGTGTTGGGCGAAATGTTGACGGCGGGCGTGCCGGTCGTTGTGCCAGCGGGCTGTTGGCTGGCGGAACAAATCTCTGAGCCAATTTACCAACATCTTGAAGTCTTGATCGACGGCCAGACCTCGGCAGATATCGCGCCGTGCAACAACGTCCCGCCCTCCACGACCGATTGCATCATCAGCCTGGAGACGGACAATCGTCGGCACATCGAACTGACCGTCGACCAATTTGGCGACACTGGCAAACAACTTCAAAGCGACACGACGATTTGCGGTCCTCGATGCAACAACGATCGCATGCATTCCCTAATCCACTTGCATCATGCGTGTCATTCGCTGAAGATTCGTTGGCAAAATCCTTACGGAACCGATGCGATTCAGGTGGCCAAAGCAACCCTGAATTTCATTGACGCGAGCGATCAACCGACGGGACACCTGCCGCTGGGCAAGGTCGGTTTGATCGCGGCAAATCCAGGGCAAGTGCCCGAATTGCTTCGCGAGATCGTCGACCATTTCGAGCACTACCATCGGTCGGCTGACGAATTCTCCAACGAATGGTTTGCACGCCATGACCCGCAATGCACGGTTGGCCAACTTCTGGAAAAAGCAACCGATGCGATTCGCACGCACGCTGCGTAGAGTGTTCCGGTGGTTTACGATACGATGGCTTCTCTGATTGATAACGTAGGGTAAGCTTCCTTGCTTGCCAAAACTCGTTGCTGAACAACAAGCGGCGACGCTTGTTCTACTATGAAGGAGCCTGCGTTGTTCGATTATTTGATTGTTGGCGGTGAGGTGATAGATGGCACGCGTGCGCCGCGTTTTCGGGCCGATGTTGGCATCCACGGCGATCGCATTGGGGCCGTCGGGGACCTTGGCGACGCAGAAGCTCGGCATCGCATCGATGCGTCCCAGCGGATTGTGGCACCCGGGTTCATCGACGTCCACAACCACAGCGACGGGTGGATGATCAAGCGTTCGCACTTGGAAGCCAAAACAAAACAAGGTTTCACCACCGAAGTGCTGGCGGCCGACGGCATTTCCTATGCACCAGTCAACCAGTTCACGGCCGACCAATGGGTGTTTTATCTGCGAGCCTTAAACGCGCTGGAGCCGGACGAATATCAAGGCTGGCAAACGCTGGAAGAATTCATGTCGGCAATCGACGGCTGCAACGTGCAGAACGTGATGACGCACATTCCGTATGCCAATCTCCGGTCGATGGTCTGCGGCTGGGGACGGCACGCGGTGGACGATTATCAAATGCGGCAAATTCAACTCGAAATCCGCCGTGGCATGGAAGCGGGCGCGGTGGGCCTGTCGACGGGGCTTGATTACATCGTGCAATGCTTTTCGACGACTGACGAATTGGCCGAGGCTTGTACGGCGATGGCGGAGTTCAACGGACTGTACGTCACGCACGCACGGTACAAGAAGACGTTACTGCCGGCATTAAAGGAAGCCGTCGAGATCGGTCGTCGCGCCGGCGTGTCCGTTCACATTTCACATCTCAAGGCACAAACTACATCGCAAATCGAAGAAGTGTTGAGCTACATCGACAACGTCGCGCGGCACGAAGTGGATTTTTCCTTCGACGTCTATCCGTATCAACCCGGTTCGACGATGCTCAGCTACCTGTTGCCCTATGATGTTTGGGTCGATGGCCCGCTTTCCGCATGGGAGAAGTTGAACGACCCCGAGATTCGTCATCGTTTTGCCGAAGGACTGGACGCCTATCGACTCGACCTGGATCACGTGATTCTCGCCTGGGTTGGCAGCGACAAGAATGCACAACGCGTCGGCAAAACACTGAGCGCTTTCATCAGCGAAACGGGGCTGGAACCAGCGGACGCCTTGTGCCAGTTGCTAATCGACGAACAACTCGCCGTGCTCTGCGTCATGGACGAAGGCGACGACCTCTTGATTCGGCCGTTTCTTCAGCACGATTTGTACATGATGGGCAGCGACGGGATCTACTTCCCCGACTCGACGGTGCATCCGCGCGTCTACGGATCAAGCGGACGGCTGCTTGGACCCAGTGTGCGAGATTGGAATCTATTCTCATTGGAGGACGCCGTCCACAAACAAACCGGAAAAACGGCCGGAAGATTTGGATTACAGAATCGCGGAGCCATCCAGCAGGACAATTTTGCCGATGTGGTGGTGTTCGATCCAACGACAGTCGGTGATCATGCAACTTACTCAACTCCACATCAGTTCACGTCTGGTATCGAACATGTTTTGGTAAACGGTCAACCAATCATCGAAGGTGGCGAAGTCGTTTCCGTAAACGACGATCGATTTCCGGGACGATTTCTCAAGTACAACGGAAAAGAATTGTAGCTTCTATCCCTTGCTGTAATGCGGCTGATACAACTGCACGACGACCTCGCCGGGCATTTTGAGATAGGTGACCAGACCGAATCCGTAGTCCTCAATTTCTGCCGTAAACTCGACGTCGCGTTGCTTTAACTCGGCGACGGTGGCTTCGATGTCGTCGCAATAGAAGGAGATGGCGTGAGTGCCCGGCGGCGAACTTGCGTTGTCCGTCGGATGCACGCCCATGTCGGCTTCGGGCAGGTCGAAAATCAGCCAGCCATCCCCCGTGTCGGTAAATGATGTGAACCCAAGTTTGTCGCGCAAGAAGGCCCGCAACGCTTCCGGCTCGGACGAATAGAACATCGTGTGAACGCCTCGAATCATGTTGCTCTCCTAAATTGGCAATTCGAAGTGTCCGCCAGGTAGTTGAACTTTGAACAGGTGATAAAACAAGAATTTCGTGCACAACACAAGCACCGTCGCGGAGACGACGGCCATCCACAACCGTGTTTTCAGGCGAAGCATAAAGGCCACGGCGAAGATCCACGCGCTGACGGTAAATCCAACGACAGAAATCGCCGCGATGAACATCGCGATGGCAATAATCGACGAGGCAAGGTTAAATGTCCGGGCATCCGCGTGCCAGGACCACTTCACGAGTTCCACGATGCCGCCCAGCAACAGGCAAATGCACAGCACAATGGGAAGAACGCGTGGCCCGATGTTGCCCTCTTGCGTCACCGCCGTTTGACGAATTTCAAAAGCGAAAATGAGAAAGAACAACGGGACCAACAGCAGTGCCAATGCCAGTGACAAGTTGCCTGAGTGTTCGTCGATTGGTTTCACTGTTGTGCGTACCCGGCCGCTTCGACAACCGGTTTCCACTGTTTGTCTTGTTCGGCGAGAAACTTTGCGAACTCTTCTCGCTCGCGAATGACGATGGAAAAACCGTTTTTCTTCATGAAGTCTTTGAACTCGGCAGACTCGGCGATCTTTCGGCACTTGGCCGCGATCTGGTCGACGATTTCGTCCGGCGTGTCTTTTGGAACGGCAAGTCCCCGCCAGCCGACGGCGACCCAATCGATGTCCGGCTTGACGATCGGAATGTCCGGAAACTCGGCCAGCGGTTCTTCGGACATCACGGCCAACGCGCGCAACTCGCCAGCTTCAATTTGCGTGGCGGCTTCGGGAACGCTACAGCAAACGGCGTCGATGTGACCGCCCAAAAGTTCGACCAACGACGGCCCGGCACCTTTGGCGGGAACCCACACGACCGAATCGACCGGCAAGTCCACTTTGCTTAACAGGCCAGCTCGTGCCAAATCCCAGACGCCTCCGGTCGCCGTGCCGGACATCTTCACTTTGCCCGGATTTGCCTTGATGTGATCCAGCAACTCCGCGAGCGACTGCCACGGCGCATCTTTGCGAACCATGATCGCCGCCGCATCGGCGTTCATTTGCAGAACGGCCTTGAAGTCTTCATGCGTTCCGCCGGGGATGCCCATGTGGTGCATCGTGCTCAGTTCGACGGTGATCATCGTAATGGTGTTTCCGTCCGGTCTTGCGGACGAACCGGCTTTGTGCCCCACCGCGCCGCTGCCGCCGGTCTTGTTCACGACAACAAACGGCTTGCCGAATTCCTTTTCCAACGCCGCGGCCCAGAACCGCGACAACCGATCGGTCCCGCCGCCGGGAGCCCACGGGCAGATAATCGTCACGTTTTTCGTTGGCTCTCCACAGCCGGTCAACGAAAACGCCAGACATAGAAGGAAAAAGGTCTCCAAAAACTTTTGCATCGCAGCCACCGTTGGATTTTACCGAGTTTCCAGACCAGAATAGTCGGTGGTCAGTCGTTTGAACATTCCCCTCGACGTTGCAGGAAAGGCAAGGATCATGAATCGACGAAATTGGTTGACCGGATGTACGATGGCTGCGGGAGGTTCGGCACTCTCTGCCATGTTTCCTGACTTGATTACGTCATGTGCGCAAGCGGCCCAAGCGAAGAAATTGGCTCCGCTGAAAGTCACGGATGTCAAGACCATTCTCACCGCGCCGGCGGGCATTCGGCTGGTGGTCGTCAAGGTGATGACCAGCGAACCGGGACTGTATGGTTTGGGATGTGCGACGTTCACACAACGAGCCCGCGTCGTCGAAACCGCCGTCGATCGTTACCTACGGCCGTTTCTGATTGGCAAGGATCCGAGCAAGATCGAAGACACCTGGCAATCGTCGTTCGTCAGTTCTTATTGGCGGAACGGCCCAGTGTTGTACAACGCGATGAGTGGCGTGGACCAGGCGTTGTGGGACATCCTCGGCAAACGAGCCGGCTTGCCGCTGTACGAATTGTTCGGCGGCAAATGTCGCAAAGCAGTCGATACCTATCGCCACGCAAACGGCAGTTCATTCAAGGAAGTCGAGGACGAGGTCCGCAAGTACATCGAGCAGGGTCAACGTCACGTCCGCGCCCAAGTTGCCGTCGAAGGCCTGGCCACTTATGGAGCACGCGGCAAGACAGGCGACGACGAGTCGATTCCCGAAAACCGTCGCACGCGCGTGTGGGAACCGCGGCCGTATGTCCGAGCCGTGCCGAAACTTTTCGAACACCTCAGAACCACCGTCGGCAAAGAAGTGGAACTGTTACACGATGTGCACGAACGCGTGCCACCGATCCTGGCCATTCAACTGGCCAAGGACCTGGAGCCGTATCGACTGTTCTTCCTCGAAGACCCGTTCAGTCCCGAAGACATCGGCTATTTCAAACACTTGCGGCAACAGGCGAGTACGCCGATTGCCATGGGCGAGTTGTTTAACAGTCCACACGAATGGACGGGCCTGGTCAAAGACCGCCTGATCGATTTCATCCGCGTGCACATTTCGCAGATCGGCGGTTTGACGGCTGCACGCAAAATGGCTGCCATGTGCGAGTTCTTTGCCGTGCGAACCGCCTGGCATGGTCCCGGGGACGTTTCACCAGTCGGACACGCGGCCAACGTGCACCTCGACCTGGCCACACCGAACTTTGGCATTCAAGAAGCCCGCAACTTCACCGAGAACGAACAAGCAGTGTTTCCCGGCTGCCCGGAACTACGCGACGGCTACTACTGGGCCAACGACATGCCGGGATTAGGCATCGACCTCGACGAAAAACTGGCCGCCAAGTTCCCCATCGAAGACGACCCGCCGTTTGATCTGAAGTGGGGCAACCTACGACGGCTCGACGGCACATCAACCAAGCCCTAGAAATCGTTGAGTGACTAAGCAAACTACCTGGACGCGCCATTCACCAATTGCTGAGAAACTCCAACCGATCTTGCATCTCATCTGCTTCAAGCGTGTTGACCAAGTTGAGCAAACGCCGCATGACATCACCGATCGGACGCTGCCTGGAACCGATCATTCCTGCATGGTGTCGCGACGCATCCATCCACTGGTGATGAAGCCGAGCAAAGTCCGCCACGTTGAACGTGATCAACGCCCGTCCCTCTTGAGCGGCCCACTGCAACTGCGACTCGTCATGCTCGCCAAGTCGATCCACATCCGGTGTCGAAACGGCGTCGTAGCCAGCTTCGCACAGTTTTTCAGCTATCGCACGATAAACATCTTCATCGGTGAAGAACCGTATCGCCGCCACGGACTATTCCTTGCTGCCGGACCATTTTTTTTGCACAGCGTCTTCGTCGTCATCCGCAAGGTCCGCTTCGATCTCTTCGGCATGATCGTAGGCATAGGCCAAAGCGTCGTGCACATCGGCCGGGCGCAAATGGGAATACTGCTGCACGATCTCCTCAACGGTCATGCCCTGGCGGTAACACGCCAAAATTGTACAAACGCGAATTCGCGTTCCCGCCACAGTAGCTCGCCCGCCACACCTTTTGGGATTCTTCTCAATATTGCGATAGTCTAACTTCGTCACCGGAAAGCGCTCCATGAAAACTGATGTTTGAATTATACGCAGACAGAGAGTCTTGGCGAAAGTTCAGTTCCTCTTTGGATGCGAGAAATGGCCACCAACGCCGTAAACGATGCATGTCCTTTTCGTCTCGACTGCCTCTTGCGAATGGAGGAATGCTGTGCGACAATCAGTCACCAGTGCTCTTGGTAGGTTAGCAAATCTGATGCCTATCCCAGTTACATGCCAATGTGGTCAGTCGTTCAGCGCTCAGCTTCAACTTGCAGGTAGAGTTGTAAAATGTCCGAGTTGCCAGGCGCCTTTGCAAATCCCACACCCAACACAACCAGCCAATGACCTGCTAGGGATCGGCGGTTTCGACGAACAATCATTTAGTTCTGCGCCGTTGAGTGGGACGTATCCACAATCCAATCCACTGATGAACAGTCCATCTGATGGCGCATCCGGCTGGGGTCAACAATTCGCGGCGTCCAAGAAGCGCGGCAAAGGTTTGATGATTGGCCTCATCGTGGGCGGCAGCGTTGGAATGTTGGCAATAATTGGTATCGTCGTCGCGCTTGTCATTAAGTTAGACGGAAACGCCAACGATCCGGTAACAGAAAATAATAACTCCAGCTCGACGATGAGTTCGTGGGTCGAATACGAATCGCCAGATGGCGGCTACAGAGTTATGATGCCGCAACACCCCGATTTACAAACCCGATCGCACGTCTCACCCGCAGGAAGTTTTCTAACAAAAATTGCGACCTCCAACTTCGGCGCAAACGGTCTGTACTCGACTGGCCACACAAGTCTTCCCGGCCAGATTACGCAATCGAAAACCAAAGTCGATGAGATGCTTGAAGGCAAAGTCGAACTCGCAGTTGGTGGACTACAAGGGACGCTCGGTTCAAAGAAAAATTTGCAGATTCTCGGTCATCCGGGCGTGGAGATTGTTGTCATCGACGCCATTGTTGGAGGTCAGCCAACCGCCGCGAGAGCACAGTTTTTTATCACCGACAAAATGCTCTATCAAAAACTATGGATGGGGCCTCCGGGAGACGAGAACAAACAAGATATCCAAGAGTTTTTTGATTCGTTCAAGTTGGAGTAGCTCCGGTTGAACCCAGAAGGGGTGGCGCTGACTAACTGTGTCTTTGCGCGAAAAGACGAGACGAAAAGAACAGGCAACCTCCGTCTTTCTGATTTCCTGCAGAATTGCATGGATTTCGCACGCAAGGGCAACGGTAGCCGTTTGCTCACCGAGAATCGATCGTTGTAGAATGCCAGTCTTCAGACGCATTTCATGTCTTCTCTGCCAGGACAGCGCTGGTGGCCACTGGTATTGATCCGACCGTCGACTTTGCCTTCAAGCGGTTGTTGGGAAGCCCCGAACATTCGCGAATCACGGTGCACTTCCTCAATGCGGTGTTGGGCGTGTCGCCTCGGATTACGGAGGTGACGATTCTCAATCCGTTCTTGGAAAAGGACTTTGAGGAAGACATACTTTCCGTGCTGGATGTCTTGGCAACGGACGAACAGGGACGCCGTTTGAATGTCGAGATGCAAACTTCTCTGCCCGTCGGGATTCAGCAGCGGCTGGCCTACTATACTGCCTGCCTGTATGTGGAACAATTGACCGAGGGGCAGGACTACCCGGCGTTGCGACCGGCGATCAGCATTTGCGTTCTGGACGCGGTGATGTTTCCCGGGTCGTCCGATTTGCACCTGGATTTTCGCTTGCGAGACGACCGCCACGGCGAAACATTGACCCACGACCTGCAAATCCACACGATCGAGTTGCCAAAATACGACCCGCCCGACGATAATGAGAATATCAGCGATCCGTTTGACGAATGGTTATACTTTTTGCGTTTCGCCTCGACGTCCACTGCCGAGCAACTCGCGGATCGGCTGGTTGACCATGAGTTTACCGAAGCGATGGGAGTCTTGGAGATGATTGCAAAGACACCAACTGAACGAGCTTTGTACGAAGCACGCCTCAAGTTTCAACGTGACGAACGGGCACGGCTGATGCATGCCGAACAGAAAGGCCGCGAGGAAGGTGAGGCGAGAGGTGAGCAGATCGGAAGGATTCGGTTGTTGCAGCAGTTGCTTGGGATGGGTGAGTCATCCAGTGAAGTGCTTGCTCAAATGGACTTGTCGGCGCTAGAGGCGATGGCAGCCGATTTACAGAATCAGCTTCGCTCCCGTGAGTAATCTATGTATCGGTGTTGCCGAATGGCGGCTGGTGGCACTGTCGAACCTGCGGGAGTCATTGTCAAATGTTGTGTTCTGAGCGATGAAGTTTTTAGGCGGCGTCCTGCATGATTCCGACGATGAATTTCCTTCCTTGAAGTAGGGGTGTGATGTGCTGGTGTCCTTCTAACCTTCGTCAGCGTTTCTGCGCGGATGGGGCGAGCTTGAACCTCATCCCCAGGCACGTTTGTCGGCTGCCGCTGCCTTGCGTCTTGCGGTGACGCAGGCGGATCGTGGCAAACGTCGATTCTATCGGGTTGGTCGTCCGCAAGTGTTTCCAAGGCTCCGCCGGAAAGTCGTAGAACGTCAGCAGCACGTAGCGGTCCTTGGCTAGGCACTGGCGGGCCGATGCGTACTTCGCTTGATATTTTTTCAGGAAAGCATCGAAGGCAACTGCTGGTACAAAAGTTGTACTTGACGGGTGATTTTGAACAGAAGCAAACAAAGGTAACGAAGCTTTGTTTCCTTGGTTTCCTTCTGTTCCGATCCGCAGTCGTCTCTTATTCCATCATGTAGATGATCTTGCGCGGAAAGAATGTCGCGCATTTTGGTTTGCTTGCCTCTTTCGAATGTGATGCGCAGGATGCTCGGAGATTTGACAGAATCATGTAGGGCAGAATGATGAAGATTCCTTTCTTAATTCATTCTGCCCTACATTGTTCTGCCATCACTCGATGAACTGAATCTCGGTAAAGTCGGCCAGGTTGTCGCTGGTCGTCGCGCCGGTTGTGTTCATGCGTTGATACTCGCGGACGCTGCCTTCTTGTTGTGGTTTGGTCGACTTCAAGCCTTTGTCGGCGACGCGGTGGCGTGTGAAGTTGCCGGTCCACTTGGTGTCAGTTCCGGAGCCGGGTTTATCGGCTTCGGGAAACGCCGAATAGGGCAGGTAAACTTCCAGGCTCCAGAAATCCTTGCCGCGATGGGCGGCCGCTTTGAACCCCTTGCACTCCCACGTCGTGTCCTTTTGCTTCGAGTCCCAGATGTTGATGTCCGGGTTGACGATGAACTGATAAAACTCGCCTTCGCTTTTGCCCGTCACATCGAGAAACAACTCAACGTTGTCGTCCCACCACATGTTGCCGTTGTCGTGGCCGCCGTTGCTGGTTTCGAGAAGTTGCGGCGTAGGTTCATGCAAATGAAAGCCGAACGTGATGCCGTCGAATGTCCAGACAGCTTTCACGTTGCTGGCGTAAATAGCAGGCTGCCCTTTCGCCTTTCCAGTGGCTTGGACGAACGAATTGGCCGCGGCGCGTTTCCATTGTGCGTCGTCGAGTTTGCCATCGATGGCGGGAGATTCGCCGACTTTTTGTGCCACGAGCGGTTTGAATCCCGCGCCCGACATCGTGGCCGACTCTTTGAAGAACTCTTCGAAGGACGCGGCGCTGTATTCGATTCGCGCAGTTGCCAACGGATCGCCTTTGGCTTCGGCACGGCCTTTGGCCAACAGCGACTTCATCTGGTCAACTCTCTCGGGTGGAAAGCTGGCCTCGTAAATTCCTTTGGGTGAAAACCGTTCGCCAGGCCAGCGGCTCTTTTCCCAACCGTCGATCTGCAACGCCAGCAGCTTGCGCATCGTGCCCGCCGAAGGGCCGTACATTCTCCGCGCGAATTCATCAATCGCGGCGTCCACATCGAATTCGGGGTCCCACAAAACACGCAGCCAGCAATACATGCTGATGTGCTGCCGAGGCCAGTGGTTATGCGTCCCGTTGATAAACGAGCCGATCGTTTTGCCGCGGTTTCGTTGGTAAAAATCCTTCAGCACGTGTGGGTACTGAAACGCAGCTTTTGTCTTGTGCGCGGGCCAGGCGCTGTAATGCCAGTTCTGAATCGGCCGCCCAGTCGTCGCGATCCAGCGGTCGATGTTGGCTTGTTCCAAATCGCGAATCGCGGGCTCTTTGTACGACGCCATGCCCGGCATGCCGGCCAATTGCACTTCGACATTGCCAGGAAAGCGAAACCCTTTCGGAGCCGTCGTGTAATTGAGGTACGGCAGATAGACAATCGTGAAATCCTCCTTGGGCCAGCGTTTCTTTACTTCGCGCGCCAATTTGTCAACAAACGTTGCCATGACTCGCGACGCACCGCCGTATTGTCCCGCGTCGTTGTCCCACAGTTTTTGACAGTGCTCACAATAGCAAGCCAGCTCGACGTCGTAGGGCGACACCGTGATCGCTTTGTCGGCGATTGGTGCGTACAACGGTTGCTTTTTGTCGAGGAAGTTTTGAATTCCTTCGAGGTAAGTTTCGACTGTCTGAGGATGGCCATAGCACAGCACTTCGTGTTGCCGCGTGCCGTCCTTTCGCATTTGATACACACCCGGCCGTGCCTTCTTCAGATCTTCGTGACGCGACCAATTCGGTTGGTGCACTTTCAATTGAATTGGCCACGAGTTGCCCGCTCGCGAAAAGTTTTGCACGCCGCTGAGGCTGATCCCTTTACCTTGCCAGGGCTGCGACATCGGCGGCCACATCACGCGCATGCGAAACACGGGTGCGTCTTCGATCCACATGGGCGGCACAGCGAGCTGCTTCGTCTTTGGAATCGATTGGCCAATTTGAGGTCCCTTTTCCACAGCCGGCGGAAAATACCAGCGAACGCCAACGAATCGCTCCAGAAAATCGTTCACACCCCATTGCTGTCCGTCGGCGCTGCGTCCCGAGTTTTGTCCCACAATATAGACGCGATTGGCCACGGTCTTGATCGCAAAACCCTCGGGCGGCAATTTCGAACTGTCGAGGCCCAACGCGGCAGCTTGCTCGCAATCGCCCAGGACAATCGCCATTCCATCGGGCGCTTCTTTGACGATCGGCAATTCGGCCCCTGTCGCGGCTTGGATGAAATGCTGTAAATCGCGTGCACCCGTTTGCCGACTCGCCGCCACGATCGACGCCAAGGGCTTGCCATCCTTGACCAACGTGATTGGCGGATGACTGGGCGCAGATCTGCTAGTAACGGGATTCAAGTCCTTTGCTTCCCAAGGTGCCGCCACCAACCAGGTTGTGGCCACGAACACGGTCAACAGTGAGTTCACGAATGTGGAAAAGCGATATAACATTTTGCACTCCGGATTCGGTTCTAATTGCATGCCATTGTAGCAACGCAAAATCCTGGTTGTGGTAATCGGTGGCAAAAACGGTCAGAATGCGTACAGTTCAGTCTGTGATTCACTGGAACGCAATCCCGGCTACGGGCTTGGCCTTAACAAGCGCGCATGAAATTATTTCGATTTTGTTAGACAAATCCGTGGCCATTGTGCATCCTCAGGATTGATGGATGAACAGATGACATTTTCCGAGCGTGTCGGCGAGCGTGCACATACATTAGCCGAGATGGGTGTAGAGTCGCTCGGAGCCCTCTATGATCTGACCGCCCGTCGGCTTGTGCGGTATGCCGTTACGCTGACGCGGAATCAGCACGATGCGGAAGACGCGGTGCAGACCGCGTTGGTACGAGTTGCCGCCCGTCCCAACCTGCTTGCCACGGCGAAATGCTCCTGGGCATATCTGCTGCGGATGGTGCGCAACGAGGCCCTGATGATTTTGCGAGGAAAGAAGAATTGCTCGCTTGTCAGTGACTTGACTGACTTATTGACTCGTCGGCTCGTTGACGAGATCGAGTTGGAAGATACTCACCGCGCGGTCTGGAAGGCACTGCGCCTGCTGCCGACCGAGCAGGCCGAAGTGGTCGTGTTGAAAATCTGGGAAGACATGAGCTTCGCGGGAATTGGTGAGATTCTTGAGATTTCACAGAACACGGCGGCCAGTCGATACCAGTATGCGATGCAAAAGCTCTCCCGTCAGCTAGCGCCGATGCGGCCGGGGGTGCAACATGATTGAACAGGCCGACCTGAACACAGATTTTGGTGACATCGAAGAGATGATTCGAGCAGCGGGTGGTTATCTGGAAGTTTCAGATGATCTGCGTCCGCGCACGCTTGAAGCGGCTCGCGACGATCGCCGCGAATCTTCGACCCGTTCCTGGATCGCGGTTTTGGCTGTGGGCGTCATCTTCATCGCAATGTTTGGGAGTCAGATTCGTGGTCGATTTTCTTCCACCTCCCCGCCCAACGCGGCCGTCAGTGCCAACGGTGATCAACTGTACGCCGCAGCTCAGCGAAAAGCTACACAAGCGAATGTCGACGCCAGTTGGTCGCTGGCAGATTCGTTTAGCGAACTACGCCAGCGCCAGGCAAGTTTGCTCCAGGATGCGTTTTGATATTGGCGTTGCCTTTGCGCCAAGAACGACGTCGATCCGTCACGTCTGCGACACGCACGCTGCGCTCTGAGGTGTCCAAACCCCGTGTAGGCATTTCAAGGTCTCTCTGCTCTACGAAAAAAACTTAGACAAATCTGGTTGGCTCATACATCACTTGCATAGCGTCTGGATCGCACGCAAGTGGAGTAATGATGGCCAGCTTTGACGAATTAATTGCTTTCAATAAAGAAGTGGCTTCGTTGAGTCATGCTGGAATTCCGATTGACCTGGGGCTCTCGCAGTTGAGCAGCGATCCTGACATCGCCAACAGGCGGATCAATGAGGCGCTTACGGAGCGTGTGGAAAGCGGTGTTTCGTTGGTCGATGCGGTATCAGACGAGGCCCAGTCCTTGCCGCCGATTTACCAGAGCGTGGTGGGAGCAGGTTTGCGTTGTGGCCGATTGCCTGCTGCGCTTGAGGCGCTAAGCCGATACACACAACCATTGCTTGATGTGGGACATAGTCTACGTTCGGCGCTGATCTATCCGTTAATCATCTGCGGTCTGGCATATTTGCTGTTTGTCGCGTCGTGCTTGTTCGTTCCGCCTGAGTCCTACCAACAAATGGCCGACTTGGGTGCGGGGGCTAGTGCCGTCTTTCATGTTGTGCAAACGCTGCGTGATTCGCTGCCGTTCTGGGCCCCGATTCCGCCGGTGTTGTTAATCGTTCTCCTTCTGGTCGGGTTCAGATCGAACGGTTCGCGCACAACATGGCTACGCGGCTTACCGAGGCTCTTCAGTTGGTTTCCGGGTGTTTCCCGGGTCACAGCTGACCAGCGCTGTGCCAGCTTGGCTGAACTGCTGGCGTTGTTGGTCGAACACGAAATTCCTTTGCACGAAGCACTCCGCCTGGCTGCTCAGGCCAGTGGCGACCACGAGCTGACGTCTGCGGCTGCGCAAATGGCCAACGCCGCCGAGCAAGAACGATCGCCGGCACCAGATGCTGATGAAGCACGACAGTTTCCGCCGTTTCTCCGCTGGGCGATCACGAGTCCGACCGAAGCTGGTGACCTGGTTCGCACGTTGCGAATCGCATCACAAACGTATCGCCATCGAGCGGAGCGGCGCATCAAATGGATTCGCACGGTGGCTCCCATGATGACATGTGTTGTTGTGGCGGGTGGCGTCACGTTGCTGTATTGCCTTTCGATCTTCGTCCCCTTTGTCCAATTGATGAAGGAATTGCATTGAATGCCTGAGCAACCATCGGAAGCCGAACAGCAGGCGCTGCGAAGACTAATCGGCCGCGTCTTGGAGATAGGCAACCCGCTGGTACCCGCCCTGTCAGCCTACGCGCAGGAACTTCCTTCCGGTAAGCGGCGACTCCGCTTAGAACGTCTCGCGAACCAACTGGAGCAAGGCCAAGATCAAATCGACGATGAATGGATTCCAATACTCATCGCGGGCGCATCATCTGGCGACCCAAGTCAGTTCCCCAGCGGAATCATCGATGAGCTTCAGCGAGAGGGTGATCTTCGTGGCCGTTTTGCATCGGCGCTCGCTTACCCGCTGGTGATGGCGGCGGCTTCGTTGGCAATTCTGTTGTTCATCACGGTGTGGATCATACCCATCTTTAGGGAGATGTTCCTCGATTTCGAACTGCAACTCCCTGCACTAACTACTCTGGCAATAAATACTTCCCAGACGATTCTCAATTTTGGATGGGTCATCCTGATTGCGGTTTCGTTGTTGGGAGCGATTCTCTTGTTCAACTCGCGATTTCGTGATTGGATCATCCAGCGCATGCCGGTTGTTGGTTCGACAATTCGACTTTCGAATCGAGCAACATTCACGCGATATCTTGCCGATTTGATGGCGGCGGAAGTCCCGGCTGCTGATGCGCTGAGAATCAGTGGGCGGAACACGGGCGAAATTGAACTTCGTCGCGAAGCAAACCAGTTGGCAACCCAATTGGATTCGAGTAACACACATCTCCCGGGCTCACCGCCTGTTGACTGGAGCCTTCCCCGCACAGTCGTTCACGCGCTGCAACTCGAGGCTAATCCCGAGGCCACTGCACAGATCCTGCGAGAGTTGTCTTGGATGTATGACCAGCAAACTCGCAATCGATTGGCTTGGATCTCCAAATTCATTGAACCCGCCTTTGTCGTCCTGCTCGGGACGGCCGTCGGGTTCTACGTCGTGGCATTGTTTATGCCTCTCATCAGTTTGATTCAGGGCCTCATTTGAGCGGACTCGCAGATCCATGCAATGGTTCCCCACATTTCGCCGCTGGATGAGTCGACAAACTTACCCGTTTGTTACGACACGCACGCAGTCCGAATCGCTGCTGAGAATTATCGCCCTGGCTGTCGAGCACCAGTTGCCGATGGTGTCGCTGCTGCGAGCGTTCGCTGCGGACCAAAGCGGAATTCAGCGAGACCGGGTTCAGCGATTAGCCGGACTATTGGACGAAGGAATTTCGCTACCTGACGCTCTTGAACAGGTCCCTCATGTGCTACCAGCAGAAAGCGTGTTAGCAGTCCGATTCGGCATCCAGTCGGGCACGCTGTCTATGACGTTGCGAAGTCTCATCGAGAATTCAAGGCATTCGCAAAACGTTCAAATGAACGAGCGGCTTCAAGGTTTCTTCGTTTACCCAGCCCTTGTGTTACTGGTGATCGTGTGCATCGCTGCATTTCTACTGCTCAAGATATTGCCGGTCTTAGAACGAATCATGGTTGACTTTGGCCTGGAATCGGCTGAATCCGTCGCCTACCAAACCGTCACGAATGTCGGACGGTTTTTTGTGGACTACTGGTGGCTTGCTGTGGGAGCGGGTCTTCTTTTGGCCTGGATATTGTGGACGGAGAAACCTGGACGCTCCTTGCGACGAGTTCTCATTCGGCCGTGGTTTGACACGCGATCCGCCGATGTTTTGCAAAGTCTAAGTACCGTCGCTGAGGCCGGCCGGCCGATACGGGGGGCCATTTCCACGTTGGCCCGTTATCACCACGACCCGACATTGCGACAAATGCTGTTGTTTGTTTGCAATGAAGTCGAACACGGCGCTGATCTGTGGGCCACGTTGCAAGCGGTGAAGCTGCTCACACCTGCGGAAGTTGCGTTGATGGAAGCATCTGAGAAGGTGGGAAACCGACCGTGGGCGATGGCACAACTGGCCTCGTCTAAGCGACGCCGGATGCTCTGTCGCTTGGAATTGGTGGGAGATCTGGTAGAGCCCGTAACGATTCTGTTGTTGGCCGGGGCTGTGTTCACGATGTGTTTAAGTGTTTTTGGTCCGTTCTTAATGATGATTTTGCACTCGGGATAAATCGGTGATTCCCATGAATGTTTACACGTCCACTCATCCCAGGTGCGGTACGACGATCATCGAGTTGGTTGTCGCCTGCTCGTTGCTTGGCACGTTGATACTGATTGTCGTTCCGTCTGCGATTCGAATTGGCCGCGTGCAGCGGACGATTCGTCACGATCGTATCGCCATGGACGAGATCACGAATCAATTGGATCGCTTGGCGCAGTTGCCAATAAGCGAACTCAAACAAGAGATCGCCACATTAACTCCGAGCGAATTCGCCTCGGCCGGACTGCCAAATCCTCGACTAAGCGGCACGTTGCAGCAGTCGGAAGAAGGCTATCGGCTTGCCCTGGCGATCTCGTGGGATAGCCCAGGGCGAAGTGCCGCTCCGCTGACCATGGCAACGTGGATCTTTCCCCCTTCGACAGCCGAATCGCCTGGAGAGGAACCCGCGCCGTGAACAGACGAGGCTTTACACTTACCGAATTGTTAGTCGTCATGGGAATGACGAGCGTCGTTTTGACGGTCGGCGTGGGCATGCTTCACCGCGTGATGCACGAACAGAAGTCTAGCGATCGCGACAACGTCATGCATCGCGTTGCGGAACGTCTGTCGGCGAAGCTTCGTGAAGATGTTCACCTTGCCGACCGCGCCGAACTTCAGTCCCCAGACGAAGGTGAACAACGGCTGGTGCTGAATCAACCCGGCGAAAGCACGGTGACTTACGTCGTGCGTAATAACGCGCTTGAACGGACTTCGACCAAGGAAAACGAACCCACGCACCGTGATCGTTTTCAGTTTCCGGACAATTATCGAATCGAGTTTTTCGATGATCCCACGAAACGAGTTTCGTTCACGGTCTTCGCCATCCCGCAACCCTATTTGGCAACGGCCAGCGACGAGTCCCAAAGTGTGGTGAGCAAAGACGACGTTCGTCGCGCGGTCATGCACGTCGAGGCCAGCGTGGGACGAGATCACCGATTCTTAAGCGAGACACAGGAAACCGAGTAATCATGAGTCATTCCCGAAAAGACACGCGACGGATCAAGTCGCAACGTCAAACACGTAAGCGAGGCGCGGTGTTGGTCTGCGTCATCGTTTGCATGGCTGTGGCAACGCTCTTGCTTGGCGGGATGCTCAAAAAAACATTGATGACAAGGCGGCAAATCCGCACCGAGCGGCACGCCCGACAGACGCAGTGGCTGGTACAAGCCGGAGCCGAACGTGCCGCTTTTCGTTTGACAGGCAACGCTGAATACAACGGCGAGGTGTGGTCGCTGGCAGCAGATGCGATCGTCGGTACGGATCCTGGTGTCGTCAACATCTCAGTCAACCGTGACTCAACGGATCGCGCCACCGTGCTTGTTGTTGCGGAATACCCGTCTGGCAAAGCCACTTCCATTCGTCGCACGCGAAAATTTTTGATCGATTTACCTCAAAACTAATAAACCCGGAGAATAACATGCCATATCTCAATCATCCCGCTGATCGCCGACGCCGAGAGACCCGCGCTGTGGCCGGTCTCCCGACCGAACCCCTGACTTTGACCGAAGGTCTCCGTACGAAGTCCAAACCACTTGGATTCACCTTGGTCGAACTCTTGGTTGTGATCGCGATCATTGGCACCCTCATCGCTTTGCTGCTGCCAGCCGTTCAGGCAGCTCGCGAAGCCGCCAGGCGAACAAGCTGCCTCAATAACATGTCGCAACTTGGCATGGCGGTGCATAACTATGAGTATCACTTCGAAGCGTTACCACCCGGCGTGACGAATCCAGATGGTCCCATCCGCAACGAGGCACAAGGCATTCACGTCAGTTGGATCGTGAAGATCTTGCCATACATGGAACAGCGGGCAGTGTTTCAGCGATTCGACCAGTCGGCCGGCGCATACGCCGCAGCAAATTCGGAAGCTCGCGCCGCGTGGATCTCCCCGCTGTGGTGTCCTTCTGATCCAATGGTTCGCAAACCCAATGATGATAAAGTCGGACGAACAAGCTATGCCGGCTGCCACCACGACTCGGAAGCCCCCATCGACGAAGACAACAACGGGCTGCTGTTTCTCAACAGCGGCGTTCGCTACTCGGATATTTTCGACGGCAGCTCGAACACCATATTGATGGGCGAGGCAATTGTGCGGAAGAACAATCTGGGTTGGGTATCCGGCACGCGAGCGACGCTTCGCAATACTGGGTCGTTCGTCAATCATCGCTACCGCTCGAGCGATGCGTCGAAATCTGCCGCGGAAGAGCAGCCAAGCGAAGGCCCGCTCTATGTCGGCGGTTTCGGCAGCTTTCACTCTGGCGTCGTCGCAAACTTTGGATTCGCCGACGGATCGGTTCGAAGAGTATCGCAAAGTATTGACCCAGATCTGTTCCGTCTTCTCGGGCACCGCGCCGACGGCGAGATCCTGACGAGGTTCTAAGGAACTGAGTTAAACGAGCACACCATTTTGCGGACGATTCCTCTGTTGATCAGAATCGCATATTCTGTATCACTGCAAAGAAACCAGGCGAATGAGGAATCAGCATGCTTCCGTTCCAAACCGTGAAAGACACCAACAGTTTTCAGTCTTTCCCGAGGCGCGTGATAAGCCGACTCGTATGCCTGATAGTCCTTGGCTTTTGTCCACAGACGCTGCCTGCGAAAACACCTGCCGGCGAGTCAGCCGCTCACCTGAATATCGTGATCATCATGGCCGTTGACATGGGCTATTCTGATCTGCCGAAATTCGGAAAGTCGGAGATTCCCACTCCGAACATCGATCGCCTCGCGAATGAAGGCACTCTTTTCACCGATGCTTATGTGACGGCCCCGATTTGCGTGGCGTCGCGGATGGGATTGTTGTCCGGGCAATATCAGCAGCGATTCGGAAAACGGTGAAGAAGGTGCGTCCACGCAGGTGATTGAAAGTGAAAAGCAAACCAGGTGATGAACATCGTCAGAATAGCAGCACAACGCGTATCATTGCGCATCGCTCATCCCTGATAACCGCAGCGTTGGTTTTGCTGCTCGGTACCAGTGTCACACTCGCAGAAGCTCCACCTTTTTCGGACTACTGCCAGCGTTTGCAGCAGGATGTTCAGGGAAAGAAACACGGATTCCTCGCCGGAAACGTCACGTACTATGTCGGCGGGTTTCATGCGAGTTGGGAGCTGAAGGAACACGAAACGCTCGGCCTGACTCATCCGTTCCATCACGATCTTCGTAGCCGCGGCGTCGGACTCATGCAGAGCCGCGGCAAGGATCATGACAACACCGGTTTCGGCAACGATTTCTCGGGCTGGGAGTTCTACAAGGACACGCGGGTTCTCTATGGCAGCGTTGTTGTTGACCAGAAGACTCATCGTCATCCGATCCCAAAGAGGATGTACTGGCGGCCGGACCGAATGATCTGCGAGTACGAAGTTGATGGCGTCCGGATGCGGGAAGAGAAGTTCATTACAGCGGGCGGCGCCGCCTGTTCGATGATCACCGCGTCCCACCCCGTCACGTTGCGATTGGGCGGTCAGAGTTTCTTTGGACGTCACAGTCTGACAAGCACTGCCACGATTGAATATGACGCGGAGCACAATGCCATCCACATCGTCGAAGGCGGCACGACGCGGTGTCGGCCTGAAACAGATCGGTCCGAGCGGGTCGGCCCGATTATGTATCAGGGCATGAGCACCGTTCTCACCGCGTCGAGGAACTTCGCCAAAAGCCACAAGTTCGCAAAGGGCGAACATGGCGAGAAGCAGTATGAGTTCGAAGTGCCCTGCGACAGCAACAGCGTGGCGCTCGTTTGGGCGATGCATGATGACTACCGCCAGGCGCTGAAAGACGCGAAGGCAGTGCTCCGCAAGCCGCGTGAAACGATGATCGCGAAGACGCGCGAGATGAATCGTCAGCTTAACGAAGAGATTCCGTGGTTTCGCTGCTCGGACCGGAAGTTTGAGGATATCTACTATTACCTGTGGTCGCTCTACCTGATGTATTACATCGACGTGCAGAAGGGATGGGAGATGGAGCCTCACACCCAAACGGCCGTCAATAATTTTCTTGGTATGCACCGCTACGACGCGACGTTCCAGATCAAGGTGGGAGCATGGACTGGCAACAAGTCACATTACGCTTACGGAAACGTCCTGACGTGGAAGCATCTTTTCAAAAATGGTCACTATCGAAAATCACCGAACGGCGTGATTACGCTGGCCGACAACAAGGGATCGACGTGGCACTCCGGTGTGTACGGTGTTGAACTTTCGGAGCATGTCCTTGGAGCGTGGCAGATCTACCAGCACACGGGCGATATCAGATTCCTGCGCGACTGTTACGAGGGCTACTTCCGAGAGGTCTTTCGCGAGCGAATCGCCCCGTTCTTTTCCAATCACTTTGAAGTGGGGGAAGCCTTGATCGCCATGGCCCGCCTCACCGGCCACGCCGAGGATGTCGAACACTGGAAACGGACTGTGCCACTCGATCCGGACCGTATCAAAACGTGGTTTGACCAGCGCTGGCAAATGAACGGTCACGAACATTTCTTTGGCGGTCCAAAGAACGGAATGCTGATGACGACGGGATTCTGGCACATGCGTTCAAAGCACTTCCCGCGCGATTACGCTTTGAAGATGACCCGGTCATGGGCACTTGATAAAGCCAAAGGTTTTTATGGCGACGGCGACTTCTTCCCCCTCGCCATGTCCCGTCAGGCCATGAAAACTTTCGCTACAAAAGTAGACCACTCATTTGGCTACACACCGGACACCGCGTACTTCACGTTGAGCGGCATGTTCCGCGGGCGACTTGGCGATCCGGCGTGGCGACTGACGCTGAATCATCTGGATAATTACAACTTCAGTACTGACTGGAACATTCCGGTCGCTCCGGAAGCCTACACGCGCAGCGGCAAGCTGTTCGGCGACCAGTACTCGAACTTCAACGCGGGCAAACTGCTGCTCTATCTCGAAGGGCTCGCGGGGCTGGAGTATTCCATCCCTGACAACATGCTCGTCGTGCACGACACCATGCCGACGAACTGGAAGTGGATGGAAGTCCGCCTCCCGATCCAGATGCCGGGCGAGAGTAAAACTCGCTGGCCGGTGATTCGGTATGAGCGATCACAAAGCGGGAGCGAGATAACCAAGTCGATCCGCGTCACTGACTGCCCGCTGCGAATCACCATAGAACCGTGGTCGGAAGAAAAACGCGTGATCCGTTCCGCCAACCAACCAGCCAACGGCCGGAAGCCAACAGGATCCAACTACCCGCACTACAGCAGATACACTTTCGATGACCCACAATCGACGGCCTACGTAAAGCTCCGTCTGTCCCCCAGTTCGGCCAGCAGGTGATATAGTGGTTTGACAGCAATTCTGACATGGGGGTCAAGCAATGAGCTGCGTTCCCTTTTTCTCACCTTCGCAGAAGCGATTTCGCGATAACGTACCGTACGGCTGGTCAATGCCGAAGCTTTCCCTTTCTCTTTTGTGGACATTGGCAAAATGCCGTCGTCACTTAACCCAGGAGACAATCATGAAATCCACCATCGTATTATCCGTTTGCCTGTTCGCCGCTACCGTCACCGCCCAGGACACGAAAATACCCAAGCACGAGGGGTCAAAGGAACTGCAAAAGATCAAAGGCCTCGTCGGTACCTGGGTGGGTGAGATGGATCATGGCAAAGGTCCGCAGCCGGTCGAGATCGTCTACCGCGTTACCGCCGCCGGCAGTGCGGTGATGGAAACGTTTAATCCCGGCACGCCCATGGAAATGGTAACCATGTATCACGATGAAAAGGGCAAGCTGGCTATGACCCATTACTGCATGCTTGATACCGATCGCCGGAAGCCAACCAGTTTTCGATCGTTTGGCGTCTGCCAACTT
>CAYFJO010000144.1:0-23674 GCA_964343305.1 uncultured Pirellulaceae bacterium | reverse complement strand
ACCACAAACGATACGCCTCTTGCCGGAAACTGGGCGGCTCCGATCCAGGCATTGGATGGACCTGCCACGAGTTCAGAAGACACCGCGCCGCTTGTCGAAAGCGATTTGACGACCGTGGTCAATTCCGCCATCGATGTGCTGTCCAGCTTTGGACTTCGAAGCGAACAATTGCAGGCGCTGCGATCTGTGGATGTGCAGATTGCGGACCTTGCCGACGGGCAACTTGGCAGCTACCAGAATCAAACGATTGTCATCGATGTCAATGCGGCAGGCCACGGATGGTTTGTCGACCAGACACCGCTAGACCACGAAGAGTTTAAGTTGACCAACCAAGGGCTGGTCGCACTGGGCGGTAGTGCAGCGGTTGGTAACTACGACTTGCTCACCGTCGTGCTGCACGAACTGGGACACGCGTTGGGCCTTGGTGATGACTTTTCGGATGCGGATTCGCAACAACTAATGAATGGATGGTTAAGCCGTGGCGTGAGGCGATTGCCCACCGAAGGTGAAATCGCGGCGCTGCTGGCTCAAGAATGAGATTGGCCACGGAGCGGTACTGTTGGTTCATGGACGTCCGCCAGAAGAGTGGAAAGCGAACGAAGGTAACGATTATACAAGTCGTGTCACTATCACTCGATAGTCTTATTGGTGATGCGCATTTGCCATGAACACCCGCCATACAACCCCAGGCTCGTCCTTTCATCCTTCATTGCCGGGTGATTGTTTGACGACCAGAATTCCCCCAATTAGTATGAATTCTACTGAATTCGATAAGTCAATTTCTGGCTTCCGTTTCTCCCCGATCGACGTCTTTATCACTGACGTTTTGAACAGCACCACCCCAGTGGCATCGGAGCAGAGGGTCTATGTTTCTTAAGATTA
The DNA here is from genome assembly GCA_964343305.1 of uncultured Pirellulaceae bacterium. GTDB lineage: Bacteria > Planctomycetota > Planctomycetia > Pirellulales > Pirellulaceae > CAYFJO01. The sequence goes on along the minus strand of CAYFJO010000144.1, from coordinate 22,792 downwards.
TCGAATGGCTCAACGAGCGCCGTAAAGCGAAGGCATCCCGGAAGCGGAGCGAGCTTGCACGTAAGTCTCTTCGTGTCGAAGCGTTAGAGGAACGCGCCATGCTGGCCACAACCTCGTGGAACGCCACTGGCTCCGGCAATGCCGGATTCTCCAGTGCTGGTAACTGGAGCGGAGGAGTTCCGCCAATCGATTCTCCGGCAAATATTGACACCCTCAACTTCAATACCGGCACGACACTTCTGACCAATGGCAATGCAACGAATGATATTGGCGTTCTCTCCAATATAAACCTGAACATTATTGATCGCACCGCCTTAACCTTTGTTATCAGCCAAGACAACGCGGCGAATGGCAATGCCACCAAGCGCATCGATCTTGTTCCCAATGGCCAAGGAATCTTCTTTGATAGTTCGGCTGGACCCGCAACAATCGCTGCGGATATTAGTGTTGACAATACTACCTTTGTCGACCGGCAAGGCGTGATCACGTTCACGGGTCGAATCTTTGACACGCCTGGTGGAGCCAATGGTGGCTTGACCTTGGCTCCTGGCAACTTGGCGAATGTTGGAGTGGACGTCTTTGAGTTTCAGAACACCAACAATTCATTTACTGGCCCGCTGAATATTATTCGCAGTGGTGGTCGTGTGGCAACCTTGCGCACCACTGCGAATACCGTTCTGGATGGCACACCAGATACATTTATTGACAACGGCGCGTTGTTCGACTTGAACGGGAATTCTCAAACGACCGGTTCGTTAAATGACTTCGCTGGCGTTACTACGGGTGGCTTAGTCCACGGCAGCGACACGGCTGCCGCAGGATCGCCGCGGCTGACACTGAGCTTCTCAAGTGCGAACGCAGTGCCCAACGCGACCTTTTCCGGACAAATCATCAATGATCAGGCAACGGCGCTGGGATTAACGAAATTAGGAACGGGCGAACAACAACTGGATGGAAACAACACCTATACCGGAACTACCGTCATTGGTACGCCGCTACCCAACACTATCGATGGTGGCCGATTAGAGATTCAGGATGGTCGTCCTGGTAGCATTGTGGATAGTGGCCGCATCACCAGTAATACCACGATTCACAATGGCGAATTGGGTGGCTTTGGGAGTTTGACATTTGCCGGTGGTTTCGTTACTGGGGTTGTCTCCGGTACGGGTGCCGTGCAAGGCAGTGTCACGGTCAATGGTGTACTCGGCGATGATACGGCGAGACTTTCTCCCGGTGACGCGCCAACATTCCCTGACTATACGGCGCGTGATGCCAAATCCGACGCTGGGGTGATGCAGACACAAGACCTTGCGTTCAATGGGACGGACACTGCGTTTGACGTCAACGTGGATATCGCACTGGCGGGCGATGCCGGCGGTCAGTTTGCGAACCCCAATTTCCCTGGGATTAACCCCAATATTGCCAACATTGCAGGTGTTATTGGTGAAAGTGCCGTTCCAGGTATTGATTACGACCAAGTGATCGTGACGGGAACAGTAGACCTGGGCAGTGCCGAGTTGCGATTGTTTAACGGTGGGAGAATTCCACAAGGTGGTGAGGTTCTCACACTGATCCAAAATGACGGAGCGGATCCTGTCGTAGGCGTCTTCACTCGCGATAGTGGAACGCCGATTCAAGAATTCAATACCGTTCGCGCCTTTGCCATTAATAACACGACGGGCGATCCAACCACCACCCAAAGACCATTCGAGGCGGTGATCACCTACGAAGGCGACTTTGGACCGCAAGGTGACGGCAACGATGTTCAGTTGATTGCCTTGGGCAATCCAGACATTGGTGTATTTGGCAACAATCAACTCATTGCCGACGACGACGTGAATCCGCGTCCGGAAGACTTTACCGATCTCGGTTCGGCGGATCTGGTTGGCGATTTTGAGCAAGTCGTCTTGGAAATTCGCAACGGGACCTTTTCGCAAGACTTGAACATCACCAATATTCAGATCCTCGACGCCACCGGAGCCGCTCCCAGCACGGACTTCTTCGTCCAGGATTTGACCGTCCAGGACGTTCAAGTGCCGGGAACTTATCCCAGCGCGACGCCGAACCCTGCTTTCGCCGCTCCTCTGGAAGCCGGCCTGCTTGCTCTTCCATCGACCGCTCGATTGACGGTTCGATTTAATCCCGACGACTCCAATTCAACGTTGGGACTCCGCCGGGCGATTGTTCGTATTACCAGCAATGATCCCGACGCGGAAAGTGTGTACGACTTCACGATTGAAGGTACTGTTGATTCAACCCCTGAAATCGACGTACGTGGTGGTCCTGGCACACCTCAAACCATCTCCATTCCAGACGGAGATACGACTCCCATCGTCGCCGATTTCACGAATTATGGGGCCGTGGCCATCACGGGCGGCACTCCCATTACACACACCTTTACGGTGGCCAACACCCAAACGGCCGATTTGATCCTCAACCCGGCACCCAACCCAGCACCCGTTGTAAAAATCCTGGCGGGTAGTGATTCTGAGTTTTCGGTTTTTGCCCAACCACTGGATACAACGCTTAGCGCCACGGAGTCGACCACCTTTGACGTGAGGTTCACTCCTGGTGCAACGACGGGCGTAAAAACCGCCACAATCAGCATCGCGAGCAATGACGCGGATGAAAACCCCTACACCTTTCTGGTCAGGGGCGAAATCGTTGCCGCCAGTTTAGATTACGGCGACGCACCGGACGATGGCGATCCGACGACCAACAGTGCGTTGGATTACAACACGTTGGCCATTACTAACGGGCCCAGTCATACCGCGGTTGGTCCTCAGTTGGGGCCCACACGCGATTCGGAAAATAATGCCTTGCAAACCGTTACCGCAACTGGCGACGACAACAATAATACTGGTTCGGCCGATGACGAAGACGGTGTCATCATCAACGGGCACAACTTCCTCAGCCCAGGCAAGCCGGCGACCATTACCGTAGACGTGCGCGGCGAACCTGGCAGGGTGGATGCCTGGATTGATTGGGACCAGGACGGTGTGTTTGAAGACAAGATCGTCAATAGTGTGACCGTATTAGGCATTCAGACACTGCCTTTCCTGGTGCCCGAAGATATTGAAAATCTCAGTATCAACAATCCAGACGGGAATTTGTTCATCAACACTTATGCGCGCGTTCGTGTGAGCCGTGGCGGCAATCTAGACCCCACAGGTACAGCGCCCGATGGAGAAGTCGAGGATTACCCGGTCACGATTGGCCGAGTTGATTTTGGAGACGCACCCGATACCGCCGTCGGAACATCACAGGGCAACTACGAGACGTTGGGGCGCAATCTAACGAACACCAATTTTGAGACGGGCTCACTCGCCCCGTGGACCACGTTTACTTTGACCGACGGCACGGTTAGCAGTCCGGCGATTGTTTCGTTTAATACGACGGGGAACGCGGTGAGTTCGGCCGTTCAATTGAGCGCTGGTAAGAGCGCCAGTATTGGCGCACCCGCTTCCGGTGGCGGAATCGCGCAGTCGATTGAGTTGCCCGAAGGCGATGTTTCCATCACTGCCAACATCGCCGCATTCGCCAGCACGGCCAATGCGGAAGGTGGACTATTTCAACTGTTGTTTGACGGTGCGATCATCGACACTCACGACTTTGGGGCAATGACAGCCGGAGAAACAAAAACGGCAATGTTGAGCGGAAACGTAGGAACACTTGTCGGTTTGCCCCCTGTTACTGAGGGAACGCATCAGGTGCAAATCCAAATCCTGCGGACCTTGGCTCCCGGACCACTACAGTACATCGACAATGTGCAACTGTATTCTTCCGGGGCCGGACCGCAGCACTTGATTCTTCCGCGCACCAGTCCCATTTTGGGAAGTTTGATCGACTCGGAGTCCGATGGCAAACAGAATTTCAACGCGTCGGGTGACGATACGGATTCGGATGTTCGCTTGTTTGCGTTGCCCGATGACGGCAGCAATAAGATTGTCGAATTGGATCCCACGACGGGATTGGAAACTCAACGGCTTCCCCTGGCGGGAAATGCTCCCGGTCCTGCCGGATTTTCGGCAACCAGTGGCTTGGCCTTTGATGGAACCAATCTTTGGTTCCTCAACAACAGCGACAACACGCTTTACCAATTGGACCCGGATACCGGGGCCTTGATTGATACGGATGTGATCCCTGGCGGATCGGGCAACTTTGATGGTTTGGCGACGGTCAATGGTTTGTTGTACGTCACCGATGCGGTCAACAACACCATCATCGAATTCAACCCGTCCGACGACATGGTGACACGAACAATCACCGTGGCAGGGCGAGACCTAGCAGGTGGTATCGCAGGTGTTGCGGCAGATCCCGTGGATCCCATCGCCTATCCCGATGCGCTGATCGCGACAACCACGACGGGAGATGTGATCGAAATCAATCCGTCCAGCGGCGTAGTGCTCCGCTCGTTTAACCCCAACACGGGAACGGATGATGGGGTGGCCACGCTCGGTGGTCTGATCTTGCTGGGTTCCGGCGATGGTTCCAATGAAATCAATGTTTTCGAACGCGTCTTTGATCCGGTGGCGAATCCGGCGGGCATCACCAAGTCGGTGATTGCTTTGCCGGTGTCTCCATTCTCCGGGGCGAATTACGACGTTGGCGCGCTGGCAGGCGACGTTCCCGCCTTTGGCAACGATGACGAAGATGGTTTCCGAATTCTCGATGTCAACCAAGACGGCAACGTGTTCAATGATTTATTTGCCGGTCACGGTGCAGTCGCCGAATATACCGTGACCAACGCGCCCGGTCGCGTCCATGCTTGGATCGATTTCGATGCGGATGGTGAATTTGAAGAGAGTGAACGGATCACTCCCACTTTTGAATTCCCGAATTCACGAGGATTGCTGATCAGCGCGCCGGGCCAGACGGGACGAAGCGTACGGTTCGAAGTGCCACAAACAGCGGTGATTGGCAACACGTTTGCACGCGTTCGCGTCGTAACGGGGAATCAGAATCAAGACGTTCCGCCGACCGGTGCCTTCTTGGCCGACGGGACCACGTTTGCCCAGGGCGAAGTCGAAGACTTTCTGGTCACCATCCATGAAGCCATCGACTTTGGCGATGCACCGGACGATCGCGGTCTTGCTCCCGATGACCCGGCCAAAGATGATTTGTCCGATTACAACGTTAAGCTCTCCAATGACGGCCCGCGGCATCCTATTCTTCCGACGGGACCACGATTGGGAGCCAACAACGACCCGGAGATCGATGGCCAGCCAAGCCCAGACGGTTTGCTCGATGACAATCGGCACTTGCCGTCAAACATCTTGCTAATCGACGACCAGGCCGGTGGTTTTGGCGGCGCAGCGGCGTTGTTGACCGCCGAAGGCCATACCGTCACTCAACTCTTTAACGAGTTCAATGACGGCTACGTTCACTTGAAGGACGGCGAGCTTTTGCAGAATTTTGATTTGGTCGTTTACGCCGAACGTGGATTGAACGGCACGGGCGGTCTCATGCCGGATGACGTGCGTGACAGTTTGGAAAACTACATTCAAACGGGCGGGCACTTACTCGTCACCGGTTTTGACTCGGTGTCGAGTCCACAGGATCCCAACCTGGCTCAATTGCTCCGTGTGACAGCGCAAACCGAAGCGCCCGGAAATACTGTGGATGGAGTTTGGACGATTGACGACGACCGAACCAATCCCCTTCTGAACTCCGCAGTCGTTCCGCTCATTAACGGACCACACGGCGATGTGCGGGGGATGTCGTTTACCTTAGCAGCTCCTTCCACACTATCCGAGTTAGACAATTTTATCGCCCCGACAGGTAATGTTTTAGCAAGAGCATCTGGCGGTCAAGAACGTGTTGTTTACACAGACATTTCCGGCGCGGGCGGTTCCGTGGGTTACTGGGTCGGCGGCCTCTCCGGGGTCGGCACAAATGCCCAACCGGATTTCACGGATGGAACCAATTCACCACCCAATCCGACTGATCCTGCTGGACTCGGCGCACTACAAACCTTATTTCTCAACTGGGCCGCGACCACCGCGCCGGACGATGAAGATGGAGTTCAATTCAGCAGTGCTGCGACGAATGGATTTACCGACGCGGGTGCGTTCTACCCCGGTGAAGAAGCGTTTTTGCAAGCCAACGTGCTGTTCCAAGATGCAGCCGGCGTGTTGCGCCCCACCGATCCGACAGGGCCAAACCCATTGACCGGGCAGGTGGACGCTTGGGCGGATTGGGATCAAGACGGGTCGTTTGAAAGCAAGATTGTTAACAACCAGACAATTATCGCGGACGGCGACTGGCGCACCTTTACGTCCTTCATCGTGCCCGAAGACGCAACTTCAGGCACAACGTTTATCCGTGTGCGCGTGAGCAACGGCGGCAACTTGTTGCCCGACGGTTTTGCCGCCGATGGTGAAATCGAAGATTACATCGTGGAAGTGATCGGGCTGGATTATGGTGACGCGCCCGATCCGAGCGGTGTGACGAGCCAAGATAATTACACGACGCTGTTCGACAATAATGGGCCGCGTCACGGTATTCGCGGTCCGGTGTTGGGCAATCGGGTTGACTCGGAAGCGGACGCTTTCGAATCGTTTAACGCGCTGGGCGATGACAATGATAGCCGGCCCACTTTGGGCACTGCCGTCAATTTTGGTGTCGGTGTGGATCCCAGTTCCAGCGTGACTGGGGATTTGAACGACGACGGCAATTTGGACGTGGTGGTCACCAACAGCAATACCGACAATGTTTCGATTCTGTTGGGCAACGGTTTTGGCGGATTTGCCGCCGCCACATTTGCCGATGTGGGCGACAATCCAGTCTCAGCCGCGCTGGGAGATTTCAATAACGACACTTTCCTGGACTTGGTTGTTGCGAACAGCGCGTCCAATAACATTTCACTCTTGTTCGGCAATGGAGCGGGTGGGTTCGGAGCGGCGACGAATATCAATGTTGGTTCCGATCCGCGTTCGGTCGCCGTGGGCCAGTTTAATCGCAACGTCGATACGAATCTGGATATTGTTGTGGCGAATCACGGCACAAACAATGTGTCGCTGCTGTTGGGCGACGGAGTGGGCGGGTTTGCCGCGCCAGCAAACTTCGGGGTGAACAGCTCCAGCCCTGTGGCAATGGATGTTGCCGATGTCAACGGTGATGCCAATCCCGATGTGTTGGTGGCCAACGATAACGGTTTGCCAGCGGTCGATCAGCTATCCGTTTTGCTCAGTGACGGCAACGGCAGTTTCGGCCCGGCGAGCACGGTCAATATCGGAAATGCCCCCACGTCCGTTGCGGCGGGTGATATCAATAAGGATGGCAATGTTGATGTCGCGTTTTCCAAGTTGGATGACGATACGGTCGGCGTCGTGTTTGGTGACGGAGCAGGCAACTTCGCCTCGCTGAGCAACTTCACGATTCCCCCCGATCCGGTGTCGATTGAGGTGGCTGATTTCAATGGTGATGGCAATCTAGACATCATTGGTACTGGCGGAGATGCGGCGACCACCAATCTGTTCGGCAACGCCATTTTCTTCTTGCCGGGAGATGGAGCTGGCAGTTTTGATCCCTTCAAGACTTTTGCGATCACCGATCCGGGATTCATTAACTTTGGCAACTTTGATGCGGACGCCAACCTCGATGTGATCATGACGGATCCGGTGGCGAATTCCCTGGTCCTGCTGTTGGACCAAGGAGATGACGAAGACGGTGTGATTGTCAACGATGGAAATCCGTTGATTCTTGGTTCGCAAAGCGTCACCATTGATATTTCTACGACGAATTCCGACGGCCACGTGGATGGTTGGATTGATTGGGACCAGGACGGACTTTTTGAGACTGCCGAACAGGTATTGCTGTCGCCCCCGACGCAGGCCAATACGACTCAGCAGTTTGTTTTTAACGTTCCGCTGAATGCCGAGACCGGCACGACATTGGCAAGATTCCGCGCCAGTACCCAGGGCGGATTGGGCCCCACGGGCTTCGTTTCCGACGGTGAAGTTGAAGACTATCGCTTGACCGTCAGCGCCGATCCGAATCTTTTGGACTTCGGCGATGCTCCCGATGATCCCGCGAATCTCAACGACTATACAACCTTGGTTGCCAACGATGGTCCGCGGCACATCATTAAAGGCCCCATTCTTGGTTCCGTTGTCGACGACGAAACGGATACCATTCAATCACTCGCCAACGACGCATTGGGCGATGACAACAACAACGTTCCTGACGATGAAGACGGCGTGAGCTTCAGCGTGCTGTCGGTCAGTCAGCAAGGCTCTGTGACCATCACCGTGACGGGACAAGACGGCCGGGTCGATGCTTGGATCGATTTCGATGGCGATGGTGTATTTGATGAAAGCAAAGTCATTGACAACGAATTGGTCACGATGGCAGCACCGAAGACATTCACGTTTGCCGTGCCAAGCAGCGCCGTTCAATCGCCCATTCCCACTTTCGCTCGGGTTCGCGTCAGCACCGCCGGCAATTTAGGACCAACGGGACTGGCCGATGACGGCGAAGTGGAAGACTATCGACTATTCATCAATCCACCGCCCACGTTGGATTTTGGCGACGCTCCGGACACCGGACTGGGCACGGGAGGACCCGGTGCGGGAGGAACGCCTTTCAATTATCAAACGACCCTGGCCGACGACGGGCCCCGCCATATTGCGGCTGGCGTGCCTAGACTCGGTGGTGGTGGGACGGACGCGGAAGTCGATGCTCAGCAGTCTCCTGACGCATTAGGCGATGACAATTTGGGAACGTCCGATGAAGCAGCCGGAATCACGTTCAATGCACCACACTTGATCGGACAAACTTCCAGCGCAACCATTATTGTGACGGGCACAGCCGGTGAGACATACTTTGTGGACGGCTGGATCGATTTCGACCAAGACGGCCAATTTGAAATCAAAGTTTTTGATAGTGAACCCTTTACGATGCCCGGCGGCGGGTCGCGCACTCGCACCCTTAGTTTTCCAGTTCCCAACGATTCCGTGGTCGGTCCAACTTTTGCCCGACTGCGTGTCAGTTCGCAAGGCAACCTTGGCCCGACCGGCGTATTGCCTCTGGGCGTAGTTCCAGACGGTGAAGTAGTTGACACCACCGTCACGATTCAAGCCTTGGATCTTGCCGACGCTCCGGATGTGACGACCGGTAACGGAGCGGGTGACTACGATACGCTGCTCCTCAACAATGGCCCCAGCCATATTATTGGCGGTCCGCGACTAGGGATTAATGTCGACTCGGATCTGGATGGGCAACCGGCGGCAGACGCGCTGGGCGATGACAATGATATTTTCGCTGCGGATCCACAAAATCCATCTCCCATTGATGATGATGACGGCGTGGCGATTAGTGGCTTAGTGGTTGGCCAATCGACTGGCGTTGCCAATTTCACCGTCACAAACGCCGATGGACGCGTGGATGCTTGGATCGACTTCAATCAAAACGGTATTTTCGGCGACGATCCACTAGAGCGTATTGCGAACGGCTTCCTGGTACCACAAAACACCACGGGGTCGGTGACGGTAAGCGTTCCCTCATCCGCCACAGCCGGAACGACGTTTGCGCGGGTTCGAGTCTCAACAGGAGGTGTTGGCGGACCGTTGGGACAAGCCACAAATGGCGAAGTCGAAGACTCACAAGTGAACATCACGGGATTTGACTTTGGTGACGCACCGACGGCAGTTCAGTCGGGTTTTGCGAATAACTATCCCACGACGATCGCCGATAATGGCGCGAATCACCAGATCGGTGGCCCACGTTTAGGTTTGAACGTCGACGCCGAAGGCGATGGACAACCCGGCCTGGGTGCCATCGAAGATGACAACAACAAGTCCCCGGACGAGGATGGCATTCAATTCCAAAACAATGACATTTTCTTCATCGGCGGCACCAAGGCCATTTTGGCGACCGTCAATAACAACGGGACCAATGCCAGACTAGACGGCTGGATCGACTGGAATCGCGACGGCTTGTTCGACACGAATGAAAAGATCATCAAGAATGCGAACATTGTGGGTAATGGATCAACCCAATCGTTCAATATCACCGTCCCATCGTTTGCCCAAGTTGGCCAGACATACTCTCGTTTCCGCGTGAGCACAACGGGTAATTTGCCACCAACTGGATTTGCCAGCGACGGTGAAGTTGAAGATTATGTGCTGACGATCGAAGCGTTGGACTTTGGCGACGCGCCTAATTCTTTTGGCACTTTGCGCGCTACAGACGGTGCCCGGCATTCCGCCAAGAACGTGTTGCTGGGCACGACACGTGACGTGGAAACCGACGCTAAGAATCCATCCAACACGGCCAATGGCGACGATTTGTCCAACACTGGAGCGGTGGACGACGAAGATGGTGTTGTGTTTTCTAATTTGTTCCGTGGCCAATCGGGCGTGGCAAACATCACCGTGTCTGGAGGCAGCGGGTTTGTCAATGCCTGGGTCGACTTTAACCAGAACGGTAGCTTCAGTGATCCTGGCGAACAGATCTTCACGGATTTGACCGTGTCCAGTGGCGTCAGCCTGCCCTTCACCTTTGCAATTCCGCCCACCGTCTTGACGGGCGACACACATGCACGCATCCGATTGAATACCACTGGTGGCCTTGGTCCAACCGGTTTGGCGGACGATGGTGAAGTGGAAGATTACCTGATCACGATTCAGGAAATGGATTTTGGTGACGCGCCAGACGCCAACTTGACCAACAGCAAGGGCAACTACGATACCTCGCTGACCAGTAACGGCCCAAGGCACATTATCACTGCGACGGGGCCCATTCTTGGCAACCTGGTTGATTTCGAAGGCAACGCACTACAGTCCACCAATGCCGACGGCGATGACACGGCAGCACCGCTGGTAAGCTACACCTCCACATCAAGCGAACCCACCGGCAATTCACCACAAGCCGTCGCAGTCGGCGATTTCAACAACGACATGCATTCCGACATGGCCGCCACCGTGGATGGAACTTCTCAAGTGCAGGTTTTCCTGGGCGACGGCGCAGGAAACTTTGGTGCCTCCACGGCTTTTGCGGTGGGCACCAATCCACGGGCCATCACGACGGGAGATATTAATGCTGATGACAATCTAGATCTGATCGTCGCCAATTTTGGGAGCGACAACCTGTCCGTCTTGCTTGGTACGGGCACAGGTAGCTTTGGAGCGGCTGTCCTGTTTGCGCTTGGTGGCGGCCAGGGCCCATCGGGCGTGGCGGTCGGGGATGTAAATAACGATCAGAATCCAGATGTTTTGGTGGCAAACGCCACGACCAACAATGTTTCGCTGCTGTTGGGCAACGGAGCGACACTTGGCGCGGCGACAACATTTGCCACGGGCGCCGGTTCGCGGTCCATTGCCCTTGGAGATTTCAACGGAGACGGCCGGCAAGACTTCGCCACGGCCAATTTCACCGATAGCAACATTTCCTTGCGGTTAGGCAACGGCTTGGGCGGCTTTGCGGCTGCCGTGAATTTCCCGGTTGGAACGAATCCACGATCCATCGCCATTGGCGATTTCAATCAAGACGGCAGTGCTGATGTGGTCACGGCGAACGGCGCCGATGACAATATCTCTGTGCGGCTAGGCAACGGGGCTGGCAGCTTTGGGGCGGTGACGAATTTTGTCGTCAACGACAATCCCAGTGCCCTGGCCCTTGCTGATTTCGATGCCGATGGCCTTAGCGACATCGTGGTGGCCAACGAGAACTCGAACAATGTTTCCTTGCTGTTTGGTGACGGGACCGGTGGCTTTGGCAACGCGACCAGCTTCACATCGGGCCAAGGCGCGATTGCACTGGCGGTCGGTGAATTGAATAGCGGCGGACCTGACGTGGCCGTTGTCAGCAATGTGGACAACGCCATTTCGCTGGTGCTCAGCGGCTTTGACGATGAAGATGGGGTGTCGTTCAATTCGACCGAGAATCCCGGCAAGTTGACGGCGGGAACTTTGGGGCGGTTGCTGATCGACGTCAATACCGCCGACGGCTTTGCACATGCTTGGATCGATTTTAACCAAAACGGTTTGTTTGAAGCTTCAGAAAAAGTCGTCAACAACGTTTTTGTGGACGACGCGGCTGGTGTGGTGCAATTCCCGTTCTCGGTCTCGCAAGACACGGCGATTGGCAGCACCTTTGCCCGCGTCCGCGTGGTTGGGCTCTCCGATCCGTTGCTTCTTCCCACGGGGCTCGCTCCAGACGGGGAAGTAGAAGATCACTTGGTCCAAATTGCAGGTACTGACTTTGGTGACGCTCCGGCGAGTTACGGACCTAGTGATGGGACGTCCGGCGGTGAGCATAAGATTGGCGGGCCATTGTTGGGAACGATCGTCGATGCGGAAACGGTCGCACATACCAGTCTCGATGGAACCGGCGACGACGTGTTGGACAACACCGATGACGAAGAAGACAACCTGGTGTTCTTCACCAATCTGTTCATCGGTCAAACCGGAAGATTGTCCGTGACCGTGGACAACCCGGAGAATCCCAGCAGCGATGCCTATATCACCGCCTGGATCGACTTTGACCAAAACGGCAGTTTTGATGCAGACGAGAAAGTCATCAATGCCGAATTTGTCGTGGCCAACGCAATCACGCAAACACTGTCAGGATTCCCGGTTCCTGGCAACCTGGCCGATCCATCTGTCGTTCAACTGGGTGCGACCTTCGCTCGTGTTCGCGTTCGCAGCGACAATGCCAGCTTCACCAGCGCGAATGAAGTAGCCGACGACGGCGAAGCGGAAGATTACTTGGTGAACATCCAGTCGCTCGACTTCGGCGACGCCCCAGATTTGGCTCCCGGCACGGCAGGCCCTGGATCTGGTGTGACCGCCTTCGATTATGAAACGCTGTTTGTCGACAACGGACCGCGACACATCGTCAACGTCACCAGCCCACGAATGGGAATCGTCGACTTAGAAGGTGACGGACAGCCAAGCGACAATGCGGATGGCGATGATGCCAACGATACCAACCCGCCGGACACAGGTGCCAACGACGAGGACGGTTCTTCCTTCAACGGAGTTGGTGCGAATGTTTTGGTGGTGGGCCAGACGGATGCCCAGTTAGCCGTTACGGCCAGTGTGGGCAGCGGTTCGGGAACGGGCTACATCCAGGCTTGGGTCGACTTTAATCGCGACGGCGATTTCACGGATGCCAACGAACAAGTTGTCAACCAGTCCGTGAACTTGAATCAAGCACCGGCCACTTTCTCGATTCCGTTTACCGTTCCTGTTGCGGCAACGCCAGGTGTCACCTACGGCCGCGTTCGCATCAGCAGCACGAATCCGGCTGGCGATCCTTGGGGTCCAACGGGCGGGACAGCCGCCAGCAGCGCGGATCTCGATGGTGAGGTCGAAGACCATCGTATTGTCATTGGAACGCTGGACTTTGGTGATGCCCCGAATTCCTTTGGCACGTCTTTAGCTAGCGGAAATCCGGCCCGCCATCAAGTGGATGCGTCGCATCCCATTCTTGGGAAGAACCGTGATTCCGAAACCGATGGCCAGCCAAACATCAATGCCAATGCAGACGACTTAACAGGTGGCTTGGATGACGAAGACGGCGTCATCTTCCGTGACTCCTCCGGCGGAAGCACGCTGCTGCTGGTCGCTGGCCTTTCGGCCTCATTGGACGTGGAAGTGTCTCATCCAACACCGACAGGAGCCGGCACCACCGACGCTCGAGTGTATGCGTGGATCGACTTTAATGGTGACGGAGTTTTCAACAACAATCCCGACATCGTCAACGGCGGTGAAAAAGTATATGACGGCATCGCGCTGGACATGCAGTTGTCCAACAACCGCACATTCCAATTACCAGCGTTTACCGTTCCTGGGACAACGGTGCTGGGCAACAGCTATGCCCGCGTTCGCCTGGTCGCCCCCTCAGACATCGCCATCGCCGGGGGCAGCCTTCCTCCAACCGGTTTTGCTTCCACGGGCGAAATCGAAGATTACCTGATTACTTTCCAAGGTTTTGACTACGGCGACGCTCCGGATTTGGGAGCCGGAACGGGAGCAGGGGACTATCAGACGTTACTCGGCAACAACGGCCCGCGACATTCGATCGGCGGCCCGCGTCTGGGGACTTTGGCCGACGCCGAAGCAGATGCGTTCCAAAGTGCTAGCGCGTTTGGTGATGATAACGACAACCTGTTAGATGAAGATGGCGTCACGTTTGGCAACGTGTTCGCCGGACGCATTGGATTCGCGGACATCACCGTCACAGGTGTGGACGGTCGTGTGGATGCCTGGATCGATTTCAACGGCAACGGCGTATTCGACAACTCGATCGGTTCGGCTGAGAAGATTGCCGGCGGGGCGCTCATCACCGCAGGGACAACGCAGACGTTCACCTTCAACGTGCCGTCGAACGCTCAGATTGGCGATACTTTCGCACGCGTCCGTGTCAGCACGGCTGGCAATCTTGCCCCAACCGGTGCCGCGGTGGACGGTGAAGTCGAAGATTACCAGATCACGATTGAACAACTGGACTTCGGCGACGCACCAGATATTTCCGCAGGTTTAGGGACGGGAGACTACAACACGCTGGAAGCCAATAACGGCCCTCGTCATATCATCGGCGGTCCACGGTTAGGCACATTGGTCGACAACGAAGCGGATGGCGCAGCGTCGATTGGCGCGGATGGCGACGACAACTTCAATACCGATGACGAAGACGGTGCCACATTCAGTAGCCTGGTTGCGGGACAGACGTCGACCGTGGACATCTCTGTCACAGGGACCGCTGGCCGAGTCGATGCCTGGATTGACTTTAACCAGAACGGCAATTTCGAGGGTGTTGAAAAGATTGTCAACAATATCGCCGTTGCAGCAGGCGCGACTCCAACTTTCGTGTTTTCCAATCCTTCGACGGCCGTCTTGGGAACGACGTACGCCCGAATTCGTGTCAGTTCGATAGGAAATCTGCCACCGAACGGACTGGCGGATGACGGTGAAGTGGAAGACTATGCCGTACAGATCATCGGCTTTGATTTCGGCGATGCTCCAGATATCTCAAGCGGAGTTTCTACAAACGATTACCAGACTTTGTCCAGCAACAACGGTCCGCGACACAGTATTGGCGGTCCTCGCTTGGGCTCGCTGATTGATCCCGAAACAAATGGCCAGCAAACTCCCACAGCCGATGGCGACGACATCAGCATCTTAGACGACGAGGACGGGGTCGTCTTCTTGAACTTGTTCGCCGGCTTGACGGCGACGACCGATATCACGGTCACTGGTGAAGACGGTCAAGTGGACGCCTGGATTGATTTCAACCGTAATGGCAGCTTTACCGATGTCGGCGAACAAATCGTTATCAACCAAACCGTTTTGGTCGGTACGACGGAAGCGTTCCAATTCAACGTGCCTGCAAATGCAGCATTGGCTTCAACTTTGGCCCGTGTTCGAGTAAGCCGTAGTGGCGGGCTAGGACCAAATGGTGTCGCGGTGGATGCCGAAGGTGGTGAAGTGGAAGATTACCTGGTGACCGTTCAAGCGCTCGACTTCGGTGATGCTCCGGATGTTTCCGCAGGTAACGGGCTAGGGGATTACGACACTTTGTTGGCGAACAACGGTCCCCACCACATTATCGGTGGCCCGGTTTTGGGCGCTTCCGTTGACTTCGACATTGACGGCCAGTCCAGTGCCACGTCGAATGGTGACGATGCCGACGGGCAAGATGATGAAGATGGCGTTGGATTCTCACCTTTGTTCCGCGGGGCCACAGGGGACATTGGTGTGACGGTTTCGAGTGCGGACGGTTTGATCGACGCCTGGATCGACTTCAACCAGGATGGCGATTTCAGTGACCCAGGCGAGCAAGTTGTGACTGGTGGTAGTGCACCATTGGGCACGAGTCAGAATTTCAACTTTCCACTGCCGGCCACGGCTCAGATTGGTAACACGGTCGCCCGCATTCGGGTCAGTTCGGCGGGAGGCTTAGGACCGACTGGCTTGGCACCAGACGGTGAAGTGGAAGACTATCAAGTCACCATTCAAGCACTTGACTTTGGCGACGCCCCAGACACGGGTCCCGGCACAGGTGCGTTGGATTATCGAACGACGTTAGCCGACGATGGCGCCCGCCACGCGATTAGTGGGCCACGGCTGGGCCTCAACATTGATTCCGAAGTGGACGGTCTACAGTCCGCCAACGCCCAAGGAGACGATAGCTCAGGCACGCCGGATGACGAGGATGGCGTTACCTTTAGTTCCTTACTTGCGTCCGGTACGGGTACGGCATCCGTTACCGTCACAGGGACCAGCGGAGAAGTCGATGGCTGGATCGACTTCAACGCCGACGGCGACTTTAATGACCAAGGCGAACAAATCATCTTCAGCCAAGCGGTTACGAATGGGACGACCCAAAACTTTAACTTCCCCATTCCTACCGGGGCGATTGTGGGAACGACGTTCTCGCGTATCCGCGTCAGTTCAGCGGGCGGGCTCTCGCCGTTCGGCCTGGCAAGCGATGGCGAAGTGGAAGACCACCGCGTTCAGATTCAAGGCTTTGATTTTGGCGACCTGCCGGATACCTTTGGCACAACGCTCGCCAGCGGTGGTGCATTCCATACGATCGGCGGCCCGCGGCTAGGAAATTTGACGGATGCCGAAACAGACGGCAATCCCAGTACCGATGCGTTGGCAGACGACACGACAGGCTTGCCGACCACGGGCGGGGACATTTTGCTCATTGACGACACCAACGGCGGATTCGGCAATCTTGAAACCGTGTTATCGACCGCTGGCCACACCGTCACCCAGATTGTCGGTGAATTTGGCAACAGCTACTTGAACCTCTTGAACAGTTCGTTCCTGGCATCGTTTGATTTCATTGTTTACGCCGAGCGTGGTAGTGGAATTGGTGCGGTACTGCCAGCCAATGTGGCCGCAAGTCTTGATACCTACATTCAAAACGGCGGCCATTTGTTGGTCACTGGATACGATTCGTTGGGCGATCCGGTGGATACGAATCTGGCCACGCTTGTGCGTGCCCAAAACCCGGACGATCAAGGCAGCTACAACCCGAATTGGCAGATGGCCAACTTGAATAATGGGATTCTCAACGGGCCATATGGTGATTTCCGCGGCGTCTCGTTCGCCGGATCGGGCTATAATGACGATCAGTTGCAGCCTGGCACGGTGAACACGGTTTCGTTGGCAACGATTCCTGGTGTCGGTTCCCGAGTTATCTTTACCGACGTTGGCTTGCCCGGTTCGGTTGGCTACTGGAACGGCGGTCTTCCTGGTGCGAATACTAACGCCCAACCTGATTTTACCGATGGTGGTATCCTGCAAAATGTGGTTTTGAACTGGGCCGACTTTGCCGCCGCGTCTTCCACCTTTTCGGATGACGAAGACGGCGTCACCTTCGCCAATCTCGTCGCGGGTCGCAGTGACGGTTTGGCCAATGTCACGGTGACTGGTGCCACTGGTCGTGTGGACGCATGGATCGATTTCGACCAGAGTAGAACGTTTGAAGCCAGTGAAAGAATCCTCGGCAATGTCCAAGTTATTGCGGGCACAACCCAGGCACTATCCTTTGCCGTGCCGATCGACGCCAAGCTGGGCGATACCTATGCACGTGTGCGGGTCAGCACGGGCGGCAATCTAGGGCCGAAGGGGCAGGCATTTGACGGCGAAATCGAAGACTACCATGTCGCCATTAAAGCGATTGACTTCGGCGATGCCCCGGACCTGACGGCCGGTAGCGGCCCCGGCGACTATGCCACCTTGCGACAATCCAATGGTGCAGGTCATGTCTTAGGCGGCCCGCGTTTGGGAGCGCTTATCGATCATGAAACCGATGGATTGGCGTCGAATAATGCCAACGGCGACGACGGGAACAATCTAGCGGATGAAGACGGAGTCACCTTTAACGGTACGTTGATCAACGGTCTGGATGCGAGTGTTGATGTGTCTGTCCAAGGAGCAGACGGCCGGATCGACGCCTGGATGGACTTCAACCAAGACGGCATTTACGACGACGCAACGGAACAGATCCTTAACAGTCAATTCATCTCGGCCGGAAGCACGGGCACTTTCGGTTTCACCATTCCTTCCTCGGCATTGGCCGGGCCGACTTTCGCTCGGTTCCGTGTGAGTTCGTTAGGCGATTTGACGTCGATTGGGTTAGCCGGTGACGGCGAGGTCGAAGATTACCAGGTGACGATCGTCCAGCAGGCGATTGATTTGGGTGATGCTCCCGATCCGGCGATTGGCGCGAGCCAGGCGAATTACAACACCACGGCCGCCGACAACGGACCGCGTCACGTGTTGCCACAGACTCCCAATGTGTTCCTGGGAACCGCCGTGGATTCTGAACCGACCGCCCGCCAGAACTCCAATGCTGATGGCGACGACAACGATGGAGCGCCAGACGATGAAGATGGCTTGGTCAGTCCGCTCAGCCAATTGGACGTCCAGCACGGGGCATCTCCCACGGTGGATGTACGGGTGACGAACACGTCTGGATCCGTGGCAACCCTGTATGGCTGGGTTGATTTCAACGGTGACGGCATCTTCAGCAATTCGACCGAACGCGGTACCGTGACGGTGGCGGACGGGACGGTGGGCTCTGTCGTGACCGTCAACTTCCCAACCGTACCAACCGGGTTCATCGGCAACACGTTCGCCCGCTTCCGAATCAGCACCGACTTGGCAGCCCAAAACCCGATTGGGTTGGCGCTAGACGGGGAAGTGGAAGATTACCCGGCCGTGGTGCGTCAAGCGGGTTTGGATTTCGGCGACGCACCAGACCCGGCGGACGGCACAGGTGTGCTGGATTATCAAACCAACGAGTCGGATAACGGTGCGCGGCACTTAACCGGCGGTCCAGTACTTGGCACGTTTGTGGATATTGAATCGTTTGCCTTCCACTCATTGGCTGCTTTGGGAGATGACAGCGTTGGTACGGACGATGAGGATGGTGTTCAATTTCTGACAGGCATCGTCCCCGGCGCAACGGGTACGGTGGAGGTGACGGTTTCGTCTGCTCCCGGTGTCCTGAACGCGTGGATCGATTTCAATCGTGACGGCGACTGGACAGATTTGAACGAGCAGATTATTACCAACCAGTCCCTGGGCGTGGGTTCGACAAATCTCGTCTACAGCGTTCCGAACAATGCAATTCGCAGCGACACGTTTGCCCGCTTCCGTATCAACGGCGCAGGCAATTTGGGCCCGACCGGCGCCGCACTTGATGGCGAAGTCGAGGATTACCGAGTGACGGTGGGCAATACCGCGGTCGGCGTCTATCGCAATGGTCAGTTCCTTCGGGACACGAACTACAACTCGTCTTACGACGGTACGGCGGGTGGCGATTCGGTGACGTTCTTCGGTGCTCCAAGCGACGTTCCGATCGCGGGCGACTGGGACGGAAATGGCACGGCCAACATCGGCATTTATCGCTCCAGTACATCCACGTTCTATCTGGATCTGAATGAAAACGGCCTCTTCGACAATACCGTGGTTGACGCGGCCATTCCATTTGGAGCCGTTAATGATCAGCCAGTGATTGGCGACTGGAACGGTGACGGCATCGACGACATTGGCGTACGCCGGGGCTATATCTTCCTGTTAGACAAGAATGGCAACCGTCAATGGGATGGTGGCGACGTCCGTTCTTTCTACGGTGCAACGACCGACCAAGGAGTCAGTGGAGATTGGAACGGCGACGGCATTGATGACTTGGGCGTACGGCGTCCAAACACGGGCCAATGGTTCCTGGACATGAACAATAATTATGTCTTTGACAGTGGTGACGCCGTTCGTGTCTTTGGCGCCTCGACGGACAAGGCGGCCCCTGGGGACTGGAATGGCGACCGCAAGACGGATCTGGGCGTCTTCCGGGAT
This sequence comes from uncultured Pirellulaceae bacterium, assembly GCA_964343305.1. GTDB lineage: Bacteria > Planctomycetota > Planctomycetia > Pirellulales > Pirellulaceae > CAYFJO01. The sequence goes on along the minus strand of CAYFJO010000144.1, from coordinate 2,972 downwards.
GGATTCTTTATCCAGGATTCCAACGGAAACGGCGTCTACGATCCCCTGCTCGACGCCCGCTTCGTATTTGGTGCGGCGACAGACGTTCCCGTCACCGGCAATTGGTTCAATTCGCCCCTGCTGGCAGCCAATGGCGCGATCGAAGCGTCCGACCCGACCACCGAACTGACCTCGGTCGAACTGATTCCGATTGTGTCCGCGGCCATTGACCGGTGGGCCGGTTCGGGCTTAAGCCAGTCGCAGGTTGAAATGCTCCGGCAAGTGGATGTTCGGATCACGGACTTGAGCGGCGCACGGCTTGGCGAAGCGTTGGGCAGCACCATCACGCTGGACGTCAACGCTGCTGGATACGGCTGGTTTGTCGACGCGACGCCGTACGACAACAGCGAATTCGAACTGATTACCAACGGCATGTTGACGGCGGCCGGCGACGGCGCTGGATCGCGCCAAATGGACTTGTTGACCGTTGTGCTTCACGAACTAGGACATGTACTCGGTCTGGGTGATGATTATGAGGATGTCCATTCCAACAAGTTGATGAACGGCTGGTTAGACACTGGGATTCGTCGATTGCCCACGGATGGGGACCTGGCAGTATTGACGCTGGGAGAGTGGACGGATTAGGTGACAGCGATTAGCCGCTGTGTGAGTTGATCAATTAAACCATTTGATTTGATGATTTGGAAGATAGCGATGTTACTAAGTCTTTTTTGACAACCAACTTCACGTAACTACGATGGAGTCTTGGTACTCTTCCCCCCCGTTGTTACATCCTATTTTCCCAACAAAGACCCGGATCAGATTTGCAAGAGGCGCTTGCGGATTCGCACGATCTCTGTCTGGGAAGACCCGTGGGAGAAATCACATCGTGATTAGTCAATTGCTAGAAACCTTTAAGCGATGGCTGGTGAGCAAGAAACGCGCGCCAAACAGATCGCGGCGCGAATTGGATCAACACAGACTGCGTGTTGAACCCATGGAAGAACGCATTCTGTTGGCGGCCGATTTTGGTGATGCGCCCGAACCGATGTATCAGACCACGTTCGGAAACAATGGTCCCTCGCACGAAGTGGTTCAAAATGCTCCCGTTTTGGGAAGCAGAGTGGATACCGAAGCCGACGGACTTCCTTCGAACGGAGCAAATGGCGATGACAATGTCGGTGTGGATGATGAGGACGGTGTGTCGTTTGCCGAACTGACTCCCGGACAAGTGAGTTCGATCAACGTGACGGTGACCGGGGCAGATGGCCGTGTCGACGCGTGGATCGACTTCGACCATGACGGGGAGTTCGAAGTCAAGGTAGTCAACAACGAGTTTGTCGCCCGTGATGACACACAGACGTTTAGTTTCCCAGTTCCGGCGACCGCCATCTCTGGTCCAACCTATGCGCGTGTGCGGGTCAGTTCCGTGGGTAATTTGGAACCCGTCGGTCCGGCCGCGGACGGCGAAGTGGAAGACTACCGGATTGTGATCCAAGGGGCGGATTACGGCGATGCCCCCGATCCTCCGTACGCGACGTTTGTGAGCAACAACGGGCCGTCGCACACGCTGACGGAAGATGGACCCGTGCTGGGGTTTTTTGTTGATGGCGACGTTGACGGACAGCCCAGCGCGGATGCGACTGGCGACGACGTGGATGGCAGTAACGATGACGATGGGGTGAGTTTGAGCAACCTGTTTCGTGGCCAGGGGGCGACGGCCACCATCACCGTCACCAATGCGGCAGGTCGAATTGATGGTTGGATCGACTTCAACCAAGACGGTGTTTTTGCGCCCAGTGAACAAATCATATCCAGCACCAGCACGTTAATCAGCCAGGACACCGTTCAACCGGTTCCAATTTCAGTTCCCGCTTCCGCCATCCTGGGAACGACTTTTGCGCGGTTTCGGGTCAGTGCCAACGGAGTTGGGGCACCGACCGGGAGTGCACCGGACGGTGAAGTGGAAGATTATCAAGTCGTCATCCTCGACCAGTTGGACTATGGCGACGCGCCGGATTCTGGATTTGGAACTGGATTTCAAAACTACCGCACCACATTGGCCGACAACGGTGCCAGGCACACAGTTGGCGGCCCGCGTCTGGGAGACTTGATCGACGTGGAAAATGATGGGTTCCAATCCATCCTGGGTGATGGCGACAACTTGGACAGCATCAACGACGAGGACGGGGTGAATTTCCCGTCCGACCTTTTCCCAGCCACTCCGCTGCCCACGTTTGCCGTGGGGCGCAGAGCAACGATTGAAGTGGAAGTAACACAGGCTGGCGGGTTCGTTGACGCCTGGCTCGACTTTGACCGTGACGGTTTCTTCGAATCCAAGATCATCGACAGCCAGCCGGTTGTGGAGGGCGCCACTAGGCCGTTTAATTTTGTCGTACCGTCGACCTCCGTCGCGGGTCTGACCTTCATGCGAGTTCGCGTCAGTTCAGTGGGCAACCTGGCCTCCGTGGGGCCAGCTTCCGATGGTGAAGTCGAAGATCACCAAGTGGAATTGTTGGACATCGACTTTGGCGATGCGCCAGACACGGGAATTGGGACGGGAAAAGGCAATTATCAAACCACGATCATTGACGGTGGTCCGCAACACCCAATTCGCGGGCCGCGTCTGGGAGACGCGGTTGACCGCGAAGCAAACGGAAACCAATCGCCTGACGCAGATGGCGACGACATGGCTTCCGGTGACGACGAAGACGGTGTTACGCTCGGCACTTTCACGGCGGGGCGTCCTACGTTCGCGATCGTGAACGTCCAAGATGCGCCGGGCGTGGTGAATGGCTGGTTCGACTTCGACCAAGACGGCATTTTCTCGGCGGCTGAGCACATTATCGTCGATTCATCCTTCAATACTGGGGACACGACAACATTTCCGTTTACTGTTCCGGCAAGCGCCAAAGTCGGCACGACTTTCGCACGCTTTCGAGTTGATACGGCAGGTGGACTTGGCCCGAATGGTTTAGCAGTCGATGGCGAAG
>CAYFJO010000143.1:4889-23730 GCA_964343305.1 uncultured Pirellulaceae bacterium | reverse complement strand
GCCTTGCTGGGGTTGCTCGGTGTGAACATCTTTTTTGCCGCCATAAAAAAGTGGCCCTGGAAAAGACATCAAACCGGTTTTTTGATCACGCACGTTGGACTCCTGTGCCTGGTCACCGGTGGGCTGGTCAACAGTTTCACGGGCGTCAGTGCCAAGATGATCATGGTCGACTCGGAATCGGCCATGGCGCGCGGATTCGGTCGACACGAGTCGAACCTGCTCATCGATCGAAACACCCACACGATTCAATGCCAACGTTTGGGCCGCTACCGCACGGAACTGGTGGACCTGGACTTTCGCCCGGGTGTTTTGCCCTGGCACAGGGACTCCGATGCGGGAGCCGATTTCACAGCGCGTCTGTTGAGTTGGCTTGCCCATCCGTTGACCCGGAGCTGGAGTTTCGAGATCGATGATGATTCCCGGCTGGAAGTCCTCGACTTTTTCCCTCACGCGCGATACCAACCCTACCAATCAAGCGATGATGAGTCCGATACGCCTGCGATTCAATTTCAACTGTCATCATCTTCGCTTGGAGAGCTGCCGCGTCGTTGGATCTCGCTTGACGAAACGAACCGGTCGGTCCGCATCGGTTCGTCGCTGATCGAGTTCGTCGCAAGCCGTTGCGATGACGAAACGCTCGCCGAGTTTCAAACGCCAACCGAATACGAACAACCCGACGAGTCGGTCAAAGGAGTCTTGCAGTTCGCCACGGATCAACACGGGCGATTGTTTTATCGAACGTTTGCGGGTACCGCCGAGACTTTTGGCTTTGAACAATCTGGTCAAGCGAAGCCTGATGGCACACGGTATTCCATTTGGAAACGAATGGACTGGACGCTGGAGATTCCCCAGTTCTTGCCAAACGCCAAACGTGGCGAGTTTTTTGTGCCGGTGCATCGGCGAGTTGGCTTGGAAGACGATACGACTCCGCCGGCCATATTCTGCCGATTGACGCACGACAACCAATCGACGGACTTCTTTCTCAGCAAACGCGATGGCGAGTTTCAAAGGATTCGCGTTGGCGGTGAAGTGTTCCTTGTCGGATACAATTCAAAAGTGTTGGACTTGGAATTTAATTTAACTTTGCTTCGAGCCCAGCAGACATTTGACCGCGGCTCGACCCAACCCGCTTCGCAGTCGAGCTACGTGCTGCTCACTGATTCGCTGCAAGACGTCGACCAACAAACGCACTTGATCACGCTTAATCAACCACTATCACATCGCGGATACAAGATCTTCCAGTCCGATTTTCGCTCACTCGGGTTGGACGAAAACGCACGCCCCGTCAACCTGGCGGTTCTGCAAGTGTCCCGCGATCCGGGAGTGCGACTGAAGTATGCCGGATCAATCATGCTGGCGCTCGGCATCGCGTGCATGTTCTACATGCGGGCCTATTTCTTTCGACCCCCTGCGAAGAATGCAACGACGAGTTAGCCTATGTTTTGCTACATCAGATCGCGGTAGAATGAAGGTGAGGAGACAAGACAATGCTCAAATCTATCGAAGGCGTATATCGTGACGGTAAAGTCGAACTTCTCGAGTCCGTCCCAGGTGACGTTTCCGGGCGCGTCATTGTGACGTTTCTCGACTCTAGTTCCGTCGATCTCAACGAGCGCGGCATCGACCAGCAACAGGCCGCAGATTTGCGCCATCGATTGCAGACGTTTGCGGAAGATTAGAATCGACCCGAGATGGATGTTTATGATGAATTATAAAACATGAATTCACCAAGTTTTTCGACGAACTCGCCCATCGCCGCAACCGATTTGATCAAAGCGTTGCGAGATCAAGCTGCGCAGCCAAACGACACATTTGAACTTTCCGCCGCCACGATCGAAGGCGACGTTGATCTCAGCTCGCTCAGCTTTCAAGCCAAACTCGTCTTTCATCAATGCACGTTTCGCGGCAAGTTTGACGCCAGTGAGGCGCAGTTTGCCAAGTCGTTGACCTTGAGTGGCTGTCGGTTCGAACGCAGCTTGCGGATGTTTGGTGCTCGGATCGGCGGGCAATTGTTACTCGAAGACGCCACCATTCGCGATGTGCCCAGCGATGGTGCTTCGCTGGAACAACTGCAAGTGGCAGGCAATCTTTCCGCCGGCGGTCTCGATGCGGACGGGCGGTTGAATTTTCGCGGCGCACGGATCGACGGCCAGCTTGACTTGAGCGGAGTGCGAATGTCTGGCGAACTGAGCTTGCAAAATGCACAGGTCGCCGGCAGTTTGTTTTGCCGGCCTCGACGGGGGAAACGATCCGCGATCAATGGCAACGTGTGGCTGTACGGCATTCAAGTTGGCGATCTGGTCGAAATGAGCGGTGCGCAAATCGGTGGCGACTTGTTGTTGGAAGACGCCGTGATGAAGAGTGGATTGTTTTGCAAACCGCAAAGTGGTGACCGCACGGAAATCAAAGGACAAGTCTTGCTGACCGGAGCAAAGTCGTCCGGTGCGATCGACCTGGGTGGCGCGAACATTGGCGGCGACGTGTTGGCCGAATCGGCAATGATCGACGGCGGTTTTTTCTGTCGGCCGGAAGAAGGCTCGCGCACCGACATCGGCGGACGATTGTGGTTGTCAGCGATTCACATTGCCAGTCAGTTGTCGATCGCTGGTGCAAAGATCGGTGGCAATGTTGTTGCCCAGCATGCACAGATCGACGGCGGTGTGGTGGCATCGCCTTTGGACGGTTATCGCACGGAAATCGAGGGACAACTGTGGATGGTCGGCGCGAAAATCGACGGCGGCGTCGACCTGACCGGGTCACGAATCGCGGGCGACGCGTACTTGCAAAAAGCTCGGTTCGACGACCTCGTGCTGCGTTACGATGGCGAGCGGGAACTCAGCATCCAAGGCGTGTTGGATCTCGAAGCGGCCACGGTCAGCCGGTTGGAACTTGATGGCCGGGCGACGGGCGAACACGCAGTGCATCTGACGCTGGCCAGCATCACCCACCTGCATGTGCTCGAGTCGCTGCCCAATCGCACCGAGCTGGAAGGATTTCAATTTCAACAACTCACATTGCCCGGCAACAATTACCTCGGCTGGTTGTCGGCCAGCGTAACGTTCCAATCGAGCACCTACGTATTCATGGAAAACTGGCTGCGAAACCACGGCGACCACGCCACCGGCAACCGGGTCTATCTGGCCATGCGTCGCCGCGATCGCCGTCAAGGAACTAAAAACATTTTGCAGCGCATCAGTGATTGGTTTTTGGACTTAACGGTCGGCTACGGCATCCACTTCTATCGGCCGTTAATTTTCTACTTTGTGCCGGTGTTAATTTTGTCCGTCGTCTTGTTTTCCAATCCGCGCTCCGTGGAGATGTCCGAGCATTATCAATCGCTGCTGGCGGTCGCCGAAACGAGCGACGATGGGCCGAGCGAGTGGGGAGCCACCGACGCTTGGGTGGTGGCGGTCCGTACAAATCTGCCCATGATCAACTTGATGGTCGACGACGACTGGCAGCCGTCGTCCCGGGACATCGAGTGCTGGGGCGAGTCAATCCCGTTTACGTATGCTGCCTACGCATTGATCGCGTCGCTGTTGAGTTGGATCGCCGTGCCGTTGTTCGTCGTCGGCATGTCGGGAGTATTGAAAAAGGAAGCGTAGGTCACGCTCCGCGTGACAAAGACGAGCACGAAGTCTGTCATGCACGGCATGACCTACACAAGATGTCAACATTCAAAATCTTAATCGTCGATTACCCGTGGCCCGATTTGGAGATCGAATCGCGGATTCTATCCGAAATCGACGGCGAACTGATTGTCGCTGCCGATTCGGACGCCAAGACGCTCTCGGAATTGGCCGTCGACGCGGATGCCATCATGACCTGTTGGGCGCAGGTGCCCCAGTCCGTCATTGCCGCGTCGACCCGCTGCAAACTTGTGGCCCGGTTCGGCATTGGGTTGGACAACATCGACATCGACGCTTGCACTCGGCGCGGCATCCCAGTCACGAACGTGCCGGATTATTGTATGACCGAGGTTGCGGAGCACACGATCGCCTTGCTGTTTGCCCTGGCTCGCAAGGTAGCGTTTTTTCACAACGAAACGATGAACGGCCGCTATGATTTGAACACCGGCTTGCCGATTCGATGCATCAAAGGCAAAACCTTGGGCATCGTTGGTTTCGGCCGCATCGGACAGTGTGTCGCCAAAAAGGCAATTGCTCTGGGTCTGCGCGTTATGGCCCACACCAGGACGCCGTCCGATTTTCCGGATGTCGAATTCTGGTCACTCGCCGAACTCGTAGCGCAAAGCGATTTTGTATCGTTGCATTTGCCGCTGGCCGACGAAACGCGATCCATCATTGGCGCACCGCAATTTGCCGCGATGAAACCAACCGCTTTCGTGATCAATACTTCGCGCGGCGATCTGATTGACCACACCGCGCTCGCGGAAGCGCTCGATCAAGGTCAAGTCGCGGGCGCGGCGCTGGACGTTCAAAGTCCCGAACCGCCCGATTTATCGCAACCACCGTACTGCGATCCCCGTGTCATCGTGACTCCCCATGCGGCGTTTGTTTCGACAGAATCCGTCAAGGTTCTGCGTGAGCGAGCGACGCAACAAGTTGCAGCTCGTTTGAAGGGTGAGATTCCTGACCATGTGGTCAATCCCACCGTGTTCAAATGAGCGAACATGGACTTCCGCAGTTTTCCTGAACATCGGAAGTCTGGCACGTCGAGTTGGAGATCGTCCCGAATGAGGGAACGAAGATATCGGGGAATGACGTAGCAAAGTATTGAGTTTGCAGCCGAAATAGAGCATCATATTCCTCATCGCCCGCCGATTGGGCATCCCGCCAATTTCAACCTGCCCCATGCTTTCCGAAGGAATCGTCATGCTACGTCTTCCGCCGTCTTTCGCGTTGTTGATCGTTGCCCTGTTATTTCAAGCCGCAAATTCGGAAGACTGGCCAGCGTGGCGAGGCCCGCGTGGCGACGGAACGAGCAACGAAAAAAGTGTTCCAACCAAGTGGGATGGCAAGTCAGGCGAAAACATACTTTGGAAAACTGAGATCCCCGGCAAAGGACACTCGTCGCCGATCACTTGGGGCGAGCGGCTTTTTGTTGTCACTTGCTTGGAAGCAGACCAACAGCGCGTGCTGATGTGTCTCGATCGCCGAACGGGCAAGATGCTTTGGAAGCAAAACGTTGTGAAGTCGATTCTGGAATCCAAGCACGGATTGAATAGTTTTGCATCGGGAACGCCAGCGACAGATGGCAAGTTGGTCTACGTGACTTTTCTCGAAGCCAGCGAGGATTTGGTCGACGCAAAAAATGTCGGTCGCCAACGAAAGATCACGCCGGGTCAAATGGTTGTAGCAGCCTATGATTTCGAAGGCAAACAGCAGTGGCTTGTGAAGCCAGGCGACTTCGTCAGTTGCCACGGGTATTGCAGTTGCCCGGTGCTGTACAAGGATATGGTGATTGTCAACGGCGACCATGACGGCGATTCGTATATCGTTGCGCTGAAGCGATCGAACGGTGAAACGGTTTGGAAGACCAAGCGCGACCACAACACGCGCAGCTATGTCACACCATTAATACGCAATGTTGCTGGACGAACGCAAATGTTCATCTCGGGCGACCGCTGCCTTTGTAGCTACGATCCGGACACGGGCCGGCGCTATTGGAAGATCGACGGACCGACTGAGCAATATGTCGCGTCGCCCGTGTTCGACGGCGAGAAGTTTTATATGGCGGCAGGATTTCCAACCTACCACGTGATGGGGATTCGCCCCGATGGCATGGGCAACGTGACGGAAACGCATGTCGCCTGGCACGCCAAGAACGCTCGCTGCTACGTTCCCTCGCCAGTCCTGTCAGGAAAGTTCTTGTTCGTGGCGGACGATCGCGGCACAGCGAATTGTTTCGACACCCAGACGGGCGAAAGGTTCTGGCAGGAACGCATGGGCAAGCATTACAGTGCTTCGTTGGTCATCGCCGATGGTCTGGTTTACTTCCTGGCCGACGACGGCATCATGAAGTTGGTGCGACCGGGCAAGGAGCTGGAAGTCGTTGGTGAAAATGAATTGGGCGAGTATTGCTACGCCTCACCGGCGATCAGCAACGGCCAGATTTTCCTTCGCGGCGAAAAGAACTTGTATTGCATTGGTGAACAAGCAGCGGGAGAGTGATCGATCGGTTGACTGCATGATTCGCAACCTAGCCATTACGAGCCACCATAATTGGGGAGGGAATACTTGTGAGCAAACCGTTGACACGCCAATTTCATTATGGATAATAATTCTTGTTCGGCCGTTCTGCCCGACTGCCGGACGACGAGCCCTTCGGTCGACCCGCATCTCTCACTGCCCCAAAACCGCGGTCGGCATATCGAAGGGCTCTTTTTTTGCAATCATCGCAACGAGTTCTGGGTGTCGGCGAACGAATCTATGCGAACTTGCCTTCTGTTGTTGACCGCTTTTGTGCTGCTCGCCAGTCCTACGTTCGCAGTCAATGCGGCAGACGACCGGCCCAACATTGTTTTCATTCTTGCCGACGACCTCGGCTATGGCGATGTTGGTTGCTATAACCCGCGGTCGCAAGTCCCCACGCCAAATCTCGATCGACTAGCCGCCCAAGGCATGCGGTTCACCGATGCTCATAGCCCGTCGACCGTCTGCACACCGACACGTTATAGCGTGATGACGGGTCGCATGGCGTTCCGCACGGGATATCGAGGCGTCTTCACGGGCGCGGGCGGGCCGTGTTTGATAGAGTCATCGCGGCTGACCTTGCCCGGCATGTTGCAAAACGCAGGTTACACCACCGCGATGTTCGGCAAGTGGCACATCGGCATGACGTTCTTTGACAAGGACGGGAAGCCAATTAATGAAAATGGCTTAGGTCCCGTCAAACGAATCGACTATTCACGCCGAATTCCGGACGCGCCGGTTCATCGTGGTTTTGATCAATTCTTTGGCACGGTTTGTTGTCCGACAACGGATTGGTTGTACGCTTGGGTGGACGGCGATCAAATTCCGGTGCCGCCGACAAAAATCGTCGACCGATCGCCGCTGCCAAAGCACCCTTACTCGCGCGACAATCGCCCAGGCATGATCGCGTCTGACTTCGATCTGGAAAAAGTCGACCTTGTGTTCCTTGATCGCAGCAAACAGTTTTTGCAGCAACATGTTAAGCAGACACCGGGCAAGCCGTTCTTTCTCTTTCATTCCTGCCAGGCGGTTCACCTGCCATCGTTTCCCGCTGATGGGTTTAAAGGCAAGACCGGCGCCGGGCCGCATGGTGATTTTATTTTTGAACTCGACTACGTTGTTGGCGAGTTAATGAAGACGCTCGACAAGCTAGGAATTGCCGACAACACGCTGGTGATGTTTTCCAGCGACAACGGACCCGAAGTGGCCAGCGTCATCAACATGCGAAAGGATCACGACCACGATGGCGCGCGGCCTTGGCGCGGGATGAAACGAGACAACTGGGAAGGCGGCCATCGCGTGCCCATGATCGCTCGCTGGCCAGGCAAAATCAAACCAGACAGTTCCACGGACCAAACGTTTTGCTTGACCGATCTGATGGCGACCTGTGCGGCCATCGTCGATGCCGACTTACCAAACGATGCAGCCGAAGACAGTTTTGCTTTCCTGCCCGTGCTGCTCGGCGATCAAGCCGACGACAAACCGATCCGTGATTTCACGTTGCATCAGACGATCAGCCTTGCTTTGTCCATCCGCCGTGGATCCTGGAAGTACTTGGATCACCAAGGCTCGGGGGGAAACAACTACGAACGCCCACATCTCAAACCATTTCAATTGAAAAACTCCGCATCGGAGGCGCCCGGACAACTCTACGACCTGGAGGTCGATCCTGGCGAAACGACCAACGTCTACACCAAGCACCCCAATATTGTCCGGGAATTAAGGTCCAAACTGGATGAGTCTCGAAAAAGCGGCCGCAGTGCTCCGCGACGCTAGATTTCTTGCGCTGTCGAGACGATGATCCTATCCCGTTTCGACACAGGTTTTGAAGTGTGCTCTAGCAAAATGGCGGTCGTGTTTTGACTGGTTGCCATGTGCAGATAATGCCCAGTCAGGTTGGTCATCTTTTTTCGACACGAATTCCGGATTTGGATCGGATAAAAGCCAAGGCGAGCGGCAGATGAGAATTTACCGTAGTGGAATTCGCCAGAATTCCTTTTCAGAGGGAAAGAACTCTGGCGAGTTCCACTACGGCGGGTAAGAACTCATCTGCCGATCGCCCAAAGCCAGCAATATTTGTAGATTCGAGGGGCAGCAACGCTGAATGACGTGAGATCGAAGTGGCCCACGGATCGACCAGTCGACCGTCGTGGGAATTGACTTCGTCCATCAAGCGAATGACAATGTTTTCACACATTACATTTGCACACTTCGAGGAGCCATCATGCATCGCCAGATCTTTGCGTTCGCCGCATTGCTTTTTTCACTTGTCGTAGACTATGGATTCGCTCGCGCGGAACGAGATTCGCGCCCGAACATTTTGTTTATCTTCGCCGATGATCACGGCTATCAGGCGCTCAGTTGTTACGGCAGCAATCGCAACAAGACGCCGAATTTGGATCGCATCGCCAAAGAAGGCATGCTGTTCAACCGTTGCTTTGTGACCAACTCGATCTGTGGGCCGTCGCGGGCCGTTATTCTGACAGGAAAATACAGCCACCTAAACGGCTTCGAACGCAACGGCCGCACATTCAACGGCCAGCAACAAACGGTCGCCAAGTTGTTGCAGAAGTCAGGCTATCAAACAGCCATCGTTGGCAAGTGGCATTTGAGAAGCGAACCGACTGGCTTTGACTACTACCATCGTTTGATCGGACAAGGTCCATATTACAATCCGGCGATGCGAACCAACGATGGCGAAGTCGATCCAAAGACCGGCTATCGAACCGTCAAACACACTGGCTACACGACCGACATCATCACCGATCAGGCGCTCAAGTTTCTCAAAGAAGAACGCGATGCGAACAAGCCGTTTTTCTTGATGTACCAGCACAAGGCTCCCCATCGCAACTGGCAGCCCGGACCAAAACACTTGACGAAGTACGACGACGTGATGCTTCCCGAGCCGGAAACCTTGTGGGACGACTACAAAGGTCGAGGCAGCGCGGCCAAGCAACAAGCAATGACCGTCCGCAATCATCTGTCTCCCAACGACTTGAAAACGAACGAACCGCGTGGTTTGACCGACGAACAAAAGGCCGCCTGGAAAAAAGCGTACGGCCCCAAAAACGAAGCGTTCAAAAAAGCGAATCTCGAAGGTGACGACTTGGTCCGATGGAAATACCAACGCTACGCCAAGGATTACCTGCGTTGCATCGATTCGGTCGACGAAAACGTGGGCCGAGTGCTGGACTACCTGGACGAGACGGGCCTCGCGAAAAACACGATCGTCATCTACACATCCGACCAAGGCTGGTACCTCGGCGAACACGGCTGGTACGACAAGCGCTGGATGTACGAAGAGTCGTTCCGCACGCCGCTGATGGTCCGCTGGCCCGGCAAAACGAAACCCGGTTCGGTCAACGACACGATGGTCATGAACCTGGACTTTCCTGAAACATTCCTGGAAATCGCCGGCGTGGACGTCCCTGCGGACATGCAAGGCCGCAGCATGGTTCCCGTCCTACAAGGCACCACGCCTCCCGACTGGCGAACCAGCGTCTACTATCACTACTACGAATTCCCCGGAGCCCACAGCGTCCGTCGCCATCTGGGAGTTCGCACGAAGACACACAAGTTGATCCATTTCTACAACCTCGGCGAATGGGAATTGTTCGACCTGGAAAAGGATCCCAACGAACTAAAAAGCGTCTACGAAGATCCTGCCTACGCAGACACAGTCAAAGAGTTGAAGACAGAACTCGCCCGGCTGCGCGAGCAATATAAAGATGACGGCACGGTCGTTGAGTTTGGGACGCCAAAGAAACGAAAGAAGAAATGAGCATTTACGATTCCGTTCATCTGCCGATGGTGGTTATTCGTGAAAGAAGACAACCCCTACCAACCGCCACAGACAGACTCAATCAACCACGCGTCCGCGGCAGATCAAAAGCTACGATCTCGCGTGTTCCGAATCATTTTGCCAGTGTTTGTTGGCGCCGTGCTAGGTTCGTTCATTCTCGCGCCGTTTGTACGTGGGCCAGGTGATCCGTGGGGCCACTCCATTGGTTCGGGGCTTGGCGGCATGATTGGGCTTGGCATCGGTTTTGTTTTTAGAGCGTCAAGTCTTCCGTCACGGAGAGCGTGACCTACTCACTATCAACTCGATTGCCGCTCGGCAATCTCAAGAGCCGCTTTGAAACGGCCGGTGAGCAAAAGGGTGACCGCCAATAGACGGGATGCCTCTTTGTCGGACGACAACTTGCAATGTTGTTGGGCAGCGACGAGGGCTTGGTCGAATTCTCCGTCGCGCAGGTGAGTTAGACACTGTCGCTTCACTTGCTGGCGGTGGCGAATTGCAGTGACGAACATCGTCAAGTCACATTTGCAACGACGACATTCGTCCGACATCGCTTGACGGGCGCGGCAGGTCGGGCAGCGGATCTCGGCTTCCATCGACTACGCATCCTCGAGGTAAAACACCAAGTCGCTCAAATCGTCTTGCACCGGCTGCACTCGGTCCGCGACGCCGGATTGGATCGCGGCTTGCAGGTCTTCCACCAACTGTCGCATTTCTTCGGCGTCTTCGTCGGTGGCTTGCGAGATCAACCGGCGGGCTTTGGCAATCATGTCGGTGGCTTCGCTAAATTGCGACTGGCTCTCGTCGCTGGCACCGGCCACCTCGCTGGTCATGTCGTCGAAGTCGCTGCCAAACACCTCGGCCAGTTTCGCTTTGGCAGCTTCGTGATTTTCGGCGCGGAAACGGGTGATCGCGTTGTCGATTGTCAGTTGATTTTCGTTGCCCGTGTCGCGCTCGACCGCGGCGATGGTCAGGATGCCGTCCAGGTTCAAATCAAATCGCACTAGAATTTCGTTGCCGGCACTGGCGCTTTCGTTTAAGTCTTCGAGCAGAAAATCGCCGACCGCTTGGTTGTACGTGGCATCTTCGTGCTCGCCCTGATACACCTCGATGTGCGCCGCGTCTTGGCCGTCGTATCCAGTGAAATAAATCTCCGAACGAGTCGCGGGCAGCGGCGTGTTGCGGGTAATGACCGGCGAGAACATCTTGTTGGTCTCCACCCCGTGCAGCAGGCCGACGCAGCGGATGCCGAGCGTGTGCGGCGTGATGTCGACCAACACTGGTCCCACGTCGATACCGGCAATCAAGCCGCCTTGAACCGCCGCGCCCATCGACACGCACAAATCGGGGTCCACTTCGAGATGGGCTTCATGATCGAGTTGTTCTTGTAGCAGCCGGCGTACCATCGGTGTTCGCGTGCTGCCGCCGACCAGGACTACGCGATCCAGTTGGCTGGCCACCAGACTCGCATCGGTCAATGCGGCGTCGACACATTCGAGTGTCTTGTTCAACAGCGGCTCGATCAGATCCTCGTAGTCCCGGCGCTCCAACTCCATTTGCAGGTTCATCGGCGATCCGTCCTTTTCGGCGATGAACTCTTCGGCAACCGTGACGATCGCTTCGTCTGACAATTGCTTCTTGGCAGTTTCCACCGCTTGCAGCAACCGGGACCGGGCGGTCGGAATGTCTCGCAAGTCAAGGCCGTGCTCATCGTGGAACGAATCGCATACGACGTCGAGCAACAGTTGGTCGAAATCATCTCCGCCCAAATGGGTGTTGCCGTGGCTGGACAAGACTTCGACCACGCCGCGTTCGATCTGGACGATCGAAACGTCGAATGTGCCGCCGCCGAGATCATAGACCAGCAGCTTTTCATTGCGGTCGGTGTGCGGTTCGTAGACCAGCGTGGCGGCAGTCGGCTCGTTGATGATGCGGACAACTTCGAGTCCCGCAAGTTCGCCGGCTTCGCGGGTGGCCAGACGTTGATTTTCGCTGAAAAAAGCTGGAACCGTGATGACGGCTTTGTCGATCGATTGACCCAGCGCTTGTTCGGCCCGCTGCTTCAGCGCGCGGACGATCATCGCGGCGACTTCCTGCGGAGAATACTGCCGTTCACCCAACGAAACTTTGTCGTCCGAGCCCATTTGTCGCTTGACCGACTTGACGGTCCGCTCCGGTGCGATCAATGCTTGGTTGCGGGCTTCCTCGCCGACCAACAAATCTCCGTTGTTGCTCAGCCCGACAATGGAAGGCAAAATTGCTTGAGGATCTTTTTCGGGCAACACGACCGGCTGGCCGTCGAGAATGACGGACACGACGCTGTTTGTTGTCCCCAGATCGATGCCAAGAATCGTCTCCATTTTGAATCCTTTCTCTTGTGTAGGACGGATTGCTAATCCGTCCGGTTACGGATGGACGGATTAGCAATCCGTCCAACAGTTGCGCGGACTTCGGCGAAACGGATGACTTGGCCCCGCCATTGGTATCCGGGGCGCACTTCGTCGATGACGGTTTCCGGCGGCATGTCCGGTTTGTCGACCAGTTCGACGACCGTCATACGGCTGGGGTCGACCGTTTCGCCGACACACGCGATGCGCGTCAAATCATGGTCCGTCAACATTTTTTCGAGCCTGGTTTGAATGAGTTGAAAGCCTTCGGTTAGCGCGGCCAGCGTGTCGTCGGCCGCGGCTTCGAATTGTTCGACGCAGGTTTGCTGGATGTTGCTGATCAGCCGTGCCAGCAGCCATCGCCGCCACCACGAAAGCCCCGCGAAGTGCGATTCCAGGCCATCGTGCAAGCGCTGCGGAGCGTCGCTTTTCATTTGGCGGACCGTGGCGTTCATGGCCCCCGCGCCGCGCAGCAAGGCCTCGTCCAAACTGACCAACGTTTCGACCAGCGGCTTGACGGCGCGATGGGCAGCCTCGTCTTCGCGCGCTTGCGCCGAGCGGAACTGTTCGATCGCCAATTCCAAAGCCGCGATCGACGATTGGACGGACTCTTCCAGACCACGTGAACTTTTCGTTTGCAGCTTGGATTCGTGCCGCATCGCCGTCAAGGCTTCCACGACGTCCAGCAAACCAACTTGTGGCAATTCGGCGGTGAATTTTTCCGCCGGTTCTTCCGCTTGCGAGATAGCGACAACGGGCGCCGGTTGTTGGAAAGATACCCCGGAACGCTCCGGGGCTGTCGGATCTTCTTGCAAGGATGCAATGTCAGAATCGGCTGACCCAATGGCCAGAACTCCCGAAAAGGGCTCATCCTCGAAATCACCATCATCGTCGCTGACCACGTCGTCTTCGTCATTGCGATCGAAAAAGTTATCGCTGTCTTCTTCGGGGAGTTCAGCGTGTGCCTCGAATTGATTGACATCTTGCTCTGCATCATCGAGGTCAGAGTCTTCACGCTCATCATCTTCGAGGGCTTCGATTTCCTCTTGCGTTTCCAGCAGCCAAGTGCGAAACCGATCGAGAATAGCTTCGTTTTCCCACCAACTTCGCATTACGATTTTCCTAATGAAAGCAGCACGCTGGTGGAGATTCGTTGGTCGCCTTCATCTTGGTTGAGTCCGGCGAGCAAACTCTCGAAGGTGTGTACGGCACTTACGCTGAACAACCGCTTCTCAAGACTAACAATGGGGTCTCGCAACGCGTCGTAAGCGGCCCGCAACTCGGCAAATTTCTGGGGCTCGCGTTCTGGTGGAAACTGCCGCACGAGTTCTAAGTAGCGTTGCCGGACGGTCTCTCCGGCGGCGTCTTTTTGAAGGCCGAGCACTTGGTACGGGTCGGACATGGATCACCTCTTCGATTTCGATTTTTGCCGCTTGCTTTTGGAACTGCCCGACTTGCCGGTTCGTTCTGGCTCCATCGGATTGCCCGAATCGAGTGCTCCGACCGAATTAAGAACATTGCCCATTATTTCCATCGGCGAAACTCCGGCTTCTTCGGCCATCTGCTCGATGATCGCTTGCATGGCAGCAGGTCCCTGTTGAATCACTTGCTCGATGATTTGACGGGACGCCATCGGATCCATTCCAGAGTGCGTTTCGTCATCAACATCGTACGGATCGTATTCGTCGAAGTCCTCATCGTCGTCGTCCTCGTCATATCCGTCGTCAGAGAATCCGCTTCCGTAGTGGGCCTCTTGCTCGATGTAGTCTTGCATCATCCTCAGCGCGTGTTCGGCCCGCTCTATCATTCCCTCTTGGAGAGGAGTGTCGCCCTGGTGTTTGTACTTGAGAGCGGCCTCCAAGTGCTCCTTGGTCGAATGCAAATCGCAGGCATAGGGACCGTCGTCAAAATCGATTAATCCGAGGTACAAATGGAACCATGGATTTGTGGGAAAGTTGTTGACGCCTTGCCCCGCGAATCCTTCACACAATCTGCGATTCTTCGGATCCAGCATGAGATAATCGCAGACATTAGACAAATCTCGCGAATGCCAATCGATGCGACGGTCCACCGCGCGGAGGAGATATTTTTTGAACAATTTCTCCTGAGTCGCACGCCCGGTGTATCGGACTTGGTTCCCGTGCAGCGAGATGGCGAAACGTGCCAGCCGTCCCGCTGTCTCGCCGGTCGGCACAAATTCAATCGCTTTCTTGAACCGACCGTCAAACTGTTTTTTGACATTGCGCGGCAGCGAAAAACGAGCGGCGGAACAACTCATTTGCATCCAGATTGCCGTCGGTTCTTCGACGTGTGACTGGGCCGCCGCGAGAAACCGTTCGGCCTTGTCGAGATCCTTGGCCTTATACTCAATCGATGCTCGCAAGATGTCCAAGGTGTAAGGTTCGATCGTCAAGCCCGGCAATTCAGCGGCCTTGGCCAGTTCTTGCCGGGCTGCTTCAAACATTTTCTTCTTCGCGCAACCGCGGACGGTCGTGATGTGCTGATTCCAAACCAAGGTTTGGGTCGAAGGGTCGCGAGGTTTCAATCGCAACACCGCCTTCATATACGGCTCGGAATTCTGTGGCTCGTCGCGAACCAAGAAATAAGTTGCCAACCAACGATTCGAGTCAAAATCATGAGCGTCCAGTGCCACCAGGAACTTGTATTGTTTGGCTGCACCATCGAGATTGTCCGCTCGCTCGTAAAATTCCGCGAGTTCGCGATAGACGACGGGATTTTGTGGATACTCGGCGATGCTTCTGTGAAAAAACTCTTCGGCTCTGTCCGAGAATGCCATCGCTTGATCTTCATCCGGTCGCGCGAACATGCCGCCTTGCAGACTTTCTGCCGCGTAGTGTATCCAGTGGCGAGCCAATCGCAAATAAACCAATCCGGCGGCGATCTGCCGTTCGTCTTCGCGGAGCGACTTTAATTCACGCAAATCATCCGCATACGCTTCGGAGTATCGCTCTTCGTCATCACAGTCACCATACTGAGGGTGTTCCGCCAACATCGCCCGTGCTCGATTCCACCGCGGATCGAGACTGGGAACCGGCGCAATTGCCTTTAACCGATCCAACAGCCACGAATCACCTTCCTTCACCGCTCGTTTCTCAACCAGATCAACGATCGCTTCGAGCAATTCGGGGTGTTTCTTGCCGTACCGCGCCCGAAATTCGCGGACCAGCTTTGGCAGATTGTTCCATGTTCCGTCGTTCCAACAGGCTGCGAGTTGTTCGAGTAGCTGCCGAGTGGGGTGCGATTCGCGGCGCGATTTCAACTTGGCCAGAGAAGACGTTAAATCGATCGGCGCTTCCTCGGCCGAAAGTTCGCCGCGGGCAACTTGCAGTGTTAACGAGATGCGGTGAGCAGGCCTCCCCGTGTCAAGTCGCCGCCAATTCTCGGCCATTCGCTCGCGGTCCCCTTGATAGTGGGCCGACAAACCACGAACGAAGTAGAGCCAGTCACTCAGAACCGACTTGCGTGGAATCTGCTTCAAACATTCCGCAGCGCCTTCGTCGTCACCTCGCTCGACCGCCAACAACGCCTCGCGAACGCGAGCGACGCAGTCTTTGATTTCTGGAAAATGATCCACGTTGGTTCGTTGGTCGATGACCGCCGAATCGGCGAGTTCGGCCAGCAAGTGGGGGTCTTGCTGAAGAAGTTCCGCACGTTGGCCGGCGTCGACCTCGCCCAGCAACATTTTGAGCCGTGGGATTTGGGCTTCCACCTCGGATTGCGTGACGCCCAGTTCATCAAGTTCCGCCAAAACGGCCCGCGCTTCGGTAGGAAGGTTCATCCGCACCAACTGATCGGCTCGGCGCAGATAAGCCCGTTCCAATAGCTGCCGATGGTCGTGTGAAGCATCCTCGCGGTAACAACGCTTGGCGTCCTTCAAGGCGGACCGGACGTTGCCTTTCGCCAGTTCTCGCTCGGCACGCGTGAAGAGCCGACCGCTCGACACTCCCTTTTTCTTCCCTTTTCGCCGTCTGGCCATTCGCTTGCATCCGTGCGACAAGTGTGTTTTGAGTGTTCGCCGACTAATGTGACAAGTATCAGGAATCTGTCAAGCTTGATATTCGTACTACTCTTTGTGGCTTTCTTGTCTTCCTGCGCGCATTTATATTCGGATTTCGAATTTGGTTGCGGCTCCGCCGCTATTCTTCGATGGCGAACAGGAACGATCGGTTGGCGATGAACAGCGTGCCG
Organism: uncultured Pirellulaceae bacterium; assembly: GCA_964343305.1. Lineage (GTDB taxonomy): Bacteria > Planctomycetota > Planctomycetia > Pirellulales > Pirellulaceae > CAYFJO01. The sequence goes on along the minus strand of CAYFJO010000143.1, from coordinate 7,180 downwards.
TTGGCAACGATCGGGGTGCTGTAAACCGAGTTGTCCATGTTGATTTCAATCGGCTCGTTGGCTTTCTTCGAGTGTTCGAAGATGCAGACGTCGCCGTCTTCGTCGCCGATATAGACTTTGCCGTCGACAATCAAGGGCGATCCCCAGGCGGCGGCCAGCATGTCGTAGGTCCAATGGACCTTGCCGGTCTTGGCGTCCAGACAGTGGAACAGGCCGCTAAAGTCGGCGATGTAGAGGATGTCGTCTTTGATCGCTACCGTGCCACAACTGCGGTGCATGGTCTCTTCGAAATCGAAACGGCCGTTCATGTTGGTGTCGACTTCGCTGTAGTGCCAGACCACCGCGGAATCGGGATTGTCGACCGCGACTTCACCATCGGCTTCGATGACGGCTTGAATACGGCGATGCTCAAGCGGCACGCGCTTGTCACCCTTGATGGCCAGGGCGAGTTCAGGACTGACGTCGCTGCCGTCCAATTTCTTGGCGGGATCGATGCACCATAGATGGCCGATGCCTTCGCCATGTTCAGGATCTTGGCCGACGGCAACGTAGAGGAGGTCGTTGTAAACAACTGGGGTTGCAATCAAGTTGTTACGCGTGCCACGGCCGCCGAGGACCCATTTGGATGTCTTCGGGTTGGCGTCGAACTTCCACAACAAAGTGGGGTTGCCGTCTTCGCCTTCGTCGGCTTTGAAGCTGTAAACCCAACCATCGCCGCCCGCGAAGATGACTTGCGGAACGCCGCCCAGTTCGGCAGCCGTGGGCGACGACCATTGGCCGTGCAGGATGTTGGTCGCCGGCGATTTGTCCGTCCAGTGAACTTCGCCCGTGTTTTTGTCCATCGCGATGAAGCTGGGAGCATCGGGAGCGGGCAACTTGATATGAGTTTCATCAACGCCATTCGAGGTGTTGACGAACAGAATGTCGCCCAGCGCCGTGACGCTGCAACTGCACATGTTGTGTTGCGAAACGCCCAACGTCTTCATCATGTCGAAGTCCCAGATCGTGTCGGCTTCGTATTTGTCGTCGGGAGTCGTGACGCCGTAGAACGCCAATTTGGGGCCTTGTTTGCGAACATGGAAATCACGTTCGGAGTCGTTGACGGTTGCCTTGAACGTCCATTTTCCGCTTCCGTTGGCTGTGACTTGCACGTCTTCGGGCAGCTTCATGCCGACGCGTTCAAACTCGCTGACGACGTGATCCGACAGTTTGCCGGCGGCGAGTGCTTTGGAAGCGGCGGCCAGATGATTCGGTGCATCAGGATCGGAAGATGCAGCGACGTTAAACAAGCGCGCCTGTTCGTTCTTGACAGGTCCGTCATCTTCGTCGTCGTAGTAACCTTCCGTGTCGAGGCAAAGTACATGGCCACGGCTGCTGACAAACCAGACTCGCTTGCCTTCGACCAGCGGTGCACAGCAGATGCCTTGTTGCTCCCAATCATGCACACGGCCGGTCGAGAGCTTTTCGCTGGAATGTTGCCAAAGGAACTTGCCATCTTCTTCATTGAAGCACAGCAGGCAACCGAGGTCGACTCTGTACGGGTATCGCTTCAGGTAGCCAGCACCGTTGTTGGTGCCAACATACGCACGTCCGTCGGCGACGACGGGGTTGCCGTAACTTTGGCTGCCAAGCGCCGCGACCCACTTGATGTTTGTCGCGCCCTTCCATTCGCCGGTCTTTCGGTCATAGCGGCCAATGTCCCAATCGTCAGGAACGGGGCCCATGAAGTTGGGCACGTTGTTACGATGTGAGCTTCCGCCCCATTGCGGCCAATCGCCAGCGAGGACTGCAGGTGCTGCTTCGGTTACATCGCCGGGAGCGAGGGCAACTTGGTCATCTGGTTCTTCGCCGGTGCTTTGTTGGCAGCCCGTGGCGAGAGACGTGGCGATGGTTCCCAGTACGAGACCAAAGATCATGAATGTCCAAGCGGCGTATGTGTTTTCTGATTTCATGCGGGGTCTTCTCCAGCGAATTGTGCAATATCCGATTGACGGACGGCGGGATGATTAAAGGGAGGGTCTAGTTGTTTGAATCAGATTCTTCTGGCTTTGGTGCGTCGGACGACTTGTCGTCTGCTGCATCGTCAGAAGATGATTCGGCGGGTTTGTCTTCAGCAGGTTCATCCTTGGATGGCTTTTCTGCGGCAGGCTTTTCGGCTTCAGGCTTTTCGGCTTCAGGCTTTTCGGCTTCAGGCTTTTCGGCTTCAGGCTTGTCTTCGGCCGGTTTGTCTTGTGATGGTTTGTCTTGTGATGGTTTGTCTTGTGATGGTTTGTCTTGTGATGGTTTGTCTT
>CAYFJO010000143.1:0-4789 GCA_964343305.1 uncultured Pirellulaceae bacterium | reverse complement strand
GTGATGGTTTTTCTTCAGCCGGCTTGTCCTCGGATGGTTTTTCTTCAGCGGGTTTATTTTCAGCAGGCTTGTCGTCCTCCGAATCTTCGGTTGGCTTATCATTCGCGTCGTCCGGCTTCGGCTCGGCCTCAGCGGCGGTTGTGGTGACTTCCGGTATCAACGCGTTGATGTCTTTGTCATTGTCGGCAACGATGATGTTGTCGAGCGTCAGTTCCGAATCCTTGGCGTTACCAAACAAACCTGGGCTGCCATTTTCGTTCGGCGCGGCGTCGGTCACTTCGATGGTCCAGGCGTCCGGCTCGGCTTCGTCGCGTGGCCAGATCTTGCCTTTCAGCACGGCCTTGCCGTCTTCATTGGCGGCACGGAATTTCATGCGGTACCACTTGTCTTCGACCCAAGCAAAGTCGACCGCTTCCCTGGTGCGGAAGTCAGACGGACCCCAAGTGCGGATTTCCAGTTTTTGATACGTTCCCTGCAAGTCGAGGCAATAGCCTTGGGCAATCAAGCCGATGTCGGGCAACTTTTCGGCGGTCAGCGCGCCCTTGACGTCCGCTTGGATCGTGTAATCTTGCAGGCTCGAATGGCCAAACCAACAGCGGCTGCGCGCTCCCTTAGGAATCGTCGTGACTTTGACCATCGCGTTGCTGCCGTCAACTTCGCGGATCACGTGTCGATAGCGGGCACCCACCCAAGTAATCGGTGGAGCATCGAGCCCTTCGAAATCAAACACCCAAGGCAAGCGCGGCACGACTCGAACACGAGCATGGCCTTCCAAATCACCAACCTTGGCTTTGATCGACATGGCGACATGTTCGTACACCGGTCGCTCGCCAATCTGCGGAGCGAGAAAAGTGCCGTTTTCTGTCAAGTCAGCGGCTTCCAATGCGTCGGGCGTACCGTCTAGTTCGAAGGTCACACCCTCTGGCGAATCATCAATCACTTGACCTTGCGAGTTGTAGACTTTGACAAAGAACGTCTTGATCCGACCGGGATACATCAGGGCTTCAGCCGGAACGACCTGGACAAAGGCCGGTTTTTCGTCGTCGGCGACAGGTGCTTCTTCGGCGGGTTCGGGGCGATCGTCGATGTCGTGGTCTTTGCTGGCATCTTCGAAGCAGTAGAGGGCTGATGTGGTTTGCACATATAGTTTGCCATGCGACACGATCGGTGACGCGTAAACCTCTTCGCCACTTGGTAAACGTCCCTTGGCGATGCGCTCGACCCCGTCCTCTTCGTTTGGCTTGTAGATCGCGTAGGCGCTGGTCGAGAAGGCGTAGATTTTGCCGTCGGCGTAGAGTGGACTGGCCCGCAGCATCGTGCCGCCAACCGACTGTCGCTTGTACGGCTGTTCGCCATTCTCAGTGTCGACGATGTACATCTTTCCGCGGTCATCAAAACAGTACAGTTTGCCATCCACCGCGACAGGCGATGACTTGCCCATCATCAACTCTTCGATCTTCCATTTTTCACCCGTGTCGGTGATGTCGCCCGTGCCAGCCAGGGCGTTGATGGCAACGACCGAACCCATTGCGGTTCCGGAGACGTTTTCTTCGCCATGTCCGGAGTAGACTGTATTGCCGATCACCAACGGCGACACGTTGAGACCGCGCCGCGAGAACTTATATTGCCAAATCGGTTGGCCGGTTCTCGCTTGCAACGCCCAGATCGCGCCATCGCTGGAGCCAAAGACTAATGCTTTCTGGCCATTGACGATGGTCACGCTCGGTGAGCTGTAGGCTGTGTCGTAAGGCAGCAGTCGCGTGCCGTTGAACCAGACGACGTCGCCCGTTTGCTTGTCGAAGGCCACGAAGCGATGTGCCGGCTTGGCCATGTCGCCCCAGCCGATCACGACGGCGCTGATGATGACGAGGTCTTCACAGATGACGGGAAAATTGGTTCGCCCGCCGTAGGTGCTGAGGAAGCCGAAGTGTTCGTGCAAAGGGAGGTCCCACTTGGTTTCGCCCGTTTCGCCGTCGATGCATTGGAAGTAGCCGCAAACACCCAACGCGTAGACGTCGCCCGTTTCCGGATCGGCAACGACCGAAGACCAACCGACACGGGTGTCGGGCACGTCCGACGACCAGATGCGAAATCGGTTTTCCCAAAGCGTCTTGCCCGTGTCGATGTCGACGCAGACGACCTTTTCACCCTCTTCGGCAGTTTCCGGCATGTCGCGGACGATGGTGTAGAGCCGACCTCGCAACGTCACGGGTGTGCTGCGGCCGCCGAGTTCTTCGTCCTTCCATTTCAATAGGCCGTCTTTGGCTCCCGGCTTGGCGGCGAAATCCAAATCGTCGACCAATCCCGTCTCGCGCGAAATGCCGGTGTATTCTGGTCCGCGCCAGAACGTCCAATCTCTGGGATCGATTTCGACGGGCTTCTTTTCGTCGGCTTTGTCTTCCGCATCGTCGGCTTTGTCTCCCGTATCGTCGGCATCGGCGACCTGGTCGCCGCCAACAACTGGTCCGCCTGTGAGAACCGTACTGCCGCCAAAACTGGTGGCTCCGCCAGTTGTTGAACCGCCGGGGCCCGCGTAGTAACGACCGACACATCCCTGGCAACCGACTAACAAAGGGAGGCAGAGGATGGTGAGGGAAGCAAATGACAATAATGTGAAGGAAGTGTTTCGTTTCATGACCTGGCTCGATGGGTTTTGCTGGCTAGTAAGTTTAACCAAACCTTTAGGGTACGTTAGGATTTCCGGGCGAACAAGTGTTTCGATTTTCGTAGGGTGCATGAGATGCACCAGCCATCTTTGTGGTGTGTTACACACATCCTACTTATATCCCAAAACCGGGACCGGCTCCCTTGGCCGCAAGTACCTGTCCCGCTTTCGGGATAGGTTCTTAGTCAAACCACTCGTCGTCGGGATCAAATTTGGGAAGGACAACAATCAAAACCTTCATGCGACCAATCGCGCGATGCCTTGTTCCGGGGCGTATCATGACACACATGCCTGGATGTACTTCGATGATCTGGTCGTCAAGCTGCATCTTGGCGTCCGGTTCACATTCCAGAAAGTAATAGGTCTCGGTCAGTCGTTTGTGGTAGTGAAGACGCGCGTCCGACGAGATCTGCGTGACATGGATCGTACCCGGAAAGTCCTCCGTTTCTGCGAATGCACGTCGCGCCGTTCCGCAGGGGCATTCCACTCCCTGGACTTCTGCAAAGTCGACGATCTCGTAGCCTCGTTGGCTGAGCTGCTGAGTCATGAAGGTGGGAAATAAAACGGCGGGGGGAAGTGAGTGCTGTCCAACCGTGAATTCTATCAAATGCTCCGCCCTGAAGCCACCTCTCAACTCGTTTGTTTTTAAGATGTTAGGGCGTTTACATATCAATGGCCACTTGTTTGATGGCCGTTTTCGAAACCCGTAAAACCGTCAAAGTTTTACCACCTTTCAGAGCCCGCAAAGTCAGCCTAACCGTTCCTTTAAATCATTTGCTCAGAATCGTTTACATACTCTCAAGCCAATTAATCCGTTTGACCGATACGATTGATACTTCACATCAAAGTGCCTGTTCGGGCACGATGCTGGCGTGGCAAGAACCTGGAATTTACATTTCGAGTCACGGATTGGCTCGACCAGATTTGTCACGACGACCTTCCTGTTTGCTTCACACCTCACCCTCACCATTTCCCTTCCTGAAACACACCCTGAGCGTTTGACGACCGGATGTCGTCAAGTGCCAAATTGCATGTGGAACCGTTTCATCGCTGCCTAATCCAAAGGTCGGCGTACATCCCTGTTTGGGATGGGAGGCAGGAGTGGGCTCAGGAAACCAATCCCTTTCAATGGAGAAAAGGCCCAATGAAGTGGAACATCTTTTGTGCAACGTTGGTGCTAAGCCTTGGACTTTGTACGCAAGGATTTAGTTTCGAATTACTGAACCGTCTGTTGGGCGGTGGCGGTTATGGCTGCGACGCCGGCTGCTGTGCGCAGCCCAACGATTGTGGCTGCGACAACAGTTGTGGTTGTGACAAGGGCTGCGGCTGTGCAACGGCGTGTGGCTGCGAAAAGACCTGCGGTTGCGAAAGAACCTGCGGCTGCGAATCGTCTTGTGGTTGCGACACCGGATGTGGATGCAGTCACGGTGGCGGACTCCTTCACTACCACCATGTCAAGATCTGTATCCCCAAGATCACCCTACCGCGCATTCGCCTGTGTTGGCCCACCGCCGGTGGTTGTGACTCGTGTGATGGCGGCTGCGGTTGTGACAACGGAAGTTGCGGTTGCGACAATGGTGGCTGTGGTTGCGGTACGACCACGCATTGCGGTTGCGACCGCGGCAATGGTTGCGATCATGGCTGTGGTGTTCGTAGCTCGATCGGCGATGGAAACGGATCCGGCGTCGTGGCTCCCCCCGAACCGCCCGCCCCGGTTGTTGATCCTTCGGCGGCATTGCCACGAGGTCGCTACATTCGGCCAACCTACTACGCTCGCTAATCTCATCGATCATGCCCCGATGGCTATTAGCTCGTCAACAGTGAGATGACGCAGCAGTAGTCATTATCTGTCCAGCGGCCTAACCGGCATTTGCCGGTTAGGCCGTTTATTTTTGCGCGCCACGCCAGGCGCCATTTAACACAGGCAAATGCTGTATTCGCGTCAGACGGGATACACGGCCATTCAAAAAAGTACGCAAAACCGAACACAAATAATCAAGCCCGTTTATCGGAAGGGTCGATATCGTTGATACAACACGTCCATTGAGACGAATGCAATGTGCGTGTTAGCCAACCGGAGCGGACTTTATCGGGTCAAGGATTGGCTCGACCGGTCTTGGCGAA
>CAYFJO010000142.1:0-23785 GCA_964343305.1 uncultured Pirellulaceae bacterium | reverse complement strand
TTGACCGCGATGCAGGCCGAACGATGCAGGCGACGGGTATGCCGAAGTGTATGGGGATGTTGGGCTGGTGTAGCCACCCATCCTAAACAACCAATCCCTGCCGGTGACCCTCACAAGAATGGTTTCAATCGCTTCAATGCGGCCTCCATGGGCAAACTGAAAGACTTCCTTCTGGACAGCGGACACGACTACCGCAGCTTGGTCCCAGCCGCGCAGAACCTGGCCGCCCCCGACGGAGAACTCCTGTGCCTGGCGCTGACCCCAGACAAGAGCCAGGGCCTTGGATTCGTCAGCGCCAACAAGGACAGCTGCGACATCACCAAGCTCACACCCGACGCTGACTATCGCATCGAGTGGTGGCATCTCGACGCCGGCAGATGGCAGGATGGGATGATCCGCAAGACCAACCGCAGCGGCCGTCTGAGCATGCCGGGCGTTCCGGGTGGCATAAAACGCGGCTGGGCCTTTCGCCTTCTGAGAGTCCGTAATAAATGACAGAAAGAATGACCTTGGAAAAGCATTGCACCACAATCGCAGATCTCGTGGCTATCACATGGACGTTGTTCTAAGGCTTTTCCAGCGGCAAGCCCGCCGCAAGTGGTTTTTGCACATGCTTCCGTTCGTGCACGTGGCATCCAAGTATGTCAACGACCGGGGCTCAACCACCAGTGACCTCGGGTTGTCAGATCGATGTCCTCCGGGGTGGAATCACGGGCGTGAACGTTGCCTTTGGCCGTGTTGAGATCCGTTTACTCAAGTGCCGTAGGATGCATCGGCCTCCGTAGATGGAGGTCCGTGCTAACACGCGCCGGTGAAATGGACCGAACGCATTTAGCACGTGTCATCAATGTGATTTGCGGCTGCTCCCTAAGTCAATTTTCCGGTCGCTGTTGCAGCGGTTGATTTTAATCGCTTGCTGAGGCAGGTGATCGCGACCGAGTTCACGAACGGAAATCGAGTTGCGCGCTTAGGTGGATTCCACCTGGCTCAGAAACAGCATCTGGCTAACTTCAACCGGTGTTGTCGGCCGGTGCATGCAGCGATTTGCGCTGAAGTGCCGAGGTCAAATCCACCTAGTGCAGTAGCAGATCGTTGGGTGTTGTCAAATCAACTGCTCCCCGAAATGAAGTTGGGCGACATTGATAATCAGAATGACGTCGATCAGCAGCAGCGTTTGGATGGACTCACCTCTGCGCGTGCGTGTGACAAACGTCTGCTTGAAGTGAAGAAAAGTTCCGCCAATCGAGTCTGGGATTTGAAAGGATTACGCGTGAGTTCAGCAAACGAATGATTTGTGAACTGCAAAGTTCACAATTACAGCATCTCTCCTGACATTTTTGAGATGCATAAAATGGATCGAATTTTTAAAACAGAATGATATCCACGGTTCTTAAAACTCAATTTATTGCAAAACCACATTCGATCACCTTACTCGATGGAATTAACTCGAGCGCTAGACAGATATCGCTGAGAAGCATGACTCGTGCCATTGTGGTATCCTGGGAATCATATCCCTTAAGAAACATTCTTTTTCGTTGGAAAGTCATGAGACGAATTGCAATTTTTGCGTTGCTGATATTGCATTGCTCTTCTTCGTATGCGGGCGAATCCACTCGCCGAAACGTCCTGATCTTGTACGCAGACGATCTCGGTTTTGGAGATTTGCGAATGAACAATCCTGAGTCGAAGATCCCGACTCCAAACCTCAATCGATTGGCTGGACAGGGGTTGCGTTTTACGGATGGACATTCGTCATCAGGGATTTGCACGCCGAGCCGTTATGCCTTGCTAACTGGGAGATATCACTGGCGAGATTTCCATGGCATCGTCGGACCACTCGGTGGTTCGGTATTCGCGAAAGAAAGACTCACTTTGCCGGAGATGATGCAGCAAAACGGTTACACAACGGCCTGCATTGGTAAATGGCATCTTGGATGGAATTGGGATGCGGTCAAAAAATCGGATGCGGAACCTCGCGCACCGGGTCGTCGCAAGGTTTGGGGACCGGAAGCATTTGACTGGAGCAAGTCGATTCCAGATGGACCGTTGGACCACGGCTTCGATCATTATTTTGGTGATACGGTTATTAACTTCCCGCCCTATTGTTGGATTGAGAACAACTGCGTGCTTAAAGCACCCGACACGATGATGGACACGACGAAGTGGAAGAAGATAAAGGAAGGTAACTGGGAGTGTCGGCCTGGGCCAATGGCGTCCGATTGGGATCCGTATCAAAACATCCCTACACTAACGAAACGTGGCGTCGACTTTATCAAAGCTCAAAAAGACTCGGACAAGCCGTTTTTCCTGTATTTCGCATTTCCGTCACCGCACGCGCCGATCATTCCGAACGATCAATTCGACGGAAAGTCCGGTGCCGGACCGTACGGCGACTTCGTTTTCGAAACGGATGACGCCGCCGGTCAGTTGCTGGAGGCTCTTGATCAATCTGGTCAAGCCGATCGCACGATCGTCATCTTTACAGCTGACAACGGACCTGAGAAATATGCGTATGCTCGTGATCAGAAGTTTGATCATTGGTCGTCGGCACCGTTCCGCGGTCTGAAGCGGGACATTTACGAAGGCGGACACCACGTGCCGTTCATCATTAAATGGCCCGGCATTACGAAACGCAACAGCACGTCAGGTGCGCTGGTTTCCCAAGTCGATGTGATGGCAACACTGGCCGGGATGTTAAAATTCGAATTACCAACAGATGCTGCTGAAGACTCGCATAACCTTCTTTCTCTTTTGAACGGTGAGGCCAAAACCATTCGATCAGCGCACGTCCACAATACGTCCGAAAACGGATACGCCATTCGCCGAGGCGATTGGTTGCTGATCGACGCGCGGGATGGCTACGTTAGCGGGCGAAACAAAGCTTGGGAAACAAAGCACAACTATCCGAACGACGACAAGCAGCTTACGGAACTCTACAAATTGTCGGATGATCCCGGCCAACGCAAGAATCTCACGGCGGACCATCCGGATTTGGTAAAAGAACTTCAATCGCTTCTTAAGAAAATCCGCACGCAAGGCCACTCGTCTCCGCGGTTGGCGACGAATTGAGAGAGAATGGTTGCGTTGCATTTTGTCATGCAGGAGAAATCATCGTGATTCGATTTTTGGCATTAATTCTCATTCTGATCGGATTTGCTGCATCGGCACTAATTGCTGCTGACAAGCCCAACTTCATCTTCATCATGGCCGACGACCTCGGTTGGCAAGATGTGAATTACGCAGGCGCGGAGTTCTTTCAGACACCGCACATCGACCGGTTGGCGAGTCAAGGAATGATATTCAACGCAGCTTACTCCGGTGGACCAAATTGTGCGCCAACACGTGCATGCCTGATGTCTGGGACCTATACGCCCCGCCATCACATCTACACGCCCGGCGGCAGATCCAAAGGCAACCCGAAGTACATGCGACTTCTTGTTCCCGCGGTTAGTCGAAAAGACAAAGCTCTCGAGAAAGAGGCCTTAGCTCAATTCCCCATAACGAACTCACTTGATCCAAAGTTCGTTTGCATTCCGGAAGTGTTAAAGCCGGCTCGTTACACCTCTGCCCGCCTCGGCAAGTGGCATCTTGGCGAAGATACGCAGGGATTCGATCTCAGTTCGTCAAACGGTAAAGGAGGTGCTGGCGGAAAGTTCTACGGAAACGTGGACGTTGCCGAACAGTTAACAGACCGTGCGCAGCAGTTTATTGAAGAGAATCGGGAGCGGCCGTTTTTTCTCTACTTGTGCCATTGGGATGTCCACACGCCTCACCGCGCCCGTGCGAATGTCGTTCAAAAGTATCAGGAAAAGCTAGATCAGATACCGGCACAGGAACGCGAGAATTTTAAACCAGTCTATGCCGGCATGATTGAGGCTGTTGACACATCTGTCGGGCGCGTGGTTGCGAAAGTTGATGAACTCGGCATTGCTGACAACACTCTCATTGTATTTATCAGCGACAACGGTGGTCTGCCCAACGTATCGCAACTTGATCCGTTGCGCGGTCAGAAGGGATCTCTCTTTGAGGCTGGCGTTCGCGTTCCAGCCTGCATGCGGTGGACTGGCGTGATTGAGCCCAAATCGATATGCGAAACACCCATCACAAGTGTTGATTTCCTGCCGACCTTTGCAAGCCTCGCGGGTGCGAAACTACCGACAACACAGCCAATCGATGGCACGGACATCTCGCCGCTCTTTCATGGCAAAGAAATCGAAGAACGGAGTATCTTCTGGCATTACCCGCTCTACCTTCAAGGCCGCGGCCTCATCATCGACCTGCCCAATGGCGAAACGTACTCGTGGCGCGGATTTCCATCAACCAGTTTGCGTCGTGGCGACTGGAAACTGATGGAGTTTCACGAGGACAACACAATCGGGCTCTACAATCTGAAGGACGACCCTGGCGAGCAAAAGAATCTTGCAGGAGTGATGCCCGACCGAGCAGCGGCTCTTCGATCCGAACTCGATGCCTGGCAAGCCGAAACCAATGCTCCCGTGCCAACGAAACTCAATCCTGAATGCATTCTCGATAGGCCGGACAAACAGAAGTAAATGACATTGTCATGAAACTAAAGATCTATGACCATCATAAGAGAAGACAAATCATGGACCTAAAACCAATTAAGTTATTACTATTGATTTCATGTCTCGTTCCGTTGAACCTTTCCGCCGCCGACGAGCGGCCCAATATCCTGTGGATCACGTCAGAAGATAACAACATTCAGTGGGTTGGCTGTTATGGCAATCCTAACGGCGATACGCCACGGATTGATGAACTGGCCAAGGACGGATTTCGTTATACGCATTGCTTCGCCAATACGCCGGTCTGTGCTCCGCAACGGAGTGTGTGGATTACGGGAATTCACGCCGTATCGATGGGCACGCATCCGATGCGCAGCCGCTACAACATCCCGCACAACAAGATTCGATATTACCCTGATGAATTGCGAGCGGCTGGTTACTTTAGCTTGAAACCAGGCAAGACCGACTGCAACATTGGCGGTCGCAATGACCGAGAACCGTGGGACAAGGGCAAAGCGGATTTTGAGGAACTCAAAGGAAAGCAACCTTTCTTCTCTATCATCAATATCGGCGATTCTCACGAGAGCCGCGCACATGGTGATGTTGAAAATACCAAGCACGACCCAGCCAAAGTGAAACTCGCTCCGTATCATCCGGACTTGCCCGTGGTTCGCAAGAACTATGCGAAGTACCAAGACGCGGTTAAGCGCATGGACGCCAAGGTTGGGCAAGTGCTTGACGATCTCGAAGCATCCGGGCTGCACGAAAACACGATCGTGATCTACAACTCGGACCATGGTGGCGTGATGGCGCGAAGTAAACGGTTTCTGGTGGACACCGGAATTCACTGCCCGTTGATTGTTCGTATCCCGTCGAAATTCAAAGGCCTCTATCCAGCAGAAAAACCCGGCATGACGGTTGATCGCATCGTCAGCTTTATCGACATGCCGAAAACATGGTTGGCCTTGGCGGGTGCGAAGATTCCAGCAGAGATGCAAGGTCACGTTTTTCTCGGTCCAACAAGCGATCCCGAGCGTGAGTTTCACGTCGCCTACCGCGGTCGCATGGACGAACGCTGCGACAATTCCCGAGCCGTGCGTGATGAGCGTTTTCTCTACATCCGCAACTTCATGCCCTATGTGCCGCGCGGACAATACCTCTCGTACCTTTGGCGCGCCCAAGCAACAAAAGCCTGGGAGGCACATCATCGGGCACGCAAAACGGATGCGGTGACCGGCAGGTTTTTCACGAACAAACCCGTTGAGGAACTTTACGATACGTCAGAGGATCCGTATTCCGTCAACAACCTTGCGGGTGACAGCGAGTACACAGAAGTCCTCCAAAAAATGCGAGGACGTCTCCGCGACTGGCAATTGAAGCACTATGACGCGGCGATGCTTCCAGAAGCTGAAATGGTGACGCGAGCCGAGAAGCACGACACGACAATATATGAGATGGTCCGAGATGCGAAGAAATATCCACTCGAGCGATTATTGGAAGCATCCGACCTGGCGTTGGCAAAATCGGCGGACAATCGCGAAGCACTCGAAAGGATGCTTGCAAGCGACGAAAGCGGCGTTCGTTATTGGGGATCGGTTGGGCTGTTCCTGTTAGGAGAGAAAGCGAACGATTCCAAACTCGCATTGCGAAAATCGCTCACCGACGATTGTCACGAGGTAGTCGCTATGGCTGCATGGTCGCTCTTTAATCTCGGTGAAAAGGACACCGCTCGTAATGCGCTGCGCGGCCTGCTGGAAAACAACAGTTACGCCGCGCTTAAAGTCGCCAACATTATTGATTGGATCGGAGAAGGGTACGATTTCTACAAAGAGGCACTCGCATCTTGTTCAACTTCTGTACAAGACAGTTACCTTGGAAGAATAAAGCAACGCGTACAGAGCGATACACCAAAGTAAGGAGACACGCCGGCGCGCTTTCCATGATACTGGAATTAACTTGGCTTAGGCATGGTTTGGCCGGCAGCTTCGCAGCACATTCAATAATCAGTTTGAACGTAAAGAAAAACGCCTCGCATGCGAGGCATTTTTAGCTGTGGCAGTTTTTGTGTCCGTTATCCCTACTTCTTTTTCTTGGCGGAGAATTCCTCAAGTGTCAAAGAGCCGTCCTTATCCTTATCTTTTCGGGCAAACGCCTTCTTCGCTTTTTCCGCTTTTTCTCCGGTCTTCTTCCCTACAAATTCTTCTTCAGAAACTTTGTCGTCGCCGTTCTTGTCCAATTTTGCAAAAACTTCCTTTGGATCTTTCTTTTTCTTATCTTCCGCACCGACACCAACAGATGCCCCAAATACGAACACAGTAGCCAACAGAAAGCAAATAACTTTTGACATGATTTCACCCTAGTTGCAAGGAACTCCGATTTTTCGCGGCGCTATAACAGACAAACGCCTATATGTCTTCTCTACATAAAGATGCGCAAAGAGCTCGGATTATTGGATGAAAACGAAGAATCTACATTCAAGGCTCCCGCCTTTTGCAAACGCATTTCTGTTATTTAGCACCGCTGCTTTTCTTCTTATTTCTGGCTCCTGCGCCCTTCTCCCAGTTCGGCACTGGTTTCTTAACGGACGGATAGCGGTCGAACTGATCGCCATCGCTGACGACTCGTGGATCGTTCTGGCGTTTGAGTTTCGCCATCAAATTATCACGTAGTTGAGCGGCTGTCTTGGCTTGGGACGCGTCAGCAATCAAGTTCTTCACGCAATCCGGATCGTCGGCCACGTTAAAAAGCTGTTCGGCCGGCCGTTTTCCAAAGGCGTGTTGCCAGTAGACATTATCTGTACCGAGTGAGTTGATCAACGACTTCGTCGGGCTGCCATCCGTGTCTCTGAGGCCAAGCTCCGGATTGCCGCATGGCCAGCGGTCGGGTTCAAAGTTCCGGATGTAGAGAAAATCACCGGAGCGGATGGCGCGCGTGGGATAACCGAGACCGTATTCGGATCCTGGCCGTGCAAAAACATCGTTGCGTTCACGCCCAATCAACAGGTACGGCCGAAACGGCTCGGACGGACCTTTCAGTAGATCGACAAGACTTTGACCCGTGAGATTCATGCCAGAGTCAGCGGGAGATATTCCGGCGAGTTGCAGAAAGGTCGGTGCGAAGTCGATGAAGCTGACCAGATCCGTCACGCGACGTCCAGGTTTGGCGATTCCCTTTGGCCACCGCATAACTAACGGAACGCGATGTGCATCGTCGTACGTGTGCCCTTTTACTCGTGGAAAGGGCATGCCGTGGTCGGATGTAACAATAACGAGTGTGTTGTCGACAAGCCCCTTTTCTTCGAGCTCTTTCAAGATTTCGCCGACGTGACCGTCGAATCGTTCGACTTCGATCGCGTAGTCGAGCATGTCGTTGCGGACGGTGTCATTGTCGGGCCAGTAAGCAGGAACGTGGTCGATATCCTCAGGCTTTTTGCCGGCGGCGCGACCGGCTCCAGCTTTATAGCCACGATGTGGGTCGCTACTTCCATGCCAATAGAAAAATGATGCGTCTGCTGGCCGCTGATCTAGGAAACTGGCAAACGTCGTTCTCGCCTTGACCTTATTGCCTTTGGAGACGGGCGGCAGACCGAAGTCACGTTTGGTTCCATCCTTCTCATTTGCGATTCCTGGGCCCCAAACCTTGCCGATGCTACCGGTGTAAACGCCGGATCGCTGCAGGGCTTCGCCAAAAGCGCGAAGTTCGGCGGGAAAATAGTTCTGGTGATTCGCGGCCTGCCCATTCTGCCACGGATTCCGACCCGTCAAAGTCGCAGCCCGACATGGAGCACATTTCGACGTCGGCACATAAGCGTTGTCAAAAACAAGTCCTTCGCTCGCGAGACGGTCGATGTTTGGCGTCTTGACCCAGTCGCAGTTGTACGCGTTCCCGAAATGTCGTGAAGCGTCATCCGCGATGATGAAAAGAACATTTGGTCGTGCATCCGCGGCGTACGCAGGAGACAAAGATGAGGTCGAGAGAGAGATAATGCAGACGAGTGGCATGACCGCAGAATTCATTCCGTGGTTCCTTCTCTTTGAAGCATTTACCGTACGACGATTTTCTTTTCGCGGTGCCTATCTATTCTACCTAACGCTGGCCTGAAATGACGTTCCGAGACGATGACGGATTACCTAACAGTGAGCGTCACACTGGATTTTGAATCAGGTCTTCGCCTACTTGCCTTGTGTTGATGTTATGCAGGGAAAGTATTGCAACCTTCTTCAAGTGAACGAGTTAGACGAAAAACGTATTGCACTCGTATTGTAACTGCATTGCGTTTGTACGGGAAGTATTGGGCACATTTTGGGCACAAACATCAACTGTTACGAAACCGAAAATGAATATCCAAAACCGAAAGCATTATCAAGCGAGGTTATTAACTCGATTCTTCCGAAATCTCCATGCATTATTTGCGGTCGGTCTGGGACACCTCCGCAGCTAACGCGGATGCGCTTCGTGCGGCCGGTGTTGTCGCCCGAAGCAGGTTCGTGACGACGAGGTTGCCGCCGACTCGCGCCATCAATCTTGCGACAGTCATGGCGATCGTCGACTCAGTGTCGATTGCCTGAATGTGCTTTCGGTCCTGGACACCGAAGCAAGTTTGAGACTTTGATCAACGCTTTAAAGAAGATGAAATGGGCAGGAAATGGTGCCGTTTGAGAAAGGTCTCCGTTTGCATCATGGCTTCGGCGAAGAGATCAAGATCGAAGATGAAATAACCGTGTCTCCCTCCTTCAAACGCGATGAATTCGCACGTATTCCCTGCTTGAATCATGCGCTTGTGAAATAGTCTGGCATCCGCAAAGGGCGTGGCCGTGTCTGCAGTGCCATGAAGGAGTAGAGTGGCTGGAAGATTGGGTTTCACATGCTCAACGGGTGACAGTTCGCGCCAGCGCTCGCCGATTTTCGTCTGCCCGTAACCGTCTTTCGAGGTGTCGATTACCGGATAGTAGAGAATTAGCAGATTGGGTAGGCAGGAAACGGTCAGATCGTCCGATTTCTCGTTCACGGTGTCAAACAGCGCGGTGCCCGCAGCGATGTGGCCGCCGGCAGAACCGCCACTGACGGCAATTCTGTTAGGGTCAATGCCCAACTCATTGGCATGGCTCCTCAGGTAGCGTATGGCCGAGCGCCCGTCTTTGACGCAGTCGAAGACTGTCGTGCCAAGCTTGAGACTTCGCAGCCGGTATTCGAGACTGATCGACAACATGCCGAGGTCGGCGAAGTGTTTGGCAAATGGGTAGAAATAGCGCGGCGTCCTTCCGGTCCATCCGCCGCCGTGGATGGTTAGATACACAGGTCGCCGATCCGCCTTGTCATGGCCGTCGGGTTCGAAAATGTGTAACTTCAGCGATCGGTTTCCGACTGTCTTGTAAATTACGGTTCGCGTTGGCTCCAATTTTGCGGCAATTGGCTCAAGCGGGCGATCCTGGGCCTGGGCAGTGAGTGCCGCGCTTCCGAACAGCATGATCAATAGCGTTTTCATTGAGGCTTTTCCCACCTCCTCTTCAAATTCGCGAGGTAGATCGCGGTCATCGTCTTGCCATTCGGGTCTTTTTCGTGACTGGAATACCATGAGACGAGGCCCGTGCCGTCGTCGAGTTCGACGAAGCCGGGATAGGAAGTGTCTCCACCGCTGGGCAGGTCGGCGATTTCGTGGAGCGCGTCATCATGCAACCAGTAGAGGATCGTGCGCGGGCCGGCATTGGTGAAGCGACGCCCGCCCACGATAAATTCGTTTCCCCAGCGGGCGAGGAGCGGGCCGCCGATGTATTCGGTCAGAGCTTTCCGCTTCACTTGCTGATACGGCGAAGACGCCTGCACGAGCAGCGCCGGTTCGCGTCCCTGCGTGCGGCTGATCGCCAGAAAATCGCCGTTTTTAAGGAACAGAAACGCGGTTTCGTTGCCTTTCGTCGTTTGGAACAGCGCGTGGAATCGCCAGTTGATTCCGTCGTCGCTTTCCAGCATGGCGCTTTCCATGATCGGCGTCGCGCCGGCTCCGAGTTCCAATTCGGTGTAGCCGCGTTTGCGCCGTGCGCAGAGGTACGCGTTGCCGTCATGCGTGGCGACCCGCCAGATGTAATGGCCGTAGGTGCCTTCAAGCTGAAAGGGTTTCGACCAGGTGTTCCCGTCGGCTGTTTTCACGCCGTAACCGAGGTGTTTGTTGATGTCGTACCTGTTTCGCGGCAGTTCACCTTCGCCGGAATACCAAGTGCCTGTGTAAACGAAAAGCTGTTCTTTGAACGCGAGAAAATGAGGGTCACGCGTGTCTCGTAACGGAACGGAAAACGTGTGGACCTTTTGCCAGGTGCGGGCGTTGTCGCTGTTAAGCACGATGATCCGCGACGTCGAAAACACCATGTGACCGTCCGGGCAAGATCGGAACGTCAACCAGAACTTGCCCTTCCACCGAATGAGATCGGTGAAGGCATTATGTTCTCCGTTGTGAAACACGCGCCTGACATTCTCGACTTCGATCTGCGGTAGTGGCTGCTTCTGGCTGAGCGCCGTACTCGCGAGTCCCATCCAGAGGGTTAGAAATAGTATTGTTTTCCGTTCCATTGTTCCTTCGACGGCCTTTCAAGCTTTTCGAGTTCCACCAGCAGAATCCACCGTTCCGTTTCTTCGCAATTTCGACCGGCTTATTGCCCGTGATGCACTTCCAGGAGTTGTTCCATTGCGTCCATCAGGACGCTCTCGACTTTAGGTGCGACTCGCGAAACTCGACCGGTCTCATAGCCACCCTGCCCGTAGGCGATTTTTGTGCCGATGTAGCCGGGACCGTAATCGCCGTAGGCAGCCATCGCGACGAAGTCGTCTGGACTCATCCGCTGCGCGGCGAGCTGGTACTCGACAAACAGTTCGCCCGGCATGTGGAGCACGCGGGCATTTCCAAGCTTCAGACAGCTCAGCGGAATGCGATGGCCGCTCTTCATACGCCGCACAAACGTGAGGTCGCGTGCGGCGCGAAGTCGCTCTCTTGTCGGCTGCTTGTCGTCTTGAAGTTTCGCCAGCAGTGCCTCTTCGGCCAGCGTGTCTCGCACGGGCAGTGACACAGGTTTGACCAACCACCGGACGTCTTTCGCGTCGATCGGCCATTTTTTCTGCGATTGCCAGGCCAGTTCCATCCCGTCGGCCAGCCGCCGGGAAAGCAGTGGACGTTTCTCTTTCGACCCGTCGTTGTATTTTCCTGCGGCAACGTTTCCACCCGCACCGTCAAAGTGAATATGCGGCAGACCCGACAGAGACTTCTCTCGCATCTCCCGAGCCATCCCTACAAAGTCCCAGTTGACGCCGCCGCGACCGTAATAGCTTTGCGGATGCGTGGCGTAGTAGGTCAAGACGGCAATCGGTTTGTCATCGTTCCAAAACGAAACCAGCCGAACCAGCGGATCGATCGTTCCTTCCGGCGCGTCGCGGGCAGCCGGATTTCGACCGCCGCTGCTTTGACGCTGGATGGCGACTCGTCCGTCCGGTCCAAGGATTCGCCGATTGGATGCGACTCTCTCTACCTTGCCCGACCCCAGAGCGACGTGCGTCACAAGCTGAGCCTTGGCCAGGGATTGCTTCGCGGCGGCGGACACCCGCTCCATGACTTCGGCGTCAAAGTCCGCGTTGGAAAACTGACGGCTCAGGCCATGCATTGCGAGTAGCTTTTCGGTGGCGAAGTCGCTTCCTGGAGCGTCATGTTGATGCAGCGCGTGCAGCGCGACTCGCTCCGGCGTCGTGCCGACGGCTTCGGCGATCGCCTGACGGAACTGGTCGTAACTGCCGTTCCCGATCCCCACCCAGTCGAATGCACACAGAACGATGGGATCACCCGCGCCGAGCAGCACAACACCGCGGGCGGTCAATGGCGACACGATTTCCATCGCCGGTTTGACATTGCCATTGCACAGCGGTGATCCCAGCGGAGGCGTTGCGTCCACTCGAAAAGAGGTGATTCGCAGTGGCTCATCTGCAACAGCAATTGATCCAATGAATGTTGACAGCAGGGCGAACACTGCCAGTATAAGACTTCGCATGACTTCAACCTGATTGATGATCTGATTCGATAGTACACGAACACCAGTGAGTTGTTCCTCACATCGACTCTCTGGAGAGAGTACACGAATTGTGTCAGAATATCAAAACGGTGCCTGGCCGTCGAAGTCGATCTTCAACAAGCGCCGAAGAGTCTGCCGCCGACCTCAACCAAATCGTAACCCGACGCGTAAGCGAGGGATATCCGGTCGCATCCCTCGCTTACGCATCGGGTTATCGTTTGACGTTGAGTGACCACGACAAGATCAGATCAGAAAAGGAACGACCTATGAATCACGATGACACATCCTCCACGCGCCGCCGTTTTCTACGGGACACGGGTGCGGCGGCCATTGCCACCGGCGTCATGAATTTGCCGACTGTGCACGCCGCTGGTACAGACACCCTCCGGCTGGGACTGATCGGTTGTGGCGGGCGAGGTTCCGGGGCCGTTAGCAACGCGCTGAAGGCCGACGCAAATGTGAAGTTGGTGGCCATGGCGGATGTGTTCCCGGACAGATTGGAGAAATCGGCCGAACGGCTACGAAAATTGGCTGGCAATCGTTTTTCCGTGGATGACAATCACCGCTTCATCGGGTTTGACGCCTATCGGAAACTTTTGGCCAGCGAAGTGGATGTGGTGATCTTGGCGACGCCCCCACATTTCCGGCCCGAGCATTTGCAGGCGGTGGTGGCGGCCGGAAAACATGCCTTCGTCGAGAAACCGATTTCCGTAGATGCAGTCGGCGCCCGCTCGGTGCTGAAGACCTGCGAAGTGGCAAAGCAGAAGGGACTCTCCATCGTTTCGGGACTGATGTTGCGCTACAGCCTCGCGATGAACGAGACGATGAAACGCATCCAAGACGGTGCGATCGGACGCATCGTCACCATGCAGGCAAACTACAACATCGGCGGCCTGTGGAACGTTGCCCGAAAGGCGGACTGGTCGGACATGGAGTACCAGTTGCGCAACTGGTACTACTACACTTGGCTCTCGGGCGATCATATCGTGGAGCAACACGTGCACGGTCTCGATCTCATGGCTTGGGTGATGCGCGATGAGTATCCGACGAAGTGTTTTTCACTGGCTGGTCGACAAAGCCGGACGGACGCCCAATACGGCCACATCTTCGATCACTTTGCCGTCTGCTATGAGTACGCTGGCGGTGAGCGCTGCTTTAGTTTCTGTCGCCAACAGAATGGTACCGGCCAGGACACCTCCCATCTGGTCTTTGGCGCCAGCGGCACGGCGGATCTTCGGCGCAAGACCATGACCGGTGATCAGATCTGGCGATACAGTGCAGCCCGCAACGGAGCCAAGGACATCCCCTATCAACTGGAACATGACGCTCTCTTCCGGAGCATTCGGCGCGGGGAGCCGATCAACAATGGCGAGTACATGGTGAAGAGCACGCTGATGGCGATCATGGGGCGCATGGCGGGTTACACCGGCAAGAGCGTCACTTGGGACCAGGCATGGAACTCGAAGGAAGATCTGCGTCCGGCCAAATACGAATTCGGTGACCTGTCCGTTCCTCCGGTGGCCATACCGGGAACGACCAAGTTGATCTAGGGAGAGGTGTTCTGCTGTCCTGACGATATCGAGCTACAATTCACCTGCTATTGCGAAAGCAAGGACGTCGTTCAACGTTCAATCACTTGATCCATGAAAAACTTCATCATCGTTTTGCTTTTCGCCTTTTGCTTCACTTCCGTTTGTTCCGCGGACGACGATCCGATTCTCCACTGCTACATCAGCACCGGAGACAATCAATGGCTCGGTCAATCGCTGCCGATCGATTCGCCCGCGAGCATTGATGCCAGTATCGACCTGCTCCATCGCTTGGGAGTGAAACGCCTCTACTGGCGCGGCTTGGAAGCGGCTGTGTGGGTGGACCAACATCGCGAACGACGGGACAACGTCCGCTATTGGAAATTCTGGAAGTGGCTTCGTCATCTCTATCGCGAAGTCGATCCGGATCGATTGGCGATTGAAGCCGCGCACAAACGCGGAATGGAGATCTGGGGCGTCGGCAATCTCTTCGACTGGGGAGCGCAGGCAGAAGTACCACCCTTCAAGTATTACCCCTTCGGTGGTGAGAGCGGAATGCGCATCGACAACCCGGAGTGGGTGCCGGTCGACAGAAGCGGTTTGCTGAAACAAGGCGGTCCGATCGAACTGGCTTATCCCGAAGCACGGAAAGCACTCGTGGATCTGCACGTCAATTACATGAAGCGCGACGGCTATGACGGAATGACATTTCTCACCTACTCGGAAAACCATTCCATGCGTTTCCAGGATGAGTTCGGCTTCAACGAACCGATCGTGAAGGAATTCAAACGGCGTCATGGAATCGACATCCGTTACCAGGCATGGACGCGCTTTGCTTCGCGCGAAGACTGGCGGGCCTTGCGAGGGGAATACGTGACGCAATTCCTGCGCGAACTAAAAGCCGCGTTGCCAGAGAAACAACGGAACATCGGGTTCTTCCTTCAACCCTGGAATCCGCACCAACCCCAGCCGTGGAACGTTCCGGAAGTTATCCGAACGTCGGGCAGCATGCACTTCGATTTGGAAACCTGGGTGCGCGACCGGCTCGTGAACGACTTTCTCGTTTATGGATACTCCAATCGCGGCATCCAGGTGAGGGCCGTGCGCAACATGAGATGGCTTACCCGCGACACGCCGGTCAACGTCGGCATCCTCACGTCCGGTCCATACACGTCGGATTGGAAACCGTTTCAGAAGGAAGGAGTCCCCACGGTCATCGCGTTCAGTGATGACGCGATGTATCTCGAGCGCAGCAATTTGCCTGAGCAGCCGATGGAGAGTCTCAAGAGCGATGATCCACTGCTCGTCATGAAGGCGCTTTCGCAGATTGTGGCTGATAGATCGAAGTCGACCTTCGCGGAAGTTGCTCCGTTGCTAAAACATCCGCACCTGATCGCGCGCCGACTGGCGATTCAGTCATTGGGAGAAATTGGTGGCGATGATTCCATTGCAGCGATCGAAGCCGCGTTGCTTGATCCTGAAAACAGCATCCGGTGCATGGCTGGAGTCGCACTGCGCGATGCGCACGGCCCCAATTCGGTAAAGGCGATTCTCCGCGCCATCGAACTCCACGGAAACCACATGCTCGCCGAGATCATGCGCGTGACCTTGCCGCGCATCCGTCCGCTTCCGCGCGCCGAACTCGTCAAGGCCTATGGCGAAAGCAAGAGCGTCGATGTCCGCCAAATGGCCATGCGCGCCCTGATTTTCATGCCGGACAAATCGCTGATTCCGACCTGGACCAAGGCGCTCAGCGATGCAGATCGGTTCACCCGCGTCGCGGCCGTTCGCGGACTCAGCGGACTGAACCATCACGACGCTATGAAGTTGTTGCTTGCCACGATTGAACACAACGATCCCGTAATGGCGAACGAAGCCTGCCATGCATTGGGTTCCGCCATTGAGCGGAACCTCAGCGCGGTTCAACCGCTCCGTGAATCCATCCTGGTTGCCCTCAGAAGTCACTACGCAAAGTTCGGCGACGGGTACGAAGCCGAGGATGCCGATTGGGGATTTCGTCCCACGGGCAACGCGCTGCTGGCTTTTGGAGCAGAAGGCGAATCCGTCCTTCAGTCCTTCATCGACCAGGCAGCAGATCGCAAACTTGCCGTCCATGCATGGAAGAGTCTCTACATTCGCCAACGGCCGAATTCCTTCTCCGAGATCACGGAAAAAGAAAACGAAGAAGCCCTGCGGCAACGTCCAATCTTCCTCAAGAAACCTATTGCGCCTCGCTTAAAGCAGGACTTCGACAGCCATCACTGGTCGCCCGAAGGACGCGGTATGGTTGGAGATGTGAATCAGGTCGCCGGCCGCTGGGGCGCGCTTTTGGATGAAGGTCCATACATCACACGAGAGGATGCATTGAACGGCGGCCAGTCTCTCCTGATTCGCCGCGGCGGACATTCGTTCACGGGGCACGCTATTCCTGAAATCGACGATCAGGCCGACTACCAAGTCTCACTCAAAGTATTCCGCAAAGACGAACGATCGACGATTGTCGTACAAGTCCGTGGACCAAACGGAGGGGGCAAGCAAGAACTAGCGCTGCACGTCACTGAAGACGGCGGTCTGCGCATGCATGACGAGATCCGAGAGAAATGGATTCCCGGCGGTTTGACTGTTGAGCCCCGCAAATGGACGAAGATCACCATCACCGCCAGCCGCCGGACGAAGACCTATTCCATCGCGATCAAAACTGAAGGCAAGCCCAAGCAGCTTTCGAAGACCAACGCACCATTGAATGTCCAATCAGATGTCAGGATCATTACACTGTTTCCCCAACCGCCTGAAGGAAGCGTTACGCTTGTTGACGACATCGCGTTGATAGAGGTGAGATGATCCATCGCAAATTGCGGGCAACGGATAGTCCGGTGGAATAGATTGGGCCATCTGCAGTCCCAAACGGTGTTTCTCGCAAGAACAGTAGGGTCGAGGAGTTGGGCGGTGATGCGTAGGTCAGGCCGTGGCGGTTAACGGACCCTTTCGGTTGTCGGTGCGGACTGATTCTGTGAGTCCAGCGATTCGACTAGAATCCATGACACACAATCGCCGTACTCTTGCAAGGTAAACTCATGAGCGGATTCTCTTTTCTGTTGTCTGCAATGCTTCTCGCGGCCGAGCCTCAAGTATTTCACGCTCAGGGGGAAATGGCCGGGGAAGTGACGCAAACGAGCGTCATTCTTCAATCACGGCTCACGTCCGTGGCCAAGCTGACGGACGGCGATGTTCCCGGAATGGCCGGCGTTGCCCGCTTCGAGCTGTCCGAGCGCGACGACTTTCCCTCGGCGCGCATGACGGACTGGCTGAAGGCTCAGCCGGAGAACGATTTCATTGTCAAGGTCAAAGTGGACGGCCTCAAACCCTCGACGCGATATTACTACCGGCTGATCTTTGGAGCGGATCGCGACTCCGTTCAGAAAGGGAAGACCTGTTCCTTCCGAACGTTGCAGGGTCGTGACGGCGCGGACGAGGTCAGCTTCGTTGTCGTGACCGGAATGAACTACATGTCGTTCCACTACGGGAAAGTGAAGAACGGGAAGCGAACGGGAGCCGGGGCTTACCAGGGTGAGGATAAGCATCTCGGCTTTCCGGCGTTGGCGACCATGCTGAAGATGAAGCCGGACTTCTTCGTCGGGACGGGCGACAACGTTTACTACGACAGTCACGACGATCGGGAAGCCACCGAGTTAAAGGACCTGCGACGAAAGTGGCACGAACAATTTGTGCAGCCGCGGTTTGTCGAACTGTTTCGTCACGTTCCCACCTACTGGGAAAAGGATGATCACGATCACCGCTACAATGACTGCGATTGTGAGGGCAATCGCACGCCGCTGAGTGAGCTGGGAATCCGGACCTTTCGCGAACAGGTGCCGGTCGTCGATCCGCTTGATCCAAAGGCGAAGACGTACCGGACTCATCGAGTCAACCAACATCTCCAAATCTGGCTGGTGGAAGGTCGTGATTATCGTAGCCCGAACAAGATGTCTGACGGTCCGGATAAGACGTTATGGGGAGCGGAGCAGATCGCGTGGCTGAAACGGACGCTGCTGGAGAGCGACGCGACGTGGAAGCTGCTGATCTCGCCCACGCCGATGGTTGGTCCCGACGACGCGTACAAGATTGACAATCACACCAACCATAAAGGCTTTCGTCACGAGGGACGCGCGTTCTTCGACTGGATCAAAGAGCAGCGACTCGACGACCAGGGTTTCTATGTGATTTGCGGTGACCGGCACTGGCAGTATCACTCCATTGATCCAACGGGAATCGAGGAGTTTTCCAGTGGCGCGCTGGTTGATTCCAACTCGCGTCTTGGACGGAATCCAGGCGACCCGAAGTCAACAGACCCTGACTCAACAATCAAGCAACTGCATTCTCAAAAGGAAGCCTCGGGTGGATTCCTGAAAGTGACGGTGCATGGCGACGGCAGCATCCGTTTTGAATTCTTCGACGAGAACGGCAAGAGCCTTTATCACACCGTCAAGCCGTCACGAGATTCGTTGTCTGTGCTGAAGCAGGACGGTGCCAATCTGCTGCGAGATCATCTACTCCGGCGAGTCCACGCGCAGTACGACGCGCGACGTCGTGATGTGAAAGAAGCTTTCTCGTCGCGCGATTCACTCAGGAAACGACAGGAAGAGTTACGCCAACGTCTACGAACCATCGTCGGTGAGTTGCCCGCGAAGTCGCCGCTGCATGCGAAGACAACCGGCGCGCTAAAAGGTGACGGTTTCCGCGTCGAGAAGGTTGTGTTCCAGAGTCGCCCTCAACATTACGTGACCGCCAATCTTTACATACCGGACGGGGATGGCCCCTTTCCCGGTGTGTTGATCGCCTGCGGGCACAGTGGTCTGGGCAAAGCGTATTCCTGCTACCAGACAGCCGCAATGTTGATGGCTCGCAACGGCATGATGGCTCTGGTTTATGACCCCATTGGTCAGGGAGAGCGGCTTTCTTATCTGAAGGGCTCACGCAACGCCGGTCTTCAACACAAGCTGGATAATGTGAACGCCATCCTCGTCGGTCGTACCGCGGTCGGATACCAGGCGTGGGACGGTATTCGCGCGGCGGACTACCTGATGAGTCGACCGGAACTGGATCGGAGCAAGCCGCTCGGAATGACAGGCAACTCCGGCGGCGGCGCGCAGACGATGTACCTGATGGCGATTGATGATCGGATCGGCCCGGCCGCGCCGTCGTGTCACATCACGACGCTCGAACGCAACTTCGAATTGGGCGGAGCTGGCGACGGATGCCAGTCCCCGCCTCTGACTGGTGCACTGGGCATCGATCACCCCGACTTCTTCGTGATGCGAGCGCCGCGGCCTTCGATCATTCTGTCCGCCGAGCGAGACTACAAAGACATCGTGTTTACACGGACGACCTATGCGGAGACGCAGGAGGCTTACGCGTTGCTCGACCGGCCGGAGTGCATGGACATGTTTGCGTACGACGACACACACTCGTTCAGCCAGCCGCGTCGCGAAGCCGCCGCTCATTGGATCGGGCACTGGTTGCTCGACAAGTCAGCCGCGATCAAGGAACGCGAACTAGTAGCATTCGGTCAAAGAGAACTGCAGGTGACAGAATCGGGGCAGGTGCTCTCGGAGTTTTCCGATGCACTCTCCGTCTCTGATCTCAACCTGAAAAGTGCAAGAGAACTGGCGTCGACTCGCAAAGAGTTCTGGCAATCACACACGCGATCCGAGGCGATTGAAAAAGTCCGCGAGCTGGCCGGCGTGGACGGGACGGTATCTCCGGCAGAAATCGAACGCTGCGGAGCCATCGACCGCGGCGACTACCAGATCGAAAAACTGATCCTGCAGCGTGAGGGCGAGGTTCCGGTTCCGGCGCTGCTGTTTCGCCCTTCGCAGTCGGGCAGGAAAGCACCCATCCTGTATGTGGATGGTCGCGGCAAGGCCGCTGACGCTGAGGCGGGTGGTCCTGTCGAGCAACTGGTTCGCAATGGCCACACCGTACTCAGCATTGACGCGCGCGGTCTCGGGGAAACGACGGACTCGCCGTCAAAGGTCGCGTATGTGAAAGGCGATCACCGAACCGCAATGTGGTCCATGCATCTGGGAAAACCGCTCCTCGGTCAACGAGTGGAAGACGTACTTGCGGCATTGGCCTGTCTGTCCCGCCTGACCGGAATCGAGGACGAGAAGTTTGACGTAATTGGCATCGGCGCAGCAGGACCGGTCGTGCTTCATACGGCGTGCCTCAGCGAGCAGGTCGGCCGAGTGACGCTCCGCAGCTCCATTCGCAATTGGGTCGAAGACGTGGTCGCTCAACCTCGTGACATGGACGCCATCAGCCACGTCATCCCCTCGGCCCTGACCACGTACGATTTGCCGGACCTCGCAGCACTGCTGGGAGACAGGCTAACCATTGAATGAGAGAAACACCGGTTCCAGCCGGAGCAGGATATTGTGAGAAGACTGATAATGACCTGCGTACCATTATTCCTCCCGCAACACTTGGAATTAGTCAACATCATGAAACGTACCGTCACACAAAACGGAATCATCGATCCGTCTCGTCGAGCCTTCCTCGCCGCCAGCGGCATCGGCCTGGCCGCGCTGGGATCCGCCAGCGCGGGGCCCAACGTGGAACCTGGTGCTTTTAAAATCGAGGATCAGAATCCGTTTCGAGGGCAGACGCGGCGACTGAAGATCATGAATCATGGTCGATATGTGACGTCGCTGATCTTCTCGGTGGACTACCCGACTCATTTTCGGCTGAAACCGGAGTTCTATCCGGTGCTCACGCCGAAGGGGTTTCCGGTGACGGATTCGCATCAATACTGCTTCATCCACCATCAGTCGGTCATGTGCGGACATGGCCGTGTTCGCACGGAAGACGGGCACGTCATCGACTTTTATCGGAAACTGAATTTTCCGGAACAGGATCGTGGCGACAAGTGGCATACGCCCGAGCGAAATCTGTATCACCTGGGGCCGTCAGGGATTCAACGGATCGTTGACGCGAAATGGAAAACGGACGAACGCGCGGTCATCGATCTGAGCCTGGAATGGCAGACACGCATGCAGAACTCTGCCACGGGTGAAACCATTGTGATGGAACAACGCCGATACGAGATCTCACAGTCCGGGCCACACACCGTGATCGATCAGTTTTCACGCCTGACACCAGCCCGCGGCGAATGTGTTCTGGAAGGTGATCGACACTCGTTTTGCGGAGTGCGAGTACACGATTTGATTGATGTGGAGGACGGCGGGACGATGCGGGATTCCGAGAGCCGGGTCAATCAAACAGGGAATTTCTGGGACGCTGACGGCAAACGGAAGGCGCCGCGGTGGGTTGACTGCACCGGAAACATCGGCGATGCCACGGTCGGAATGCTGTTGATGGGGCACCCGCGAAATCCGTTGAATGAGTATTACGTCCAGGATTGGGGGCTGATGGAAGTGTCGGCGATGTTGGACAAAGATCTGTCGTTCTCGAACGCGAAACCATTCCGGTTCGCTGCCCGATATGTGGCCCACGACGGCGAACTGGCCGCGGCAACGGCGGATCAACTTTATGCCGATTTTTCGACAAGAGACCACGCATCATGAAATCATTTCTTTGCAGTCCAAAATGCGTAGAGAACTGCGAGCGGTCGATTACTGGCGGAAATTCTCACGGTCAGATGCAACATAACTTGCGATACCTCATCGCCCGACGTGTTCGGTTGCCAACGTGTCGCCGCTGATCCCCTCGTCGCAGCACTCGACGATGATTTATATTACACCCATGTTTTGAATAGAGGCGGACGCGGTGTCCGCAGTCCAGCGGCTAGCCTAGCTCGTCGACCGGAGGAGCGCTTATCCGATCTCGGTCTGGTCCAAGGGGAAGCTTGCCGAGAGCGCATCCTCACCAGTGCCTCTCAATGCAGGCATTTCTGGAATTGCCTTTGATCTGTCAGATCCTGTCCAAAGGCTCTTTGTCTGCAACCGCCACGACATTCTTAGAAGCAACGATCGAGGAAAAACCTACGAACTCGTCCACAAGACGTCAGGAAGATAGAGAAGAAAAATGGGACATTGAATGTCCCATTTTCCGTCCATATCTGTGATTGAAACTATTTTGCTTTCAGGTCGACGTAGTCAAGGTTCACGCCGCTTTTTGCCTGACTCCGGATTTCCATCTTATTCTGACCTGGTTTCAAGGTAACGGTCAGCTTGACCGCTTTATAGATCTGCCACCCGTCGGTTTTCGGCAGGAGGAGGGTTTCCTGTTTGACCCCGTTTACAAACAGACTGCAGGTTGCCCCGCCTCCAGATGCATAGCCCAGCACGAGTTGGAACTCTCCACCGCCCACGCCGCCATCGACGCTTATCGCAACTGCCGCACCGGGCACTTGCATACTTCCGACGTGCCTGGCACCCGCAAGCGCCCCGCCGGAAAGCTCGCCGGTTTCCAATTCATAGCGCCTGCCTTCCGGCCGGGCGGGATCGAAGAGTACCATCGTCTGATTGGGACTTTGCGAAAGCAATGCTGTCAGGCGTTCGGCCAATTCGGGGTGCTTTTCGATCAGGTTGTTCGTTTCACCGAGGTCATCCGCCAAATTGAAGAGTTGCCTTTCCCTGGGATTCTCTGTCCACCGGACGCCGGACCAGTTTCCGTAGCGGCGGCCGTGGCGGTACTTCCAGCCCCCGGTCCGCACCGCTTGATTCCCTGAAAAGTAAAACCTTTCATACGGCGTCTTTTCTTCCGGGCCGCCCATAATCAGCTTCTGAATGTTGTACCCGTCTGGTTTGAGTTTGAGGTCGCGCGGCAGTGTTGCGCCAGTCATCTCCGCAAACGTCGGAAGAAGGTCCATCGCCGTCGCCAATTCCTTACATTCCGTTCCCGCCGCGATCTTCCCAGGCCGGCGCATCACACACGGCACCCGTTGACCGCCCTCGTAACTGGATCCCTTTCCGTCGCGCAACGGTTTGGCTGAACCTCCGTGCTTGCCTTTGATAAGCCACGGCCCGTTATCAGAGGTGAAAATGACCAGCGTGTTTTCATCGACGCCATTGGCTTTGAGTGCATCGAGAACGCGCCCGGTGTTGAAATCGATCTCCTCAATCACGTCACTGTACAGCCCACCCGCGCTTCTTCCTTCAAACTCAGGGGAGACAAAAAGTGGAGTATGGGGCATCGGGTTGCTGAGGTAAACGAAAAACGGCTTGCCCGCTTTCACACTTTCCTTAATGAAACGGATGCTCTCATCGGCAAGCCGGCGCGTGATGGTGGTCTGGTCGAGTGGGAATTCGATACATTCCTCGTCGCGCATCAGCGGAACCTTGTCTTTCATCCCCTTCGGCTGTTTCCCTTCCGGCGTCAGCGCAAATGCCTCTTTGAGTTTTTGCGGCGACATGCCCTCCCGATAGAGACAGTCGTCGGCATACTTCATATTCCGCGCCGGATACATATCGTTGCTGTAGGGAACGCCATAAAAGGAATCGAACCCCTGATTGGTCGGCAGGAATTTCGGTTCGTCGCCCAAATGCCATTTGCCCGCCGCCAGGGTTTTGTACCCGGCGGACTTGAGCAGCTCCGCGATGGTGAAATGCCTAGGGTCGAGTCCGTGCGAACCACGATTCGGAAAGAACACGCCCGGCACACCGACCCGGCGCGGATAACAGAGAAGACTTTTCTCATTGCGAAGCCAATGTGAAAAGTCCGTTGGACG
>CAYFJO010000141.1:0-23822 GCA_964343305.1 uncultured Pirellulaceae bacterium | reverse complement strand
AAACCGATCTTCCTGTCGATCGGCTACTCGGCCTGTCACTGGTGCCACGTGATGGAGCACGAGAGTTTCGAAAGTGAGGCGATCGCCGCCGAGTTAAACGAGAAATTCGTCTGCATCAAAGTCGACCGTGAGGAACGCCCGGATCTTGATCAGATCTACATGAACGCCGTGCAAATGTTGACCGGCCACGGTGGCTGGCCGATGTCGGTGTTTCTCACCCCCGATTTGCAACCCTTTTACGGCGGAACCTATTGGCCGCCAACTGCCGCTCGTGGGATGCCTGGATTCGACCAGATCATTGCCGCCGTCCACGATGCCTGGACCAACCGCCGCGATCAAGCAATCGAGCAGGCCCAGGAATTGACCAATCAATTGCAGCAGGCCGGCCTGCCTTCCGAATCGGAAGAGCAAATCACCGAAGACCTGATTCGTGCTGCTGGCGGCAAGCTGGAACAGATTTACGACTTCCGCAACGGTGGTTTCGGCTCGGCACCAAAATTCCCGCACTCGATGGATGTCCAACTCTTGTTCCGCATCTACGAGCGTCGGCCGCGCGACGGCGTGCTGAAGATGGCCACCTTGAATCTAGATAAAATGGCGCGAGGCGGGATCTACGACCACTTGGCCGGCGGATTTGCGCGTTACACCGTCGACGAACGCTGGCTCGTGCCGCACTTCGAAAAGATGCTCTACGACAACGCGCTGTTGGTCGACGCCTATTTGGACGGTTACCTGGTCACGCAAGACGAAAACTACGCCCGCATCACGCGCGAAACGCTGGACTACATCCTCACCTACATGACCGACGAGTCGGGCGGATTTCACAGCACGGAAGACGCCGACAGCGAAGGCGAAGAAGGCAAATTCTACGTCTGGACGGTCGAAGAGATTGAACGAATCCTCGGCAGGGAAAAGGCCGAGCGCTTCTGCTACACGTACGACGTCAGCGAACGCGGCAATTTCGAAGGCAAGAGCATCCTCAACTTGCCAAAAACGATCGAGCAGGTCGCCGCATTAAGAAAGTGGGACTTGACCGAACTCAATGCCGAACTAGCGGAGTCGCGAGCCAAGTTGCTCGATGTCCGCGACCGACGCGTCCGTCCCGGCAAGGACGACAAGGTCCTGACGAGCTGGAACGGGTTGATGATCAACTCAATGGCACGCGCCGCAAGTGTGCTCGACGATGAGAAGTATCTCACGGCTGCCGTTCGCGCCACCGAGTTCATTCTGAACGAAATGCTCCGCGACGACGGACGGCTGTTGCACACCTGGCGGCACGGCCAAGCGAAACTCGACGCCTACCTTGATGACTACACATACTTGATCAACGCTTTGGTCACGTTGTACGAAGCAAGCTTCGCCGAGCGTTGGATCGACGAAGCCGTGCGACTGGCCGACATCGTCATGGAACGCTTCGCCGATAAAGAAGGCGGCGGGTTCTTTTACACCGCCGCCGACCACGAACAACTGATCGCGCGCAACAAAGACATCCAAGACAGCAGCGTCCCCAGCGGCAATTCGATGGCCGCCACGGGGTTGCTACGACTCGGCGCGCTCTGTGGTCGCACGGACTACACCGAGGCCGCCGAATCAACGATCGCATCGGCAACTCACATGATGACGCGGCACCCGTCGGCCACCGGGCAAATGTTGATCGCCGCGGATCGCCAGATCGGGCCGAGTCGCGAAATCGTCATCATTGGCGATCCCAATGAACCGGACACCGCCGACGTGATTCGCACCATTCGACAAGGATATTTGCCGAATGGTGTCGTTGCCTGCCGACGCGGCGATCAAGTCGAAAATGAGTCGCAGCATTTGAGTGCCATCTTTGCTGACAAGATTTCGCAATCCAATTTGCCCACGGTTTATGTTTGCGAAAACTTCGCTTGCCAGGCTCCATTCGAGGGCAAAACTGCGTTTCTTGAATCGCTGGATTCGTCGCACTGCTCAGATACGTGATTATGTGGTGGATAGCATTTCGATGAGAGACAACACGGGCTACACGGTCGCAAAAAATGTAGGCTGTCAAAAGCGGTGAAGCGACGGTTAACGCCGTCGAAATTCCCAACAACGTGTTTGCCAACCGATTGCTAGTTCGGCCAGCATGACTGGGATCCCAATCGCCAGCACCGCCACAACGTAGATTAGAACGAACGCTGCACCGCCACTTTCTCCCACAACTGTCGGATACCACCAGATACTACCCAGGCCAATGGCAGACCCTGCGGCGGCAAGAAGAAACCCCAGTTTGGTTGCCCACGTTTCTCTTTCTAAACTTGGATCGGCCATAACGAGTGCTTGTCTCCCTTATGTGTCGACCCTTCATATTCGCGATATCAAAATGGGGTAAATGCGAAAGCCAAACCACACGAGCAATTGGTTGTTGGACTTACTCACTATGGAACAAACGATCGATGATCGTCGTCACAGGTACTCCGCTGACCTGATCAAATCGGTATCGCACACGAACCAAAGTTATTGACAAATCCATGATACGGTCTAGCCGAGCTGGACTAGCGTCAATAACGACTTCAGCGCCGCTCTTTTCGATAGTCGCTCGCAAGTCGTTGCATTGTTCTGGGGAGTAACCTAGCGCTGGCAACACTGCATGGAGATGCGGATAATCGCTGAATGTCTGAGCGACGCTACCGACGGCGAAAGG
Organism: uncultured Pirellulaceae bacterium; assembly: GCA_964343305.1. Classification (GTDB taxonomy): domain Bacteria; phylum Planctomycetota; class Planctomycetia; order Pirellulales; family Pirellulaceae; genus CAYFJO01. The sequence goes on along the minus strand of CAYFJO010000141.1, from coordinate 21,157 downwards.
ACGTGGGTCAATCAATTCAGCCGCGTCGTGTTGTTGAGCCGCAATCGTTCCCGCGCCGTATGCCATGCCGCCGTGTGTGAGTGTCGGGCCGTCTTCCACGACCAGCACGCGGCGGCCTGCAATCGCTTCTGGCCGGTCTACTTCGATTTCCAAATCGGACTCAATGACTTCAGCATTCGGATTCAGCAAAGAGATGCGCTTCCGTGACTCGTCAAGTAATTCGGATTTCGCTTCGCGCACCTTGTTGATGACCAGAACGTCCGCTGAACGGAAATTGGTTTCGCCGGGATAATAGGTTGTTTCATGCCCTGCTCGCAAAGCGTCGACGACGACGATCGACAAATTTGGTTTGAAAAAAGAAAAATCGTTATTGCCGCCATCCCAGAGAATTACGTCTGATTCCGATTCGGCTTGCGAGAGAATTGTCTGGTAATCAACTCCGGCAAAAACGACCAGGCCCTCATCGATGTACGGTTCGTATTCCTCGCGTTCCTCGACGGTGCACTCGAATCGGTCAAGGTCATCATACGACGCGAGCCGCTCGACAGTTTGTCGAGTCAGGTCGCCGTACGGCATCGGGTGACGAATGATTCCCACGCGATGTCCACGATCCGTCAAATGCCGAGCCAGCATTTGAGACAGCGGACTCTTACCTGCCCCCGTGCGGACGGCCGTGACGGCAATCACTGGTTTATTCGATTCTAGCTGCGTATGCCGTGGGCCCAGCAAGACAAAACTTGCGCCGCAGGATTGGACCAGGCTGGCCTTGTGCATCACTTCCAGGTGCGGCAAATCGCTGTAAGCGAGAAAGACGAAATCGATGTCCAACTTCTTGATGAGTTCCGGCAGCTTGGATTCGGAGTAGACCGGGATGTCATTGTCGTAATTTGGTCCTGCAAGCGCCTTGGGAAACGTGCGCGATTCGATGAATGGAATCTGCGTGGCGGTAAATGCGCAGACACGATACGCCGGACGGTCACGAAAGAACATCTGAAAATCGTGAAAGTCTCGCCCCGCGGCTCCCATGATCACGCAGTTGAACTTTGCCATGTTGCGCTCCAATTGCGATGGGCCTTCGCCATCATAGTATTCTTGGGGGTTTTTTGGTTGTGGTGGACACAGCCCACGCTACGTTTGATCCGGTTCGACAATCGTACCCGCGTTTCCGGACAATGCCTCGGCCAAAGACTGCGGATCGCAAATGATCGTTTTTCTTCCAGGCTCCGCTGCGAAACGGATTGCCGCTTGGATCTTCGGCAACATGCTTCCTGGCGCAAAGTGTCCTTCGTTCAGCAACTGCTGCGCTTCGGCGACCGTGATATGTCCGATCGGATCCTGACGGTCCGTATTGAAGAATTGATACGCGCACGGAACACATGTCAAAATGACGAGTGTCCTCACTTGCAGTTGATCTCCGAGCAATGCAGCGGTCAAGTCTTTGTCAACAACGGCTTCAATTCCTTGAAAACCCCCGTTGCTCCGCACGACAGGGATGCCGCCCCCGCCCGCAGCAATTACGATCACGCCCATGCCCAGTAGCGAACGAATTACGTCGATTTCCACAATCTCTAGTGGTTGAGGCGAGGCAACGACCCGGCGAAAGCCGCGGCCCGCATCTTCACAAACGGCAAAACCCTTTTGGCGAAGCTGTTCCGCCTGATGCTGGTTGTAAAACGGACCGATTGGTTTCGTAGGCTGCTGAAAGGCGGCATCGTCAGGCGAAACAACGACCTGAGTCAGCAAACCCGCAACATGGCGTTTTAGTCCAGCTTCCGCCAATACGTTGTAGAGCGCCTGCTCGAGCACAAAACCGAGTTCCCCTTCCGATTCCGCAACGCAAACTTCCAGCGGAATCGTGTAGGCTTTGCCAAGCGACGCTTCAACACGCGACAGAATGTGTCCGACTTGTGGACCGTTACCGTGAGAAATGAGCAGTTGTGTTTCGTCCGACAGTAGCGGCTTGAGTTGCGAGACCGCTTCATGTGCAAAACGCAACTGTCCGGACATTGTCACCCGGCCACCGCGCGATGCGAAGGCATTTCCACCGAGGACGACTACGATACGGTTCATGTAGATTCATGCTCCAGAAAACAGGCGCGGAAAAGCACTGTCAGGAACCTTTTGTTGACTCGTGGTGTGAGTATCAGTCTAGTTTCAAAACCGTTCTTTTGAGAGGGGGAGCGGCGGGGCGGGTCGCCGCGGCCGGGTGGGATGTCCGGTGGCGGAAGTCGTGAGACATCCGAGTCCGAACTTCCAACGTTTGGCTACAGTCACTTCGAACCGGCAGCGGCATACAGAGCGCGTTGCAAAATGACAAAACCATCTTCTTCAATGATGGAACACAACGAAGCTACATCGTCGTTTCTTGATGCGCTCATTCAAAGTTGGGGATGGGCAGTGCGTCGGCCGATGCCGAATTCAAGGGTGATGCGTTGAATGACTGCCGATTGTGCGGCGGTGTTGAATTCGTGGGTGTGGCGCGCGAGATTTGCGAGATTTGAATCGTCTCGCCGACACCATGTTTCACGGGTGCTTGTTCGTAAAGCGCGGTGGCTTCCTGCATCAACGCACGCAAGTCCATCGCGCGGCGGGCACTGGCGGGGTGCGTCGACATGAACTCGGCCGGCGACGGACCTTGGCTGGCGGAGAATCGATCCCAGAATGCGGGAGCGACGGTCGGGTCGTAGCCAGCCTTGGACATTAACAAGAGACCGATGTGGTCCGCTTCGGATTCGTGCTTGCGACTGAAGGGCAACAGCACGCCGTATTTCGATGCCGCACCGTAGCTTCCCAACACGAGTTCACGGTTGTATTGCTCGCTGCCTTGCGTCATGTACTTCAGTGCGCTGCCCACGGCGTTGACCATCGTGCCTTGACTCATGCGTTCGCCGCCGTGGCGAGCCAACACGTGACCTATCTCGTGCGACATGACCACAGCCAATCCGGCCTCGTTCATGCAAATCGGCAGGATGCCTTCGTAAATCGCGACCTTGCCGCCGGGCAGTGCAAAAGCGTTTTGTTTCTCCGAGGCGATGACCCGAAATTCCCACTGGTAGTCCGGCCGCTCGGCCACTGCCGCAATTCGCTGACCGACGCGGTTGACCATGTCGATGTAATGCTGGTTCGTGGACGCCGGCTCATCGACCAGGATCTGGTCATAGGAAGAAATGCCCAGCGACGTTTCGTAGTTTTCGGGGAAGATCAGCAGTTGTTTTCGTTGTGTGATCGGCGCGGAACGGCAACCGGACATGGTGAGACAAGCAACAATCAACAGGAAAGGAACAGATCGCATTGGGACATTACCTTGGCCTTGGTGAACAGTCGTCAGCGCGTGGAGCGTCGACACAAATTCGGGTCGAAGATGATATTCACTGAAGGGATACTTGGGTAGGCCAATCTTTGCGGATTAACAGCCCAAACTGCGACTTTATCGGCGACCGCGGTGATTTTCGTTCGACGCGGAGATCATGTAAAATGAGATGCGTTGACTTTGCAGCACACGGCACGAAACGAACACATTCGGAGCTTCGCTATTCGGTCAACGGAAAAGTGAAATTCAAAGCGACCTATCAAGGTTATTCGGTCACCGTTCCATGAGCGTTCGCAGAAAGTTGAAGGAGCGATAAGATGAAACGCCAAATCGTCACAGGAAGCGTGTGTTTGACGCTGTTGCATTGGGCCGCACACGTTGACGGGACCGAGGTCGCCGGGCTACTGTTAAAGCGGGGGATGGACGTAAACGCATCCCTCCAGAGAATGGAAACTCCTTTGCATGTGGCCGCCAAACGTGGGCATCTCGCAATGGTGCGTTTTCTTTTGGAACATGGCGCCCAGGTCAACGCCAGATATGCCGCTGGGACGACCGACGCTGGTGGAGTTCTGTGGCACACGCCGCACGACGTCGCCACGGAGCAACAGCGACTTGTTTCACCGAACGACATGAAGAAAGTCGCGAACTTTAAAGCGATCATCATGACCCTCGAATCCAAGGGCGGCGCTGCCGCGGAAGTTCAATAACTAACGGTCTCTCCAGCCAATGACCCTCGAACACACCGAACGACAATCGAGCGATGCCCAGCGGCGCGCCAAAGATCTGAGCTTGCGCAGCACCGTGCCGCCGATTGAAGTGCCCGGCTACGAGACGCAGAAGTTTCTCGGGTCGGGCGCGTTCGGCGAGGTTTGGACGGGCATCGACCAGAACACCAACCGCCGTGTGGCGATCAAGTTCTACACGCATCGAGGCGGTGTCGATTGGACGCTGTTGTCGCGTGAGGTCGAGAAGCTGGCCGTGCTTGCCGCGGACCGCTACGTCGTTCAATTGCTCGACGTGGGATGGGATTCCGAGCCGCCGTACTACGTGATGGATTATATCGAGAACGGGTCGCTCGAAGATCTGCTCGAACGCGAAGGGAATCTCCCGCTGAGCGACGCCGTCGAAATCTTTCAAGAAGTCGCCGTCGGCATGATGCACTTGCATGGCAAGGGTGTGTTGCATTGCGATTTGAAGCCCGCCAACGTATTGCTCGACGAAGACGAAAAGCCGCGACTGGCAGATTTCGGCCAATCACGTTTGTCACACGAACAAAAGCCGGCGCTGGGCACGCTGTTCTACATGGCTCCCGAACAAGCTGATTTGGAAGCCGTGCCCGATGCACGTTGGGACGTCTACGCGTTGGGCGCGCTGTTCCACTGCATGCTCACCGGCGAACCGCCTTTCAAGACTGGCGATCTCATTTCGGGCATCGACTCGACCGCCAACCTGGCCGCACGATTGAAGGCGTATCGCGACGGCATCAAAGCCGCGCCGCCCGCAAAAGAACATCGCAACGTACCGGGAATCGACCGGTCGCTCATCGAAGTCATCGATCGCTGCTTGGCCGTCGACCCGGACAAGCGGTATCCCAGCGTCCAAAGTGTCATCGACGCTCTCCGCGCGCGTGAAGAAGCCCGCATGCGAACGCCGTTGCTGTTGTTCGGCATCGCGGCACCGATCATCCTGTTGGTCATCATGATGTTGTTTGGCTATCTCGGTTATCGCAACGCGGTGAAAAACTCGCGCGACGAAATCAGCTATCGGGCCCAAGTAAACAACGACACTTACGCAACCTCCGTGGCTCGTGCCATCGAAGCTGAGATCCCCAGGTACTTTCATGCGGTTGAACAGGAATCTCAGCGCCAAAAGTTTCGAGAGTTGTTTGAACAGGCGCGAACCAACCCGATTCTTGACACGTTGAACGTCCCCAAGGCCGACGCGGGAAAAGTATCAGCCGACATCGAAAAGTTTGCCGCCGATCCGGATCGCATAGCCCTGAAAGCCTATTTTCAGCAACGAGTCAGCGAATACCTAAAACACTCAGAAGAATACGAACGCGACAAATCAGAATCGATGGACGGCCAGGATCTGGGTGCGCCTCCGTTGCAGTTTGCCAGCGTGTTTGCCACGGATGCCAATGGGACCATTTTTGGTGTCGGCTACGACGACCCAGATACACCACCCAAGTCACAGGGCCAGAACTATTCTTATCGAACGTACTTCCACGGCCAGGCTGATGATCTTCCCAAAACGACTCGGCCCGACACGGTCACACCGATCACCGACACCCATCTGTCGACCGTCTTTCGCAGCACATCGACCAACACATGGAAGATTGCGTTTTCGACACCCATCTATGGCGAGAAGCCAAACGGTTTGACCGAAAACGGAAACGGCAAAGAGTTTCTGGGCGTGATGGTGATGACGATTCACCTGGGAAAGTTCTCGGCCTTTCGCGATCAGGACCCGAACCACTTTGCCGTGTTGGTCGACAACCGCGAGGGCGACAGTCGCGGCATGATCTTGCAGCACCATTTCTACAACCCGCCCCAAGACGGTGGCGAAGAAGCGGCGGAAGCTCACCGAAAGAAGTTGGAAGAACCGCTCAAGTGGAACTTGGACAAATTCAAGAGCAAAAAGAAGGGCGAGCCGTTTCCGATCGACGACCCAATCGGCGAACTTGGCGGCGTCAAGGCCTATCAAGGCAAATGGATCGCGGCGATCGATTGGGTCCACCTGCCCAAAAGAACCACAATCGATGACGTGGACGAAGAGTCCACGAAGTCCGAGTTAGCGGTCATCGTCCAAGAGAATCAAGAAGAAACGCTGAAACCCGTCCAGAAGCTGGGCAACGATTTGCTGTTGCGAGCGTTGTTGGCCGCCGTGGTTTTCTTCTTGGTCGTGTCGGTCCAATGGTATTTTGTCATCCGCATGCTGGGCGGCCTGAAACGCGTTGCCGCCAGATATTCCAACGATCGGTCGACCGCCAGCGATTCGCTACACAACATGGAAACCATCACGGCGCCGGAATCGGAGGCCACGTAAGATGCAGGCAGCCCCTGGTGACCGATCCGCGATAATGAAAACGACTCGAAGGCACACGCCTCCGAGGCTGATTATGCCGCAGCACAAATTGACGACGATGAATTCTCGCTGTCGCGCGGCATGCGCGACGAAGCGATGAAGTGCTTTCGCGAGGCAATTCGTTTGAAGCCGAATTTCGAAAAGGCCAAGCGGAATCTCGATCGAGCAACGCGGTAGCTTCATGAATCGAACGACTTGGCAGTTTTGGATCGATGTTGGCGGCACGTTTACCGATTGTCTTGCGCGGGATCCGCAAGGAGACTTGATTCGATGCAAAGTGCTGAGTTCGGGCGTCGTGAAAGGAACGGCCCAGCCGGGAAGCGCTCGCCATCGCATCATTGATGCTTCACTGGCCGGCCCGGTTGATTTTTGGCGCGGGTATCAACTCCGTCTACTCGACTCCTTTGGCCGGGTGGTTGCACAGTCGCAAGTGGCTGGCTTCGAAAATCAATCGCTAACGCTGAAAACACCGCTCGATGTATCACCGGCACTCAGCCAATCGATGGAACTCACCAGCGGCGAAGAAGCTCCGGTTTTGGCGATTCGATCCGTGCTTGGCTTGCGATTGGACGAGACCATTCCACTGGTCTCGATTCGCTTGGGCACGACGAAGGGAACGAACGCCTTGATTACACGCCGGGGTGCGAAGACGGCGCTGGTCACCACGGGAGGATTCGGCGATATCCTGCGAATTGGATATCAAAACCGTCCCCGTCTGTTCAACCTCGCGATCAAGAAACCACCGCCCTTGTATGCATCGGTCGCTGAAATTGGTGAACGCATCACGCCAGATGGCGAAGTGTTGGTCACGCCTGACGAATCTCGAATTCGCGAACAATTGCGGATGTTAAGAGATCAGAACTTCGAGTCGCTGGCGATTTGCCTCCTCAACGCGTACTGTCAGTCCACGCACGAGGAACTGGTCGAGTCGATCGCCCGCAAGTTGGGTTTTGAGGTCAGCCGGTCGAGCCGCGTCGCACCGCTGATCAAGATCGTCTCCCGCGGCGATACGACCGTCGCCGACGCGTATTTGAATCCCGTGCTGCGACAGTATGTCGCTAAGCTTCGAGAATCGTTGTGTGACAGTGATCTGCGGTTGCTGACGTCGGCCGGAGGTCTGGTCAGCGCGGACCATTTTGTTGGTAAAGACAGTGTTCTGTCCGGACCAGCCGGTGGCGTCGTTGGGTTCTCGCGCGTCGCTCAAAACGCGGGATTTGAACGAGCGATTGGCTTCGACATGGGCGGCACCAGTACGGATGTATCGCGGTTCGACGGCCGTTATGAGTTGGAATACGAAACGGAAAAGGCTGGCGTGCGAATCGTCGCTCCGATGATGGCGATCGAAACCGTGGCGGCGGGCGGCGGTTCGATTTGCCAATTCGATGGCGTCAAGTTGGTGGTTGGCCCGGATAGCGCGGGAGCTGATCCGGGTCCCGCTTGCTATGGACGAGGCGGCCCGCTGACCGTGACGGACGTCAACTTGCACCTCGGCAAAATCATCTCACAGTATTTTCCATTTCATTTGGATCGTGCTGCCGTCGAGAACCGCCTGGATGAACTATGCGACGAAATCGATCAAGCAACTGGCAAACGTCATGAGCCCGTGGAACTCGCCGATGGATTCTTACGCATCGCCAACGCGAATATGGCAAAAGCCATTCGATCGATTTCCATCGCCAAAGGATACGATCCGCGCGACTATGTGTTAGTCGCCTTTGGTGGTGCCGCGGCACAACACGCCTGCGCCATCGCCCAGGAATTAGGGATCCACCAGATTCTGAATCATCCCGATGCAGGAATTTTGAGCGCCTACGGCATCGGTCTGGCTGACGTCGTGCGACATCGGGCAGAAGGCGTCTATCAAACGTACTCGCCGGAACATCTCGATCGTCTTGAAGCGACGTTTGAGCGATTGTTGGAAGAAGCTCGCCGGGAAGTCTTAGCGGAAGGAATCTTCGCTGAGCAAATCGAGACGGCTCGGTCGCTCGACCTGCGATATCAGGGCCTCGACGCGTTTCTCACCATTTTGTGCCCGCAAGATGGCGATTATCGAGCCGCGTACGAGGACGAGCACCAACGATTGTACGGCTATGTGCAGGAGAACCAACCGATCGAAATTGTCGCGCTTCGTGTGGAAGTCGTCGGCCGATCCGAGCAGCAGTCAGAGCTGTCTGAATCCGTGGCAAAGACAACTCCGTCAGCGGCCGAGAGCGTCCAAACCTTTTTCGCGGGTCGGCAACTTGAAACGCGCGTCTACCATCGAACTACCTTGACGCCGGGTAATGTGATTGACGGACCGGCAATCATCATCGAAACCAACTCCACAACCGTGATCGATCCCGGCTGGCGCGCAGAAATGCTGAGCGGTGGCGAGTTGCTGTCTTCGTCCATCGTGACTTCCCTCTCCCCCTCTCCCCCTCTCCCGGACTCCCCATCTCAACCAGACCCCGTCATGCTTGAAATCTTCAACAACCAGTTCGCGGGCATCGCCGAACAAATGGGCATCACGCTCCGCAACACCTCAAGCAGCGTGAACGTCAAAGAGCGACTGGATTTTAGCTGCGCCTTGTTCACCCCAACCGGCGATCTTGTTGTCAACGCGCCGCACATTCCCGTGCATCTTGGTGCGATGAGCGCCACGGTAAAACACTTGATCTCGGCGCAGCCGGAAATGAAATCGGGCGATGTGTTCGTGACCAACGATCCCTATCACGGCGGTTCCCATTTGCCAGACGTGACGGTCGTTACGCCTGTTCATGGCGACGACGGCGAACGACTGTTCTTCACGGCCAGTCGCGCTCATCACGCCGAAATCGGTGGCGTCGCGCCAGGATCGATGCCACCATTTTCAAAGAACCTTGCCGAAGAAGGCGTGTTGATTCGCGATTTCAAAGTCGTCGACGGCGGTGTTTCACGGATCGGCGTATTGCGACAATTGCTGCTTGCGGGCCGGCATCCAACTCGCAATGTCGCGGACAATATCGCCGACATCACCGCACAAATTGCCGCCAACGAGCAAGGATCGCGTGACCTGTTCGACCTGATCCAGCGATACGAGATGCCAGTCGTGCAAGCCTACATGCAACACATCCAATTCGCCGCCGAACAAAAAATGCGTTCTGCTTTGTCTCGGCTGCCTGATGGCCGGCATGAGTTTGTTGATCACTTGGACGATGGGGCAACAATCGCGGTCGCCGTCACTGTTGACGGGGGCGACGCGACGGTTGATTTCACAGGCACGGATCCGGTATTGCCAGGCAATCTGAACGCCAATCGGGCGATTGTCACCTCGGCGGTGATGTACTGCCTGCGGCTGCTGATCGACGAAGATATTCCGTTGAACGAAGGCGTGCTGGCCCCAGTAACGTTCATCTTGCCAGAGTGTTTGCTGAATCCACCGTTAGGCGGAACAGTCGAAGAGTGTGCGGCCGTCGTTGGAGGCAATGTCGAAACCTCGCAGCGCGTCGTCGACGTCGTGCTTGGCGCGCTCGGCATCGCCGCCGCCAGCCAGGGAACGATGAACAACCTGACTTTTGGCGACGACACGTTCGGCTATTACGAGACCATTTGCGGCGGCTCAGGAGCGACCGCGATGAGCGACGGTGCCGATGCCGTGCACACACACATGACCAACACTCGACTAACCGACCCTGAGGTCATCGAACAACGCTATCCTGTGCGCGTCCTGGAGTTTGCCATCCGCACTGGTTCGGGCGGTGCTGGTGGACACAACGGCGGCAACGGTGTCATCCGTCGCCTGGAATTCCTGCGCGAGTTGGACGTCTCGCTTTTGTCCCAGCGCCGAGGTCAATACGCACCCTACGGAGTGGCCGGCGGCGAACCAGGACAAATCGGCCAAAACACGATCCGCCGGTCGGACGGATCCGTCGAGCAACTTGGTAGCCAGATGCAGATACGAGTGTTTCCTGGAGACGTCCTCACGATCGAATCACCTGGTGGCGGCGGGTTCGGCGCGGTTCAACTCAATGGCCCGTCACCTTCGCAAGCGAAATGATCGTGAAGCTTCAACACCGACTCAACTTCGGGATGAATGCTTGAAGAGCCAAAGTCCCCGATCACGGCGCAGGTGGAATACGATTTCACCGTTTCATCGCTCTCTTTCTCCCATGCGCGATACTGTTGCTCGTCGGCCGGCGAACTGAATGGAAATCGAAACGGAGGCCGTGGCACGCCGCAACGCCACGGTTTCGGCGAAAGCCTTGCGCGGTAGCACTCCTGCACCCGGCAAAACTTCATGTACTGCTCGTCGCTACCAAGACGCGAGAGCAAGTCGTGGGATTCCGTCGACAGGGGATCAAAAGTCCTGCTCGTGACCAGGCAACGAAAGCCGTTCTTCGTCCGATAAACGCGCATGCCAAGGCTCGAATCGCTGGATACAGTCTCCTTGATGCGGGCCAGAATTCGCTCGTCCTGGCTTGGCTTTTTTTGGCCGAACAAGCTTCCGATCATTGCGAAGATTGACGGCGTTTCATCTTCGTAGTCAATGTCGGCAAAAAAACGTTGGACGTATTGAGCACCAGTGAACCGTAGCCGTTGCGTGTAATCGCCGCCGTCGGCCTGCCGTCGTGCTCGAATTCCTGAAGAATCTCTTCACGTACCGGGCGATCGCTGTATAGATAACGTTTGTTGGGATCGGCACGCCCGATGGCTTCGGCAAGTTTGCTGGCTCTCGACTGAGCATCGGCCAGCGCCGCTTCGACGCTGTCGTTGGAACAACCGAAGCACTCCGCATGTGTACCTTGCGAACGCTCACCCGCAGCCGCCTTGGCCCAATATCGATAGATCTTCATCGCGCTTCATCCGTGAAAAATAGGTTGTTTCGAGAGACACAATTGTATCAAGCCGCCAAGCAAACGCCGAATAAACCCACTCAATTCATGATAAGACTAAGTACTCTCTGTGCGGCGATAACAACGTAAAATGTCTGCGTCGTCGATAGGTTTGAGACGTAACCATGAGACGCTGCTAGCTGTCAATCATCGGTTCCGGCGGGACGGGCCCGACGGTGACCTGCAACGGTTTTGTTAGGTACAAAGCGCAACGCCAACCAGCCGTTACATCATTTCGGTGAGCGGTTTGCCGAACGGCAAGGTGATGTTGGGGCGGCCGGAATGGTCGGAGTAGTGTTTTTGGGTGTTGACGCCCAGGTGTTGGTAGATGGTGGCCAACACGTCTTGAGGGTCCTTCGGGTTGTCTTGCGGGAAGGCTCCCTTTTCGTCCGACGAACCAACGACACGGCCGCCTTGGACCGGGCCGCCGGCAATCGCGGCACTAAAGACGTTTGGATAATGGTCCCGGCCGTTGTTTGCGTTGACTCGTGGAGTACGGCCGAACTCTCCCCAAGCGACGACCAGCGTGTTTTCTAACAAATCGCGGTCGTGCAGGTCTTCGATCAATGCCGAATAGCATTGGTCCCAGCGTGGCAGGAAACCGTTGCGCATTGAATCGAAGCCCTCGACGTGTGTGTCCCACCAGCGGCAATCGACCGTGACCAAGCGCACCCCCGCTTCGACCAAGCGGCGGCCCAGCAGCACGCGCTGGCAAAACGCATTCGCACTGCAACGGCGCGGGTCCATCGGATCGTAGCGCGGGATGAAACCGTAGCGTTCGCGAACATCGCTGCGTTCGGCGTCCAAATCGAATGCTTTGCGAGCTTTGTCTGAACTCAATATTCCGTATGCTTGTTGGTTGAACCGGTCGACGCCTTCCATTTGCCCAGAAGCATCGACCGAACGGCGTAAGCGATCAAAGTCGTTCAGCAGGCTTTGCCGCCGAGCAAAACGCGTGTCGCTGATGCCTTCGACTAATGAAAAGTTTTGTAATTTGAACGGGCCGTCATTCGCAGGATCGACGATGGTTTCAAAAGGTTTGTGGGCCACACCGAGATATGCTGAATCCGTTCCGGGAACTTGTCTCGGGATCATCACATACGATGGCAGTTCCGGCGTCAAATGTCCAAGTTGTTCCGAGACAATGGATCCACAACTGGGGTGGATGTTTTGATTCGGATCGCGACCCGGATTGTAGCCGGTGAACAAGATTTGATCGCCGGCCGAGTGTCCGGCGTTCTTGTGGTGCAAGCTGCGGATGATCGACCACTTGTCCATCACCTTCGCGCACTTGGGCAGCAAGTCGACGATGTTGATGCCGGGCACGGATGTTCTTGTCGAGCCAAATGCCCCACGATATTCCACGGGAGCCAGCGGTTTCGGATCCCAAGTTTCATGCTGCGATGGCCCGCCGCGCATCCACAGAATCAAGACCGAATTTTCTTTCTTCGCAGCGGATCCCGCCTGTGCTTCATGTCGCAACAAGTCTGCCAACGTCAACCCGGCAACGCCCAGTCCACCAGCCTTCAAAAATCCACGGCGGTTCATGCCCAGCGTGTGTTGGAATTCGGCACAACCAAATTCAGCACGTCTGCGATCCATTCTGGCTCTCCAGCAAGACAGGTTTTTGTTTCGCGTATATTATCGAGATTATCGGCGAGAACGAAAGACATATCAAGGATTCTTTATGACTCATATGGCGACGTCAGTTTGTACTTTGTGTTTTCGTCGAGATACTTCTCGATCCGATCCGTTTTGCCAATCGCTTCGGCGAAAAAATCAACGGCCGCGCTGAGGCGATCGTTGGGCTCAGCGCAACTGAATCGGATGAAGCCGTGGCCTGCTTCGCCGAAACATTCGCCGCCCAGGCAGGCGACGCCTTTGTTGTCGTCGGCGGCTTGAAGCAAGTAGAGGGCCAGCCCGTGCGATGTGATGCCGAGGCGATTGCAGATGGGGGCGACGGATGGGAAGACGTAAAAACTGCCGCCGGGCATTAGGCAGTTGACGCCTTCGATGCCATTGAGTCCGCTCACGAGCAGTTCAACTTTTTCTTTGAAATCCTGCATGCGGCGATCGCGTTCGGCGAGGTCGTTCTTCATCGCTTCGATGCCGGCCAATTGCGTGAACGGCGGGATACAGGACAGGGCCGAGTTGGTCAGCTTAGCGAACATATTGATGATGTCGGGGCTGCTGACCGCGAAGCCAAGTCGCCAGCCGCTCATGCTGAACGACTTGCTAAACGTGTAACCAGCAACGCATTGATCTATCATGCCGTCGATCTCCAGCGGCGAGCGATGCTTGCCAGTCCATGCCATCTGGTCGTACGGCTCGTCGCTGAAGATGACGATGTCTTTGCCGCGCACGAGATCTGCGAGTCCCTGCAAATCTTCCGGTAAACAGATGCCACCCGTGGGATTGTGTGGACTGTTGAGGATGATCGCTTTGGGGCTGGGATCTTCGTTGATGAACTTCTCGACGTCATCCAGATTAGGACGGAAGTCGTTGGATTGCTTGAGGTCGGAAATGACCATCCGCGCGCCGCGTCGAGCGATGTTTGGTGGATAGGTCGGAAAATAGGGGCTGAAGACCAACACGCCATCGCCTGGATTGACGAACGCTTCCATGAAGAATGTTTCGAAAGTTTTCGCGCCCGGACCAGCCACGACATGATCGGCACCGACGCTCAAGCCATACTCTTTATTGACATAATCAGCGGCGGCTTGTCGAAACTCTGGCAGACCAATCGACGGGCCATAGTGACAACGATCGTCGCGGATGGCTTGGATACCGGCATCGACGGCGGACGGAGATGTCGGAAAAGGGCTGTCGCCGATTTCAAGTTCGATCACGTCTAGGCCGGCGGCTTTGAGTTGCTTGGCGATGGCGAGGACGTCGAAGGCGGTTTCTGTTTCAACGGAGCTGGCAAACTTGCTGAACGATACGGTCATGGTTGCGTGGCGTAGGCTTCTAGCCTGCGTTCCTTTGATTGAGCATTTGCGAAAACGCAATCTAGCGGGCGCAACGACGATCGTCAACGAGCGAGGGTCTTGGAGAGTCCACTTCCGTAGTCTTCTTAGACTTCGGAAGTTTGAATCCGAATCGAGACTTCCGAAATTGAAGAAAACTTCGGAAGTCAGCGTCACGCGATGATCTTGCGGATCGGGTCGATATGTTCGATGCCGACCAGCCGTTGGTCGAGGCCGTTGTAGAAGTAGCTTAGCCGATTCGGATCGAGACCTAATTGGTGCAGGATTGTGGCGTGCAAGTGTTTGACGTGCAGGGTGTCTTCAACGGCTGCACTGCCAAGTTCGTCGGTTTTGCCGAAGCTCACGCCGCCCTTGATTCCGCCGCCGGCCAACCACATGGTGAAGCCGTATGAATTGTGATCACGGCCCGTGCCTTTAGCATATTCGGCGGTCGGTTGCCGACCAAATTCGCCGCCCCAGACGACTAGGGTGTCTTTGAGCATGCCGCGCTGTTTCAAGTCCTTGAGCAAGCCAGCGATGGGTCGGTCCGTTTCGGCGGCGTGCATGTCGTGGTTGCCCTTGAGGTCGCCGTGAGCGTCCCAATTGGCGTCGTTGTGGTTGCCGCCAGAATAGATTTGGACACAACGCACGCCGCGTTCGACAAGGCGACGGGCCATGATGCATTGCCGCGCGACGGCTTCCGATTTCTTGTTGTTCAGGCCGTATAGATCGAACGTCGCTTGGGATTCGTCGCTGAGATCGACGGCTTCCGGCGCGGACGCTTGCATCTTGTACGCCAGTTCGTAGTTGGCGATTCGCGCGGCAAGGTTGCTGTTGTCGATGCGCGGACGACTGTGGTCTTCGTTGTACTCGCGCAACGTGTCGAGCAACTCGCGCTGGACTTCCTTCGACATGCCAGCGGGGGGATCGAGATTGAGGATTGGCGTTCCTTTCCTCTGCAGCACAGTCGCTTGGTAGTCAGCCGGCATGTAACCGCTGGTCCAGTTCTTTGCGCCGCTGATCGGGCCACCGCGCGGGTCGAGCATCACGACGAAACCGGGCAAATCCTGGTTGACCGTGCCCAGGCCATAGTTGACCCACGAACCGATGCACGGACGGCCGCTGAGGATGCTGCCGGAGTTCATCATTAATAGTGCCGAGCCGTGAATCGGCGAATCGGCGGTCATCGAGTGCAAGAATGCAATGTCGTCGACACAAGTGGCGATGTTGGGAAACAGGTCGGAAACTCGTTTGCCACATTCGCCGTATTGTTTGAATTTCCAACGCGGTTCGACGATGCGGCCTTTGTTTCTGTGGCCACCGCGTCCAAACGTTTTCACTTCGACGGTCTTGTTGTCCATGCCGTACATCTTCGGCTTGTAGTCGAAGGTGTCCATGTGGCTGGGACCGCCGTAGCAGAAGATGAAAATGACATTTTTGGCTTTGGGTTCAAAATGGGGCTTCTTCGGAGCAAGGGGATTTTTCCAGGCAGTGACACCGTCGGCAGCGACCGTTTGACTGTCGAGAAAACCATCGTCGCCCAGCATCGCAGCCATCGCGACTCCGGTGAATCCGCCACCGGCTTGCCAAAGGAACTCGCGTCGCGTTCGACCGCAGAAATTTGTTTGTTTGCTCATGACCATCTCCGTCTATAGCCCGACTTGGAGAGTCGGTCTGCGGTAATTAATCCAAGTAAATGAACTCGTTGAAATTCAATGCCACGAGGCAGTAGTAATCGAGTGCCTTGGCATCATCGACTTTGTGTTTTTCTTTTAGCCTGTCGAGCAACGCTATGCCGCGTTTGATTTCATCGTCGGTTGGTTTTCGTTGACAAGTGCGATGGAGCACCATTTCGACTTGTGCCGCAGTATCGTCACCGGCGTGTTCGCGAACGTAGTCGGCAAAGATGTGAGCCTGGTCGTTCATAAACTTGCCGTTGAACATGCCGAGCGACTGCGTCGGCTGTGTTGTGACGAAACGAACTGGGCATGTCGAGTCCAGATCGGGTCCGTCAAACGACGCGATCATCGGCACCACGAGCGAACGTTTGATGTGGATGTAGATGCTGCGGCGGGCGCGTTCTTCGGGCGACGAGTTGCCCCAGCCTTTGCCCGGCACGGATTGGCCCGCTTTGACTTCGTCAGGAATGATGGGATAGATGCTGGGGCCGAGCATTTTCAAATTCAATGTGCCATTCACGGCAAGAATTGAATCGCGAATTTCTTCGGCCATCAGGCGTCGCATGTCGTAGCGCCAGAACAAGTTGTTTTCCCGATCTTTGGCCAAGCCCGCTTCGTTGGCCTTAGACGACATTTGATAGGTGTTGGACATCATGATCAACTTGTGCAGGCGCTTGAGTTTCCAGCCGCCGGCGACCAGTTCGTTGGCCAGCCAATCGAGCAACCGAGGATGCGTCGGCCGGTCGCCTTGAAAACCAAAATTGTTCGGAGAACGAACGATGCCGCGGCCGAAGTGATATTGCCAAAGGCGGTTGGCCATCACGCGCGCGGTGAGCGGATTCTCCGGGCTGGCGATCCATTCGGCAAGCACACGACGTCGGCCGCACGATTGGGCGCCGGCGGGCGGTTCAGGAATCACCGGATCGTCGAAACCGAGAACTGACGGGAAGCCTGGCTGTACTTCCTCGCCCGGTGCATGAGCGCTGCCTCGAGAAAGAACATGAGTCGGCGCGACGTTGGGGCCGTGCTCTTTGATACACAACGCCTTGGCATTGCCTTTGGGCGGGTTGTTGCGCAAGTTGTTTCGCTGACGAGTAATGTTCTCGTACTTTTTGAATTGAGCCTCGTTGATACCTTTCTTAATGTATTTCTTCATGATGAAGACGCGGTTCGTCTCGAACTCGAAATCGTCCACTTCGCCGCCGACGAGTTTCGGACGCACCAAATCTTCCAGTTTCTTCAGCTCGCGCTGGAAGCCTTCGATTTTTCGCTTGTGATCCGCGATCGCTCGCTGTTGTTCCGACGAGTGGGCGGGCGCCTCGATTTCGCGTACCGACGCCGCCATCACCGAACCCAAACCACGCGTACCTTGGCGGCGGACATTTCGGAAGAACGAAACCATGCGGTAGTAATCTCTTTGCGGGTACGGATCGAGCTTGTGATAGTGGCAGCGGGCACATCCGGCGGTCATCCCTAGAAACACTTCGCTGGTCGTGCGGACGATGTCGTCGATATCTTCGTAGAACTCTTGTTTCGGATCGACCGGCTCGTCTTGCCAAACGCCCAGGCGATAGAAACCCGTCGCGATGATTGAATCGGGCGTCACTTCATCCAGCTCATCGCCGGCGAGTTGTTCGCGAATGAATTGGTCGTACGGCTTGTCGGCGTTCAGCGATTTGATGACATAGTCGCGATAGCGCCAAACGAACGGTTTCGCGCCGTCGCGCTCATAGCTGTCCGTCTCGGCATAACGGACGAGGTCCAACCAGTACCGCCCCCACTTTTCGCCGTAATGTGGCGACTTCAGCAATCGATCGACGACCTGCTCGAATGCGGATTGCGGATTGCGGATTGCGGATTCGAGATACTCTTCAACTTCTTTCGGCGACGGTGGTAAGCCGATCATGTCGTAGTACGCTCGGCGCAACAGCGCGATCTTATCCGCAGGTTCCGATGGCGAGAGCCCGGCGTCTTGCAATCGAGCCAACACAAACGCATCGATCGGACTAGCAACCCAATCGGCATTCGTCTGGATTTCCGGCACATCGGGCCGCTTAACGCGTTGATACGACCAAAACTGTTTGGTCCTTTCGTTGACAGGCGGTTCGAGTTGATTTTCTTCGCTGAGGACCAGTTCTTCGACGTCGGCTGGCCACGCGAGACCGGATTGAATCCAACGCGTGAACACGTCGATCTGAGCCTGCGGCAACTGGCGATCGGGCGGCATCTCAAAGCCGTCGTAATTGACCGCCTGAAGCAGCGTACTCTCGCCGATATCCTTCAACGAAACGGCCGGGCCGGACTCGCCACCTTTGAGAACATGCTCGCGCGTGGTCAATCGCAAGCTGCCTTTTGGCTTGTCGCCATTGTGACATTTGACGCATTTGGCGACGAGGATCGGTTGGACTTCCTTTTCAAAGAATTCGATGTCTTGGTCTGAGAACTTGTCCTCGGCGACGGCATTGAGCGAAGCAAGGGCGGCAACAGCTAAGAAAACGAGTGGTCGATTCATCTGCAAAATCACTGGTTGGGATTCAAAACAGGTGGATTGGATGAAGCAAGCCACATGATATCCAGTGGTTTGGATAGACACAACTCGCACCGATGTGAGGCCGTGCATAATTGTGTGTTGCTGTGTTCCCAGCAGCCCGGCCACTGCGAGTAGCCGGGCTGCTTTTCTTCTGCCGGCGTGCAATGGCAGTCGTCTTGCGCTTGTTGCAGGCTGGCAGCGTACACTACGAGACATTTGCCAACTCATGCGTCTGCTCTGTACTGGTTGTCGTGCTACGGTTCGCGTCCGCGCCAGAGCAGTCGAAACAAGTTGTTGTACTGATCGGTCCAAAGCGGAAAAGTTGGTTCCGAAGCCACGTGATTCGCAGCTTCTCGGACGGCAGGAAGTTCGAGGAACAACTGATTCCGAGTTAACAGCAACCAATCCGACACCGACTCGTACAGATGCATTTCTCGCGCTTGGTTTCGAATTAGGACGCACGGCATTTCAAATTCTTCGGCCAGCCGCGCGATCACGGGCGTCAAATCCAAATAACGATTGCTGACATGAACCGCCAGGACTCCGTCTTCTTTCAAATGCTCGTCAACGTACAACTCGAACGCTTCACGCGTTAACAAATGCGCAGGAATCGCATCACCGCTGAATGCGTCCAGCACCAATACGTCGAACTTTTGCGACGGCTGATTCGCAAGCATCAACCGGCCGTCCCCCGAGACGACTTCGACGTCGGCCTTGCTATCGCGAAGAAACGAAAAATGCAGGTCCGCAAACTTCTCGACCACCGGATTGATTTCGTAGAACACGTATTCATCGCCCGGTTCACCGTATGTCGCGATGGTTCCCGCGCCCAGACCAATGATGCCAACTCGGCGATTCGTTCGGCGCGGGAAGTGCCGTAGTGTCACACCAATTCCGCTATCTGGAAGATAGTACATCGTCGGTTGGCGGCGACCCTCACGAGACAACAATTGATACCCGTGCATGGTCACGCTGCGATGCATCTCAGAACCGCTGTACAACATGTAACCGTGCCGCGGATCGCCCTCGGACGCGTAATTCTCCTCGATCGTCATCACGCCATAAAAGTTGCGCTCCATCACCAGCCAGTACTTGTCCAGCGAAAACCACTGTGCCACGAGCACGATCACGAATCCAACCGGCACGGCGATGGCAACGACGACTCTGTAGATCGTTCTCAGGACAGGCCAAGCGTCTCGCAGAGCGACCGTCGCCGCCGACACGAATCCGATGACCAGGCCAAGATTCAATTCAAAATAGCTGGAAAACAGCTTGGGACATGCGAGCGTTACGAACATCCCGCCGATGGCTCCGCCCGCCGCGATCACCAGATAGAACGACGTCAAGTATTTGGCGGGCGGACGCTGCCGAACGACTTCGCCATGACACACCATGCAGACGAAAAACAACACCGCCAGGTAGGACACGATTTGTACCAAGACATTCGTGGCGATTGCATCCAGCGGCAGGTGGATGTTCGGATTACGAATGTGCTGCGACAACAGCAGATTGCTAACCAGCAAGATGGAAAGAGCAGCGCCCAACCCGTACCAGCGGCCGACATACCAGCGCGGGTTGTCAAAACAGATGATGAACGAGATGAGATAAAGACTCAGTGGTGCGATCCACAAAAATGGAATGACGGCGACGTTTTGACAAAGTTGGTTGGTCACAGCCAGCAGCATCATCGACGCAAACGCCGGCCACAAAAACCAACCGGTGACGCGCATCCATTGCACGGTCGCACGTTCGTCGTCAACGTCTTGTCTTTCGTCCGAAGGTTTGGACGCAAGCTTTTCACCCGTCGATTCGTTGTTCCAAATTGAAAAGGCCAGCCAACCAGTCATAGCGGCGTAGACCAGGAACATCGCTGACCAAATGTAGCCTTGCGTGCGCGTCGAAAAGAATGGCTCGACAAGGACTGGATAACTCAGCAACGCTGCCAGTGATCCGACGTTGGAAAGTGCGTACAGTCGATATGGCGAGCGGTCCGGGTAGGCCGCCGCAAACCACACTTGAACAAGCGGCCCGGTCGTCGATACGGCCAGATAAGGCAGCCCCACGCTGCAACCGAGCAACACCAGGATCTTCCACGTTGGATGGCTGCTGTCCGCGGGTTGAAAGCTCTCGGCGCGAGTAATCGGCAGCAAGCAGACCGCGACGATCAGCAAAGCAAGGTGAATGCCAAGTCGCCAGCGGCTTCGCTGAACGTGAACCAAACGATCCGCATAACAATAACCCAACAGCAAGGCCGTTTGAAAAAACAGCATGCATGTGGTCCAAACCGCGGGGCTGCCGCCGAACCAGGGCAGAATCATCTTGCTGATCAGCGGCTGGACTTGAAACAGAAGGAACGCGCCGACAAAGATCGTAACAGCACATCGCCATCCAAAAGTGCTGTCGCGTGCGTGATCCATGAAAAACGACCTTACTATCAATGAATGAAATCCGACGCGGCGGTGAGGGAGTTCCAGGCTAATCCCAGAGAGAATGAAAAAATAGGTGGTCTTGTAAGAATATCACGACTCTATCGATTACGATCGGTTTGACGGCCAATGGGGAATTTGAAAAGAACTCCATGCGATACGTCCGAACGAAAATGATTAGTCGCGTATAAGATCTACAACTCCTCCACTCCCCAAAACGGATACATACTATGCTCCGAACAATCCCTATTTTCCGCTGTGCCGCCGTTGTGGCGATTAGCTTGGTCGCTGCTGCTAGTGTTTCGGCCC
>CAYFJO010000140.1:0-23912 GCA_964343305.1 uncultured Pirellulaceae bacterium | reverse complement strand
AAAGAGACCGAAACAAATGCACTGGCAGAGCCAGTGGCACACAACATCTCGACAGTGCCACCCAGCCGCTAGTGTCGAACTCCGTAAAACAGGGTCTGACCCCAATCACGAGTGTGGAACAGATTTTCGGTGACTGAGTCGGACAAAAAACGGTGATCAATGAAGTGGTTAATCCGCAGCCTTGCCTTGTGTGCCACTGGCTTTGCCAGTGTTCGAGTAGCAATGGGAAAGAGACCGAGACAAATGCACTGGCAGAGCCAGTGGCACACAACATTTCAACAGTGCCACCCAGCCGCTAGTGTCGAACTCCGTAGAACAGGGTCTGACCGGTCTGACCCCAATCATGATAGCGGTAAGAGCCGTATGAGGGAATGCTTCACGTACGGATCTGTGCGGGGGGCGACCGGTAACGGTCGTCCCTACCGCAATCCCCTATCACCGGCAGTGCCACCCAGCCGTTTTTCTCGCCCCGTTTTTCTCACGCCATCACAATTTGACAATTGCTCGGAAATTTGACGATTACGCATTTCGATTAAACCGATTGTGTTGGTTAATTCGATATTGAGGATATCTCAGATTGGCTATCACATCTAATGCTTCCTGAGGGTGGCGGGTAATCATCGGAGCGTTTCTCAAATTGGCATGGAGAAGGAAAAGATGCGACTATTCAGAAAGAAGCCATCACCGCAAGAGATAAGTGATAAACTTGGTCCTTTGCTAGTTCAGGCAGCGGTTATGGAGTCTGTCAGTTTCCAAGATGCATGGCGTCGCGAGCTCGACGACCGCACTCAGGCTGCCCTTTTTGCCGAGTTTCTCATTTTCCTAATCGCGTATGCTGACCGGCTCGCGTTTGGTACGTTCGGTGATCCCGTACGCTCACAAATCATGAATTCCGTGGTGGACACCGCTCAAGAATGCTTCGCGAACCAGCGACACTTTGGATCTACATCCAAACAACGCGGATTATATTTTGAGACGCTGTGCAACGAACGCCTTGTCAAGTTCTCTTCCTGCTCTTCTGTCATGGGGGGAGGAGTGGATTCTCTCGCGGTCACTGGCGCGGGTCATCTTGTCGAAACATTCCTAAGTGATTTGCCCGAATCGCAACTGCCAACTGCAATTCTAGAAACCAGCAAAGTCGTCAGTAAGTCAATGATCGCACTGATGATTGTTCCTTCCTTCAAGGCCATAACTCAAAAATGACCTAAGAAAGAAGATCAATGAAAAGGGGGACAGGCGGACCTGTCCTGTCATTGTCCCCCCAGTCTCCTTCCTCCGAAAGCAACGACGGAGCCAGTGGCAAACATCCAGTGCCACACAAATAATCACAAGTGCGAATCTCCCTTGCACAATTCCCGCCAATAACAACAATTAATTAATCAGCGATGATTTTTTAGTTGTAAAGGAGATTTAAGCATGGATCATAAACTCGTGAATGGAAATAGATTTGACGTAGCGATTCTGAATCCATCCGAATCACCGAAAGTCAGAATTGAGAAACATGTCGTTGGTACGAGAGGATTGCGTGCCCACATGGTAAATCATTTTTTTGATCACTCAACCTCAAGATTGCATGTGTACGAATATCCCGATATTGACAAAATTGAGATAATGACTCGAAATGAGTGGGAAGGTCGAGCTCGCTAAGCAAGCGTAGATGGCGTACACGACGTAAAAATTCGTCCGATCGTTGATCTAAATCGAATCATGAAATTGATTCGCCATGCAGAGCGTACACTGCCCAAGACTCTCAATCCTCGATCTTCAGCTTCATCTCATCCGAGTTGCCTTTTAGTTCGGGGGCGTACATGGCGTAGGCTTTGGCGGGGAGCGCGCTGAATTTGCCGGGGATTTCGGCTCGCAGGCGGTAGCTTATGCTGTGGTTGCCGCGCGCTAGTCTTCTGACGAAGAAGCTTACTCGGTTGTCTCGGAATTCGGCGTAGGCTCCCATGTCGTTGCCGTTGTAGCCGCTGCGGACTTCGACGCTTTCGAAGCCTGCTGCTTTCATGTCCTCGAATAGGATGTATTCGTAGTCGTTTTTGCTTTCGATGGAGAGTTCTACTTCTACCAGGTCGCCGCTTTTTAGGGTGGCTAGGTTCGCGATGGGTTTGCGTTCGTATTTTTCTACTTTTTGGTTGATCACTTGGCCGCGCGAGCCGGAGACGGGGACCTCTTTATCCACTCGTTCTAGTTTGTAAAACTTGCGGGTGACTTTGATTTCCAGGCCGGCCTTGGTGATCATGTCTTCCAAAGTGAAGTTGGTTAGGTAGGAGTTGAAATAGACGGGGCCGCCGCCTCGGCGGCGGATTTCTATAGTGTGTTCGCCGTCGGCGACGTCCTTGCCTGTCAGGACGAACTTGTTGTCGAAGTCGAACAGGTTTTCGGCGGTGATTTCTACTTCCTTCTTTTTCTCGCCGTCCATCCAGATTTCTACGAACATGTCGGGTTTGTCTTCGCCGGTCGCTCGGATGTAGTCGGCGAAGGCTTCGACGCAGACGGCCGTGTCGCGGGTCGAGCGCCAGTAGGTGGCGTGTTTGCGGTTGTTGAGCAAATACTTGACCAGGCGCGGAGCACGCTGGCCGTCGGGATCCGTGCGGGCGAGCAGCTTCAGGTAGTAGGCGTTCGCTTCGGTTTCGCTGCCGTACCAATACCACCAGTATTGATCGCCCGGCAATTGCAAATACGCGGTCTCGTTTTCTTCGTCCTGAATCAGGAATTGCTCGATGTTCTTCATGATCATGTCGAGCTTCTCTTGGTCTTCGACTTTGTACAGCGCGAGGCCGAACATCGCTTTCGAATAAACCGCCAGGTTCTTACGGTCGCGGTACAGGTAACCTCTCATTTCCTCGTTGTCGATGCCGGCGTCGATCAGGATCATGTGCACCAGGGCGTCGATGTTGTCGGCGCTCGATTTCCAAGGGTCGGTCCGGTCTGGCGCATTGCGAATCATCGCGGTCTGCTTTTCTTGATATCGCTTGAGCCACTGGATGCCGCGGTCGAGCATGCCGGGGACGAGTGGGACATCGTTCTCTTTAGCGATTTGTAGACCGTGCACGACAACCGCGGTAGTGTGCGGCCAACTCTGTTCGCCATAGCCGCTGAACCAACCCCAACCGCCGTCGCTCAACTGCATGTCGGTCAGACGCTGGACGCCTTTCTTGACCATGCGTTCGAGTTCCTTTTCGTCGAACACCGCGTTGTTGTATTTATTCCACTGCTTGGCCCGCTCGCGGTCGTCGCCGATTTCTTGGGCGTTGAGGTTCGTCCGTTTTTCTTTGATCGTTTTCAGATCGAGATTCATGTTGAGCAGGGTCTTTTGCGTGATCGCGGTCGGTAAAAACCGGTTGAGCGTTTGCTCGGTGCAACCGTAGGGATAGTCGGCCAGGTACGGCAGAGCGTCGATCATCGCGGCGGCCAACGTCGGCGAGTAACGGATCTCGAGCACGCTGTCGTCGACGCGGCGCTCGGCGGGAACGCTGATCGTGACTTTGGCCGACTCGTCTTCGGGACGAACCGTGCCGGCCCACGCTTCCATCTTGAGCATGCCGTGGATGTAGCACGGGAACTTCATCTCCATTGCGTCCGACTCTTCGTCGGTGAGTGCTTTCATGCGAACGGTGGCTTGGCCTTCGTCCAAAACCTTGACGCGCCAATCGACTCGGGTCTCGCCGTCCGCAGGAACTTTGACTTTGACGGTCGGCCTCACGCCGTCCATCGTCACCAACAACTCGTCGGGCAGTTCTATGGATACCGTGACTTCTTTTTCTTCCTTCAAATAGTTGTGCACGTTGGCCGACAGCACGACCTCATCTTTCTGGACGAAGAAGCGCGGTGCTTGCAGACGGATGATCAAATCCTTGCGCGTGACGACTTCGGTTTCGCCCGCACCCACACGCGTGCCGTGCCCCATGCCCCAGACTTTGATTTTCCAGGTCGTAAGATTCTCTGGCATTTCCAATTCGACTTCGGCTTCGCCATTCTTGTCGGTCATCAGCGAGCCGACCCACAGTGCTGTGTCAGCGAAATTGCTGCGGACTTCGGGCTCGACGAGTTCCGCGGCCGCGCCACTGGCATGCGATGTGTTGTAGCCCGCTTGTTTCTCGTCTCTAGATGCCTCCTGCTGGAAACCACCCATGCCACCGCCTTGCATTGCTACACTGGGTTGTGGCGCCGCTGCCGATTGTCGCATCACCGATTTGGATTGGTTTGCCGGCGCAAAATCGGCTGTGTTCGCGACAGACGCATCCTCCGCCCCATCATCGTCGGTAAAGTTGTCGAATTCTTCAGCCACCGATGCGCCGAAAACGCCGAGATAGCCCATCGCCGTCTGGCCGTTGGGCACGAGATTTCCGAACCAACGCGTGAGGCTGGTCTCTTGGCTGGGATTGTGGTGCCGTCGCCATTTCCAGAAATACTCTTTGATGTCGCCGATGTTCGAGCCGCCGGAGATGTACTCCACGCTCTTGTCGTAAATCGCGACAACGGTCGAACCCGAGTAGTTTTCGCCTTGGTGATCGGTCAGTCGAATTTTCACCTTCGCCTTTTGGCCGGGCTTGTATGCCTCCTCGCTGGGTGAAACGGCAACGTTGAGCACGCGTTTTTCGGGCGGGACCACAATCTCTTTCGTATCCGCATGCACTTTGCTGCCGGACACCGTGACCGCCTCGACGAAAAAGTTGGGCATATCTTTCTTGACGATGGCGATTTGCTCGACGGTGCTCTTGCCTTTGATGCGAATCGTTTTGGGCGGAAGGTAGACCCCGTTCGTGGGACGCACGAACAACAACACCGTGCTGTCGACTTGTTCGGTGTTGATCTGCAGCCGGACTTTGTCGCCAGGTGCGTACGAACGCTGGTCGGGAATCAATTCGATGCGATTGAATCGATAGTCCGCGCCGTTGAAACCGTCACCAATGATCGTGAACAGATAACCGCCTTCGACCGTGTGTCCCTTCTTGTCGGTCAAATCATAGGACAAACGGTATTGGCCCTTGGCCGATGCGATGATCTGTTGAAACGCTGTGCCTTCGACGTTCGTTTCGACATCCCAGCGGCGGACAGCCGTTTCGACGGGTTGGTTCTTTTTGCCGTAAGTGACTTTGTACAGAGTCAACAACCCGCTGCCTCCGACCGGCTTCTTGTCGAGTGTTTGGGCCTTAAAGTCGGCACGGATCACGTCGCCAACACGGTAATAGCCCTGATCGACCCACGTGAATACTTTGAACGGTTTTCGCGCGACCAGCACATCGCCTGTGCCTACAATCGTGCGTCGCGACTCGTCACGCACTTCGGCTGTGATCGTGTACTTGTGGTTCTTGTTGCCGTGCAGTTCCTTGGCCAACGCCGTGTCGATTTCGACCTCGACAACGCCGTCCTCGCCGATTTCGACTTCGCGCTCGGCGACGACTTCCGGCGGATTGGGATTGTGATATCCCCACCACCACGGAATCGGTCGCATGCATCCGACCCACTCAGACCAGCCCGGATACCAAGGATAGTCGTAGCAGAACCACCAGTACCCTGGCCCATAGCACCAGTCCCAATGCATGTACGGATACCAGTCATTGGAATGGTCGTTTCGCACGATCTTGTATTTGACCGTCGCTTTGGTCACCGGCGATCCGAAGTAGTATTTGGCGTTGATCGTCGCCGTGATCTTTTCACCCAGCATCACCGGCTCGGTTGGTGCTTCGATCGAGACTTCAAATTCGGGTTTTTTGTATTCCTCGACGCGGAAATGTACTCCGCCCCAGTTGGTGCCAACGTGATATTGGCCCAGCGTCGCGTCGGCTGGGATTTCATATTCACCAACGATGCCGCCAAACTGGTCTGCCTTTTTCGTGACGCTCAAGGCCCGATTGCCCTTCGGGTCGTCCAGCCACACACTGATCGACTTGTTCGCATACTGGGATACATCGTCCTTGTCATACTGAGCGTGGCGAACCCAGGCCTTGAAATGGACCTTCTGTCCCGGACGATAAACCGGCCGGTCGGTGATGACGAACGACTTGGTTTGGTTGTATTCCGGATCGTGACGCTGGCCGTACCACACGTGCGAAAACCCGTGAAATGCGAACCGGCCTTTTTTG
The DNA here is from genome assembly GCA_964343305.1 of uncultured Pirellulaceae bacterium. Taxonomy (GTDB): domain Bacteria; phylum Planctomycetota; class Planctomycetia; order Pirellulales; family Pirellulaceae; genus CAYFJO01. The sequence continues at coordinate 17,823 of CAYFJO010000140.1, read as the reverse complement.
TCGCGGGCGGTGATCAGCCATTGGTAGTTGCCCGATTGCAAGTCGCGGGGATCCGGCTGGATCTGGCCATCTTTGTCTGTCACTTCGGCAAAGTTGGCTGTGACAATCTGGTATTGATTGCCGCGAATGTGCTTTTGGTACCAGCCGAAGAATTCCAAGTTGGCGCGTTCGATCGGTTTGCCAGTCGCCGCGTCACAGACGAAGTAAAGTGCCCTGTTGGGCAGTTGCTTCTTGACGATCGCCGTGTCCGATACCCAAAGAATGATCTTGCAAGTGTTGCCGTCGTTCATCTTGGCCGTCAGCAGGTAGGCACCGGATTTCTGAAGCGGCGTGGTAACCGTGATGCGCCGGTCGTAGTGGTTCTTGCGTGGCTTGAGATCCAGTTTCCAGGTCGCCACTTGATCGCCGATGTATTTTTCGTTTCGTTTGGCATCGTTGATCAGCCGCCAGCCAATGTTGGAGATTTGCGCCTGTTGCCAATTGAGTTTTTGGGGATCGCTCTTCAGATAGGCTTTGACGTCGTCCAGCAACTGGCTGACTTTGATTTCGTGAGCCGTAAAGCGGACGCTCTTGCCGTTGCGGAAGCGGTACTCGACCGTCGCGCCTTGATCGGCCGGCTGAGTGCTGGTGGCTTCGAACGCGCCCCAGTTGCCGACAATTTGCTTGAGTTGTTCTTGCTTCCAACTCGCGTTTCCATAAGCGTCCATGCTCTTGCGCCAATAGTCCGCGGCGGTGACATACTGACGCCGATTGAGGAACACGTTGGCCAGCGCGTTCAGCGAGTTTTCCCCATTGCCGGTCTTCGGGTCGACGGCGATCGCCTGATAGATCTTGATGAAATTGTAGTCGTCGGGCAGCTCGAATCGTTTGATTCCGGTGGCCAGCCGGGCGATCGTTTCGTTCTCTTTCAACGTGTGAAGGTCGTACGTGCCGCTTTCATCTTCCGTGCCATCGTCCACGTCGGCCCGTCCCGCGAAATGACGTCCATAGCCGTAGTGTTGCATTGTTTGGACACCGAACTGCTGTTGGCCGAATTGAGCGAGTTGCCAACGAATTTGGTTGCGTCTGTTCGGGTCGAATTCCAACGCTTGGACTAGGCACCACCGCCAACGCTCGCCATCCGTTTGGGCCCCGTCCCACGAACCGCCAATCGCGTGGTAGATCGGCTCGCCGTTTGCATCGACTGGCGCTCCCGACCAATTGCGAAAATAAGGGTACCCGTCGTCGTAGTCGGGCAACTCGTCCAGCTTCGACTTGTACTGCAGCCGCCATGCTTCGTAATAGCCGCGGTTGTAAAGCAAGTTGTTCGCGACGCTCATGTAGAAGGATGCGACTTCGCTTTTGTTTTCGTCTTTGTTGGCCAACGGCATGGCCATCGTCAGAAGCTGCAAGGCCCGAATCCGGTCTCGTTCCAACGAATTGGCCACACGCCCGCCCCCACGATGTTCTCCACGCTCGAACTTGCCGGAGATTATGTAGCCGTAGTGTTGATGCTGGTTGGCCACCAGATATTGATTCGCAACCGCCTGCAATACTCGCCACTTTTTGCTGTGGGCTTCGACGGTGTTTTCCAACAGGGCGTCGAATTCCTTTTGTCGTCCCAAGTAATTCAGACACTGCACCGCTTTGACCAAATCCTGGGCAACCTTACGTTCCGAATTGTCTTTGTTCAGGCAAATCTTGTGGAAGATGTCGTAAGCATCTTTCCAATTGCCGTCGTTGTACAACTTGTCCGCGGTGGCTCGGTCTCGTTCGATCGACTGTGCTACGGCGTCGTCGTGGAGGCAAATGAGCGAGGCGACCAAAAGAAGAAGGTGGCCAGCGGCCATGGAATGGAAGCGTTTCATAATGATTCTGCCTGATCGGGTCTGATTAGATTGGAAATGTTGGAAAGACTAGCGTGGATTATTCACTAACCCGACGCGCAAGCGAGAGGTCTTGAATGTCGCCCCTCGCTTGCGCGTCGGGTTAGTGTGGATTCGAATTTGCGCGGTGTTTTAGGCAAGATAGCCGCAACTCCTTTTCACAGAGAACATTACGTCGTTTGGACGGCGGTTCATGAATAATCCGGGTAGCTGCCGTTGAGATGCAATGGGACGCGACGGAGTTCCCTATTTACCCTCGTTGCGATCGATAATCCAGTCCTGGCGCGACCGGAACTCTATTTTCGGGGTCTTTCCACCAGTCGCCGCTGAATCACAGTCAGGATCTCTTTCCCGACGAATTCTTTCGTGCCATCGATCGTTTCGATCACCTCCCCGTTGGGATCGATGATTTCGACGAAGTTTTCCAACGAGTTCATCGCCTCCGGGCCATTCAGCACCATCAGATCGCAGCTCTTTTTTTCGAGCTTTGTCAGGGCGCGAAATCTTTGGTCCTCGGTTTCGAGCGCGAAACCAACCATCCACTGATCCGGCCGTTTTTCCGCGCCGAGTGTCGCCACGACGTCCGGTGTTTCGATCAGGTGAAGTGAAAGCGGTTCGCCGGTTTTGGCGATTTTGTTGGATGCCACTTTGACCGGTCGATAGTCGCAAGGGGCGGCCGCTCCGATCAGACCGTCGCAATTTGCGAAGGCTTCGCGGCTTCTCTCCAGCATCTCCTCGGTGGAAGTTACGTCAATCACCGTCGCGCCCGCCGGGTATTCCACTTCGACCGGCCCGCTGACAATCACCACTTCGTGACCAGCCCCGATGGCCGCGGCAGCAAGACAACTGCCCATACGTCCACTCGATGCGTTGGTCAAATAGCGAACCGGATCGAGATACTGGCGCGTCGGGCCGGAAGTGATAAGAATTCGTGCCATACGAGGTCAGTTGGACAATAGCTGCCCAATCGCCGTCAGGATTTCATCGGGCTCCGCCATTCGACCGACGCCTTTCTTGCGGCAACTCAGCCAACCTTCACCCGGATCGACAAACTGAACTCCATCCTCGCGGAGCTGGGCAACGTTTCTTTGCACCGACGACTTCTCCCACATTTTGCAATTCATTGCTGGTGCAAGCAGCACGGTGCGAGTGAACGAAAGGTACAGCGTGCTCAGCAAGTCGTCGGCAAACCCGTTCGCGATCCGCGCCATGAAATCGGCCGTCGCAGGCGCGACACAAAGCAACTCGGCGCGCTCAACAAGTTCAATGTGTGCACCAACCGGATAATGGCCTTCGTCAAAGACCGCCGTGGCAACCGGGCGTCCGGTGAGCGCCGCAAAGGTTGTTGGACCGACGAATTTCTGAGCGGCAGTGGTCATCGCAACCGTGACATCCGCGCCGGATTGAACCAGCTTGCTGACCAACGCCGCTGTTTTGTAAGCGGCGATGCCACCGGTGACTCCGATTACGATTTCGCGGCCTTTCATCATCGGCCTGCTACAGGTTTTCGAGATCCAGCGTCGGCTCGGCGCTGGTGTCGGGAAGTTCGCCCGAGATTCTCACTTCGCCAGTCGTATCGAGATAGATCTTGTCTCGCAGAATCTCTTGCAAGACGATTTCCATTTTGTCGGACGTGTCCATTTCGACCAGCGCACGACTGCCGCCGTTAAGTTGCACCAGTCGCTTCTGGATCAAGGTTGACAGTTTAAAACGACCGCCAACTTTGTTGACGATTTCTTCTTCTTTGAGATCTTCGAGCATGTGACGCTAGTCTCCACTGCGTTGAAGTAGTCGGCAGATTTCTTCGACCGCGCTGGGCAGGTCGTCGTTGATCACTTCGTGTTGGTAATGATGTCTCAGCGACATTTCGTGCCGGGCGGTTTCCAGCCGGCGATGGATGGCTTCTTCGGTATCCGTTCCGCGATGGCGAAGGCGTTTTTCCAGTTCTTCCAGCGATCCCGGATGAACGAAAAACGTGATGGCATCCGGAGTTTGCTCCAAAACCGACAACGCACCTTCAACATCAATCTCTAAAAGTACCCATTTTCCGGATTCTAGGCCAGTGGACACTTCGCTGCGCAGCGTGCCATACCATTGTCCCTGGCGAAAAACTTCTTTGCATTCCAGGAATTCGTCGTTCTCCCGGCGTTGGACGAATTCTTCGTGTGACAAAAAATGATAATTGACACCGTCCGCCTCGCCTTCGCGGGGTGGCCGCGTCGTCGCCGACACGCTCAGGACCAGCGGCAACGGGCAGGACGTCAGCAGCTCTTGAACCACTGTCGATTTTCCAGCACCTGATGGGCCGGAAATGATTACGAGTCTTGTTTGGTCAACTGTCATTTGCTCGTAGCTGCGTTCGCCAGAACGCGGATTCGTCCGACTTCGTCCGCACTCTGGCGAGTGCAGCTACAGATTTGTCAAGGACCAATGACTACTCCACATTTTGAATCATCTCACGCATGCGTTCGATTGCCGCCTTGATTTCAATCACGTGGCGAGCAATTTCGGCGTCGTTGGCTTTGGATCCGATCGTGTTCGTTTCGCGAAACATTTCCTGGGTGAGAAACTCCAGCTTTCGACCGTTGCTCTCGTCGGCCTTCATCATTGTGTCGAACTGCTCCAAGTGGCTTCGCAGCCGCACGATCTCTTCCGAGATGTCGCAGCGATCAGCAAACACGCCGACTTCACGTACCAAGTCACTTTGTTCCACCTTAACATCATGCTCAGCAAGCCAATTGTTCAAACGCTCTTCGAGTCGCCGGCGATAGCCGTCGGCGACCAAAGGAGCACGCTCGGCAATTTGATCCAATTCTGCGGCAATCGTTGCACAGTTGGCGGCCAGGTCTTCTCCCATCGCGCGGCCTTCGTCAGTGCGCATGGAATTCAGATTGTTCAACGCGTCGCTGACTGTCTGCTCAATGATCGGCCACTCGCTTTCCAGATCGGCTCGCGTCGTGCCTTGCTCATCGACGACGCCCGGCAAAGTTAAGAGCGCATCCAGCGAAATCGCTCTCTTATCGGAGTCGTCTTGTAGCGATTCGAGTTGCTGGCGATAGCTTCGCAGAACGGCTTCGTTGATCCGATAATCTTCGGGCGAAAACTCCCGGTCGATCTTTAGGGAGACTTGAACGGTTCCGCGTCGAATCGACTTGCGGACAACTCCCTCGATTTTCGGCTCCAAAGAACTCGTGCCTTCGCCGCCTCGGACCGACAACTTGAAATAGCGGTTGTTAATCGTACGGACTTCAACCGCGACGGTCGTTCCGTTTTGCTGGCATTGGGCTTCGCCGTGGCCTGTCATGCTAAGAAGCAAGGCGTAACCTCATTTAGCCGTTGTCATCGCCAGATTCTGAATTGCCAGATGTCTTCTCAGAATCGCCGGATGCGGGATTGGTTTTCGTGTCCGAGTTCGTCTTTGCTTCTGAATCATCTGCGGCGTTGTCACCGTCGCTGGACGAATCGTCACTGTCTTCGTCGGAATCGGTGGCGTCGTTTTTGTCCGCGTCGGCGTCATCTGAATCGTCGGAGTCATCGGCGGCGTCAGCGTCATCTCCGTCTTCCGAGTCATCGCTGTCGTCGTCTGATGTCGAATCGTCACTGTCTTCCTCGCCGACAACTTTGATTGTAAAACGCTTGAGATAACTCAGTTTTTTCTCATCGATCACTTGGACGCGAATCTCATGTTCGCCTGGCTCAGTCAATTTCGACGAATCATCGACGGTGATCACTCCACTGGTTGGGGCGATCTTGAATCGGCCGTCGGCACCTGGTTTCCTTGAACTCGCACCACCACCAATCGCCGCTCCGCGCACGTTCACGGTCATCTCGAATCGAATCTTCGAATTGTCGCCATCCGGGTCGTTTGCCTTAACCGTAATACCGACCTTCGCGTTCTTTTTTGCTCCGACGGGAACTTCGTTTGGGAGTTCATTGACGTCGGTGACATTGTTTGGCGGCACTCCGCGCGCTCCACGATTGACATCGGTCATCGCTTTGATTGCGGTGATGCAAAGAAGAATCCAGATAATGGTGATGATGGTTGTCAGCCTCGTGAAGACGTCACCGGCCTTCGTGCCGAATGCGCTTTGCCCGCCCATTCCGCCTAGTGCGCCGGCCAAACCGCCGCCGCGTCCGCGTTGCAGCAGCACCAAGACAATCAAAACAAAGGAGGTAAGAAAGATCGCCGGGCCAAAGACCCAATGCATCCAATTGGCCAAAAGCACCATTTGCCCGTAAGCAAACATCGGTTCGAACATTTCACAATCCCTTTAGTGTCAACGCGATTCGTCTTTGATTATTTCGTCGCGTTTATGATTCCCAGAAAACTGTCAACTTTCAAAGACGCGCCGCCAACCAACGCGCCGTCAATATTGTCATTCGCCAAAAGTTCGGCGGCATTGTCTGGTTTTACGCTGCCGCCGTATTGAATCCTTACTTGGGCGGCAACGTCGGAATTGTAGCGGGTTTCCATGATTTTGCGAAGATCGGCATGGACTTCCTCCGCTTGCTCGGGCGTCGCGACTTTTCCCGTGCCGATCGCCCAAACCGGCTCGTAGGCAATGACAACTTTCGACATTTGTTCGTCCGAAAGGCCCGCCAGCGAGCCGTCGAATTGTCTTTGCACGACTTCCAGCGTTCTTCCTCCTTCACGTTCTTCCAACAACTCGCCAACGCACACAATCGGAATCAAACCGGCAGCGAGGGCCGCGTGGACCTTCTTGTTGATCGCTTCATCCGTCTCACCCAGAATGTGGCGGCGTTCGCTGTGGCCCAGGATGACATACTGGCAGCCGATGTCGCACAGCATGGATGCACTCAACTCGCCGGTGAAAGCACCGTTGGGTTTGTAGTACATGTTTTGGGCGCCGAGTCCGACCTGCGAGCCGTCCGTCACACCGTGCACCGCATCCAAATAGACACTTGGCGGACACACGGCCACTTCGACTTGGGATCCCTGAGCGACCGCGTCCGCGATGCCCTTGGCCAATGCGACACACTCGTCCCGCGTCAAATTCATTTTCCAGTTGCCGGCAATAAACATGCGTCTCAAGCGTCCGCTCCTCGTGATTAAGAAATCGTCTTTCCAAATACCTCGGCCAGTTGCCGCATTTGTTTTGCAAGTGCCGCGTATTGATCCGGCAGCAATGCCTGTGCGCCGTCCGACTTGGCTTCTTCGGGACAGTCGTGAACTTCGATGTGAACGCCATCCGCTCCAGCAGCAATTCCCGCGAGTGCACAGGCCGGAATCAAGTCCGGCCGTCCGGTTGCATGACTCGGATCCACAATGATTGGCAGGTGGCTCAATTGCTTGGCCAACGCCACGGATGCCACGTCATAAAGATTGCGGGTCTCTGTATCAAAGCTCTTCACACCGCGTTCGCACAGCACGACGTTGGGATTGCCTTGCGACAAAATGTACTCGGCGCTCATCAACAAATCGGCGACGGTCGCACTCATTCCGCGTTTCAACAGGACCGGCTTTTGCGTTTTGCCGACTTCCGTTAACAAGACAAAATTCTGCATATTGCGAGCACCGATCTGCAGCATGTCGGTGTATTCATTCACCAGTTCCACTCGCCGCGGGTCCATCACTTCGCTGACCACGGGCATCCCAAACTCTTCGCCGGTGCCTCGCAAGATTTTCAATCCGTCTTCGCCCAATCCTTGAAATGAATACGGACTGGTGCGGGGCTTGAACGCTCCACCACGAAGAATATTTGCACCGGCTGCTTTCACCGCCGCGGCAATCGAGCGCATTCGACCCTCGCTCTCGACGGCACAGGGGCCCGCGATCATGCCGAGATGGCCGTCGCCGACACTGACTTCGCCGACTTTTACGATGCTGTCTTGCGGATGGGCTTCGCGGCTGGCCAGCCGATACGGCGGCAGCACGGGGATGACTTCCAGCACGCCGGGAATGGCCGTCAACGGCTCGGCCCGTAATTTGTCTTCGTCACCGATGATTCCGACGATCGTCCGATACGTGCCGCGGCTCAGATGAGCTTGATAGCCCAGTTCTTCAACGCGCTGGACAACGTGGTCAATTTGTTCGAGTGTGGCGTCGGATTTAAGAATAAGGATCACGGGTCGGTGTCTCGGTTGACAATGTTGGCGAGAATCCCGAAGTTTATCACACGAATCCGAATTTCGTCGAGGGCATCGGATCGCGGGTAGTGTCCTAATTGTGTGTCCGCATGGTCTTAGCAGCCCGGCTAGTGCGAGTAGCCGGGCTGCGATTCTTCAAGCCACACAAAGTTAGGACACCACCGGATCGCAGAAACCATGTGTTGCACGTGTAGTACAGTTCGTGCGGCCGACATCCGGTGACCCCGGATTATTCATGGATAGGGTTCTATCGTTCGCCTGAGCCTTGCTGCGCTGGCGGTCGATCAGCGGAGAGGTAAGCCAGCAAATCGGCCAGGTCCTGCGGATCGGGGATCTCTGTTTCTAGACCGTCGGGCATGAGCGACTTGCCGGTACTTTTCAATTCCGCCAATTCAGATCGCAGCAATACGTGGCGTTTGCCTTGCTGATCGACCAGCGTGATCGCGTTGCCCGTTTCGCTTGGCAAAACTCCTGTCAGAATCCGACCGTCAGTCGTCACAGCGCTGTAACTGACGTACCGCGGCTCTACCGCGCGGTTCGGATCCAGAATCCCGACCAGCAAGGTTTGGGGCGAACGATCCCTCAATGCCCACAGGTCGGGACCGGTGTGATGTCCCGTCTTCGGCGGCTGGTGACAGGCGGAGCATTTCTTCTGGAAGATCACTCCGCCGCGTTTGGGTTTGCCAGTCAGGTCGAGCGCGACATGATACCGGCGAATGACTCGCTCTCGGTCCGCATCAACCGCTTTGTCAAAGACGGCGGCCGCCCGACGACGTACACGGTCAGAACTGTGGGCGATCAGAGGGCCGCGATGTCGCAGACCGATCGCCGAAGGAGAGATTCGTTTTGACTCGATCTGTTTCAGCAACTGGAGCATCCAACCGGGACGGCTGACCAAAATGTCGAGAATCTGATCCCGCAGACGCGGACTATGTTGCCGCCAACCGTCGAGCAATGTCTCCAGCACGTCCGGACGGTGAAGTTTTCCCAGAGCAGCGACTGCGGCCTCTTGCAAAGGGGCAGGCGATTGCAGGAGAAGCAGAGTTGCCAGCGTTTCCATATCCTCGTCGTGCTTTCGCAGTCCCCGTCCCAACAGCCGCGCTGCACTGGCCCGTATTTCACACGATGCTTTCTGGTCCACCGCGATCCTGCGCGCTGATGTAAACACTCTGCTGAGTGAGTGAATCGCCGAACGTAGTTCGCCGCCCGACTCTTCAGCAAGCTCTCGCAGAGAACCGTTGCGGCGATCCAGGTAGTCAAGCAGGCCGGCCACTACCTCGAGCTGCCACGCGTCATGCGAGTCGTGCTCGGCCGCGGCAACTTGATTCAACCCAAACGCGCAGACCGTTTCATTGGCGGAATTGAGCGACATGACCAATAGGTCTTTAATCAGCTCCGCGTGCTCTGCTGTGCGATCGCTTTGTCGCAGAGCCCCGGCTAGGACTTCGCCGGGATACTTCGTGGCAGAACTCATTACCGCGGCGACGATAAAACGATCTTGAGCGTCGTTGACTGCGATCTGTGACAGCGCGCGGCCAGCTCGCGCATCGTCCCACTCGCCGAGACTGCTGGCCAATTGGAGCCGTACTCGCGGATCGGGATCGTCAATCAATTGAAGCAGAGTCGTCTGCAATTTTGTCGCTTTGGCAAGCTTGGACTCGCAGATTCGCACTGCGTGGCGGCGGACCGAGGGGTGTGGGTCAAGCAGGACTTTCCGAAGCACCTGGTTGTTTGCGGCGTCGAGTCCGTCGAGAGTGCAGAGGGCGTGCAAGCGGCAAGTTGCTCGTTTGCTCTTAGCGACAAGTTGTTCGAGCAACGGGATCGCACTCTTGTCGTGACGCTGCACAAGCAGTTGTTGTGCCATGTCGCGCTGCGGTCCGTTCGGACTGTCCAGCGCGGCCACCAGATCCGCCGTATTCAGCCGATTCAGCCGGGGAACCTTCCGAGGCTGCTTGTCCACGGGAAGAGCACGGTAAATGCGGCCTTTGCCGGTGCCGGCGCGGAAATCAAGCCGAGCGTGCAAATGCCTGGGGATGAATTCTGGGTGCTCGATGACCAGGCGATACATGTCGACAACCCACAGGGCCCCGTCCGGACCTGTGCGTACTTGAACTGGACGGAACCAATTGTCGGTCGAAGCGAGAAACTCCGACTGTTCATCATCCGCCTTGCTGGCAAACGTCACGCCGCGGTCTGTCATGAGTTCGCAGCGGACCAGATTGTGAGCCGGCTCGCAGACGAAATAGCTGCGGCCGAAAGCCGGGCCGAACAGTTCGTCGCGATAAACAGCAGCTCCACACGCGGAAGTAAAACGATTGGCCGAATGCGGCTCGTTCAAGCGGGGAAGTGCTGGACTGATTGGATGAACCGGCGCGTGCAAAGGTGGGTCCATGACTTCTACGTACGGATCGGGCGCCGCCACATGGCGATTGCGGCGAAGGTAACGGTCCGCCAGCACACAGTGCCAGAGCGGGAACGCGCTGTTGCCGCCAAACCAGTTGCCCCAATCGTCACGGCAGCGACTGAATTGCGACATGCCGGTTTGCGGGTCGAGCAGACCTTCGTCCGGGCGGATGCGAAAATCGTGGCCGTGGATGTCGACTTCGTGGCCGGTTTTGAGCGACTTGATTCTTCCACCGTTGTCGCCGTTGGCACAGTAAATCCAGTTGTCCAGTCCGTAGCGCAGGCCATTCACGCGATGCTGCGGATTTCCTTCGACGAAACCTGTGAACAGCACTTCGCGCCGGTCGGCCTTACCATCGCTGTCCGTGTCCTCGGCATAGAAAATATCCGGCGCGCACGTGACCAGAACGCCCTTGCGCCACGGCATCACACCCGTCGGGGAATCCAGGTCTTCCAGGAATACCGTCGATCGGTCGTACTTCCCGTCGTCGTCGGTGTCTTCCAGGTAGCTGATTCGTCCGCCTGTCCCCTTTTCCCCGCCCGAAGGATAATCGCGCATCTCGACGACCCACAACTTGCCATCCGCTCCCCAGGCAATGGCGATCGGGTCTGCGACCAGGGGTTCGGCAGCAATCAGCTCGACTTGAAGGCCCTGGCGCACCTGGATGCAACAAAGCGAGGCATTAGGTGTTTTGGCCGTCGGCGCGACATCCGGCTCTGCAACGCACAACAGCAGCACAAATGTGGAAACGATCGAGTGCATTGCGATTACTTTTAAAGCTGAGAACCCGGTCGGGCCGGGCCCTTCGTACACCGCACGCCCTTTTGATCCGCCAGTTAAAAAATAGCCTGCAAAGCCAACACGGCGGTTTGCGAAATCATCGATATGCTTGTTAGTATAGCATAATATTAAGGTTGGCGGCGGTGCTCACCAAAGACCGCGAAAAATGATGAACCCACGAGTTCCGAAGATGTTGCAGTTGTCAGGCGAAGAGCATTTCTCACGGCCGCCGGCCGAAGTCTGGGCCTGTCTTGCCGACGCCAACTTTTTGGCGAACTGCTTGCCGGCGTTGGAGAGTGCTGAACAGGACGAGTCAGGGCTGTTGGTGTGTCGCGTCCGGCCCGGACTCTCGTTCCTCAAGGGCACGCTCAAGGTAACCCTGGATATCCGGGACCAGCAGCCGCCCAAATCAATGCGGATTTGCGTCACTAGCAAAGGGATCGGGTCGTCGGCCGTTGTCGAGACGTCCATCGAACTGTCTGCGCGCGACACGCTGACACAGTTGAACTGGAATGCCGAGGTCACGAAGTTGGGCGGTTTGCTCAAACCGATCGGCGGCAGCCTCATTGCCGCTGCCGCTAACAAAGTGATCGCCCAGGGCTGGGCCACATTCCGAGATCGATTGCCTTAGTTCGGCCGCGCGCTCATCGGAGACTGCTGAGAATGTCGTTCGGATAGTTCCCACGCCATCCGTGGGTAATTGGGCATCAAGAAGTGGGTACAAGAAAACAACAATCTGCAAAGCAGAAAGACGACGGATTGGCCTGCCGGTCCGGTCACGTCGTTGTAAATGTTCAACGCTCTCATAATAATGATAGTTTCTGGATTGAGGTTGCTGTCTTTACAACTTTTTCCCGCCAAGGAGCAGATGATGAACACCGCAGGCAACGACGAAATCAAGATCGCATTGATTGGGTGCGGCGGGCGCGGGTCCGGAGCGGCGGTGAACGCGCTGCGCACCAAAGCCAATGTCAAACTGGTGGCGATGGCCGACGCGTTTCAACAACGATTGGACATCAGTTTGCGGGCCCTCGAGTCCAGACTTGGGGACAAGGTCGACGTGCCCAAAGAGCGACAATTCGTCGGTTTGGACGCTTACCAGAACGCGATCGATTGCGATGTCGACATGGTTCTTCTTTGTACGCCGCCTGGATTCCGACCGGCGCATTTCGAGGCCGCTGTGAAGGCCGACAAACATGTCTTTATGGAGAAGCCGGTCGCTGTCGACGCGCCGGGCGTGCGACGGATTCTGGCCGCGAATCAAGAAGCCAAGAAAAAAGGCCTGGCCGTCGCCGTGGGACACCACTTGCGCCACGAAACGAAGCACAAAGAGGTCATCCGCCGGCTGCAAGACGGGCTGATCGGCGACATCCATCTCATGCGAGCCTACTTCTGCTCCGGCGGCGTGTGGGTGCGACCGCGCGAAACAGCCGAAACCGAAATGCACTACCAGATTCGCAACTGGTACTACTTCACCTGGCTCAGCGGCGACCACATCGTCGAACAACACGTGCACGATCTGGACGTGATCAATTGGCTGAAGGATGGTCACCCCGTGCGCTGCAACGGCATGGGCGGCCGGCAAGTGCGGAAAGGCAAAGACTACGGCGAGATCTTTGATCACCACACGGTCGAGTTCACCTATGCCGACGGCTCAAAGCTGATGAGTCTTTGCCGTCACATTCCCGGCTGCTGGAACAGCTTTTCCGAACACGCTCACGGCACGAAAGGGCGGGCCGAAATTGAGGGACACGGCCGCAGCGTGATTCACGTCGACGGCAAAGAGCCGTTGCAGTGGGAACGGGAGCGCGACGGCCACCAGGTTGAGCACGAAGACCTGTTCGACGCTTTGCTGGCCGGGCGGCCATACAACGAAGGCGACTATGGTGCCACCAGCACGATGACGGCCATCATGGGACGGATGGCAACCTATTCCGGCAAGGTTGTCACTTGGGACGAGGCGATCAACTCTGACCTTGACCTGTCACCCAAAGTGCTGGCCTTCGACGCCGCACCGCCGGTCAAATCCAACCCAGACGGTCTGTACGCGTGTGCCGTGCCGGGCGCGACCAAGGCGTGGTAGCACACCGACGGTGAACTCCCAGGGACCGGACGGCCGTCAAGGAGCGAACCCAGGGAACCGCCGACTACTTTTCAACAATCCAAACGTTTCGGAATTGCAGCGGGTTACCGTGGCCTTGGAGTTTGATCGGGCCGGGCGTTCCTTCGGCTTCGGCGCGGCTGCCGCCGGTTTTGCCATTGATTTCCAGGTTGTCGTGAATCACAACGCCGTTCAATTTGACGGTCAGGAACGCGTTCTTGGTCTTCTTGCCGTCCTGGGCAATTGCGTTGGTGAACTCCACGTCGTAAGTCTGCCATTGCAGCGGCGGCAGGCACATGTTGACTAGCGACGATGCCTTTTTGTAGACGCCTCCACATTCGTTATCCAAACCCTCAAGACCAAACGAATCCAGAATCTGCACTTCGTAGTGGTCGACTTGATAAAAGCCGCTGTTGCCCCGACCTTGGCCTCGGCCGGCTGGTTTGTACGGCAACAGGAACTCGACGTGCATCGTGTAGTTGTTGAACTTTCGTTTCGTTCGAATATCTTTGCCGTCGGTGTTTAGCAACTTGGTTTCTTCATCAAGCCGTCCGCCGTTCCATTCATCTTTGCTCGTGCCGTCGAACAAGACGACCGCGCCTTTTGGAGGTTGCATGCCGAGTGACTTGCTTTCGCGCGTGGTCTTCTTCAGCTCAAACGATTTTCCGTCGGCCGTCTTGCCGGTCAATGCTCCATCGGCGATCGTGCCGGACAGTTCTTGGTGACCATCCGGTGGGAAGGACTTGGTGGCGGAAAACTGATCCGCACCACCGGCGAGATACTTGCGATCGCCGGTCGCCGGCTCAAAAGTTGCTTTGTCACCGTCCAACCTTCCGGACATCAGTGATTTGTTCTTTCCGTCCCATCCCGCACCGGGCAGCCCGCCTGGATAGACGACTGCTTGAAACGCACCTTTGTCCAGCGCGATTACTTGGCAGCCCAGCTTGTCGCCACCTTTGATGGAGCCGACATATTCGCCTTGGATCGCGAAGTCTTGCGGCAACGATTTATCGGCCGCGTCGGTCCAAACGCCATTTTGGCCGAAAGATGACGTCGAAAACACGAGACCGAAAGAAACAAAAGCTGAAAGGACGATGTTGATTCGAGAGATGGGCATTTTGGTATCTCCGTAGGACAATTTGTTGGGAACGATTTACGCCAACTTTAACTCCACTGAATCGCCGTGACAACAAGCCAGCACGCAGTGTTCAAAAAAAATTGAGAAGTTGGCGTGCTCAACCAACAAGCGTTATGCTGACGGGCAATCAATCGACGGCCTGCCGAGTCCCCCAAATCTTTGCCTGAGGTGTCCGATGTTCAAATTCACGTTTCGTCAGCGATTCGCGATCGCAACGCTCGTTTCGATCATCGCACTGCCGGCATTCTGTGAAGATGAAGTTGATGTGGAACAACTTGCTCCTGCGATAAGCAAGTTGTCGCCAAGTCTTTACGAGAATGACGATCAAGATGATTTGCGTTCGATGGTCCGCGACGATCTTCGTCAGCGACTGCAAGCGGCGAATGACCGCAGCAGTGCCGAGTGGCACAAGATCAAAACGCGAGAAGATTGGGAAGCGTTTCGTAAACCACGCCTTGATGCACTGCGCAAGTCGCTCGGCGATTTCCCAAGTCCACCCGAGAAGATCAACATCCGCATTACAGGCGAAACCAAGGGCAACGGCGTTCGCATTCAAAACCTGGTTTTCGAAAGCCGTCCCGGTTTGTGGGTCACTGCGAATCTTTATGTGCCCGACGAGCCGGCCGAGTCGATGCCCGGAATCATCCTTTGTCACAGCCATCATCGGCCAAAGGAACATGGCGAGCTGCAGGACATGGGCATGACGTGGGCAATGGCCGGCTGCTTGGTGTTGGTGCCCGATCATTTGGGCCACGGCGAACGGCGGCAACATCCGTTTGTTTCATCGAGTGATTACACCGAAGAATTTCGCGTCAGTCGCCAGGATTATTACTTTCGCTACGACACGGCGATGCAATTGCACCTGGTCGGCGACAGCTTGATCGGCTGGATGGTGTGGGATCTTTTGCGCTGTGTGGATGTGTTGCTAGCTCAAAAAGGAATCGACCCAAAACGAATCTGCCTGTTGGGCGCAGTGGCGGGTGGCGGCGATCCGGCGGCGGTTTGTGCGGCGGTTGATGAACGAATCACGTGCGCCGTTCCGTTCAACTTCGGCGGTCCCCAACCGGAGACTCGATTTCCGTTGCCGGAAGATGTTGAAAAAACTTTTAACTACGCAGGCAGCGGCGGTTGGGAATCGACTCGCAACTTGCGACTGTCGGCGGCCGATGGATTTCTGCCTTGGGTGATCGTCGGCGGCATCGCACCTCGGCGATTGATTTTCGCACACGAGTTCAGTTGGCACCGCGAACGAGATCCCGTGTGGAAGCGTCTGCACACGATTTATGGGTTGTGTGAAACGCCGGACAACCTGGCGTTCACGCACGGCCGCGGTGAATTGCGCGGACGACCGCCCGAAGCGACGCACTGTACACACATTGGCAAGTTTCATCGTGAGAAGATTCACACGGCGTTCAAACAGTGGTTCAATATCTCCGCGACCGAGTTTTCGCAACGCCTCGACAGCAGCGTCCTGTTGTGCATGAAAGAAGACGTGGAGAAGGAGTTGAAGCCGGGCCGATTAGTCGGCATCTTGCCTTCGCTCGCCGATGAACGAATTGCCGCGGCACGTTCCGTGCGGGAGAAACTCTCCATTGAGAAACAACGGGATGACCTTCGTCGGCGCTGGTCGGCCGTGCTGGGCGATGTCGAGCCAAAAAAACCCGCAAAGATACAACGGGGCTCGTATCACGGGGAATTGTCCGGCACGGAACACCTGATGTACTCGTTCGAATTTGAGAATGGAATCAAGGTTCCAGTCTTCGTGTTCATGCCCGCCAAGATTCGAAGGTTCAAGAAGATTCCACTCGTGATCGGACTCGCCCAGGCGGGCAAGGAAGGATTTCTGAAGAACCGTTCCGAGGACATTGCCAAGTTCATTAAATACGGCTTTGGCGTGTTTTTGCCTGACTTTCGCGGGACGGGCGAAACAAAGCCCGGCAACGATCGCGGGCGATATAGCGCCGACACGGGACGATCTTCGACAGAATTGATGCTGGGCGGCACCACGGTCGGCGGCCGGCTGAGCGAGTTGCGGACCATCATCAAGTTTGCCCGCGAGCTAGGGCCTTACGATCCGGAAAAGATTTCGCTTTGGGGAGACAGTTTTTCCAAAATGAATGCAAACGATCGCGACTTCGTCATGCCACGCCGCATCGGCAACTTGCCTCGTCAAGCAGAACCGCTTGGTGGACTACTAGCATTGCTCGGTGGATTGTTCGACGACAAGATTGCTACCGTCTACGTACGCGGCGGATTGACAGGCTTTCGTTCCGTGCTCGAAAAGCAGCACGTATACATTCCGCACGATGTCGTCATTCCCGGCGCTTTGACCACGGGCGACTTGAACGACATCGCCGCTGCTCTGGCTCCGCGCCCACTGGCTTTGACCGGACTAGTTGATAGTTGGAATCGCCAAGTCGTTGCCACCGACATTCGCGACGTCTACAGAATCGCCCACAAAAGCTATCGTAAGGCGGATGCCGAAAAAGCTATAATCATGGGATGCCAGATGATTCCCGCCGCAGCTTGGGTCATCAAATCGACTGATGCATTGAAATGAGCATTCGTTCCGAAGGCAACGGACTGTTTGGAATGAAGTGGTCGTTTCCGCGATTGGATGAGGCGGTTTCAGCTCCGCTGGGCGATCTCGCGCAAAGTGGACGGCTCGATCGAACGCTAATCGCGGTGTTTGGTGAGTTTGGACGGACACCTAAGTTCGAAGGCCAGGGCCATGCGATTTTCCTTAAAGACTCTTCTTTGTATTAACGCGACGATTTCTGCAATTCTCGCGGTTACCTATTCCGAATGGGCAGGCGTGATTGTCGGCCTGACGGTTCTCTTTGCTCTGTTTCTGTTTGCCGAGGAGATTTGGGATGTGGGCCCAGACGAAAAACTCACTGCATCTGAAAACGTTGTTTCGGCGGCAATGTCGAAACGGATTGGCTGGATCCTTCTTGCGATCATCATCTGTACGCTGGGACTGTCCTATTGGTCCAACACGCATGTATTCGTTGATTCCATCCTGGTCTACCAAAATCAATTGCTCCATGAACGTGGCTGGCCTCTGGTTTATGAAAGCTGGTACGGCGACTATCTGACTTCACGCAGGAATCATGAATACAGTTTTGAATACTTGTTGCTAAATGCGGGAGTGTGTCTCGCGATTTTGAGTGTCCCTATTCTTGGGGCAATCATTTACTCAATTAACGGACCGATCAAGGAACTGAAGGTCGTTGGCTGGATTGAGGTCGTGGTTCTCATGTTTATTGGCCTGGTTTTGTGGAATCAATACGAGAAGCGCGTTCTTCGCCAAAACCTTTTTCAAGTGAACCAGGACTTAACGGAACTGACTCAGGCCCTTCGAAGTTTTGAAGTCGTTGTTGGGAGAAGTCCGACAAGCGAAGAAGGATTGGATCCGCTTTTCGAG
>CAYFJO010000139.1:0-23948 GCA_964343305.1 uncultured Pirellulaceae bacterium | reverse complement strand
CGACGGCAACGGGACCGTGATTCGCACCGCCGAAAACGATGTGTAATAATGCGAAACGACACCGTTATTCAGTCAATTGTGAGCGAGCATCTATGAGCCAGTCGGTCGAACAGAATGGCCAGACATTGGAGCGATTCCGTTCGTATCTCTATCTACTCGCTCGGGCCAGCCTTGATCCACGTCACCAACAGAAGATTGATGCATCCGATTTGGTCCAGCAAACGTTGATGGATGCGCATGCGAATCAAAATCAGTTCCGCGGTACCGAAGACGCCCAACTGGCCGCCTGGCTCAAACAGATCCTGGCTCACAACCTGGCCGATGCATTGCGTCACCATGGACGCGCCAAACGCGATGTATCTCGGCAGCGAGCGTTAGATGTGGCAATCGAAGATTCGTTCTGTCGCGCTGAAAACTGGCTGGAAGCATCACAGACTTCGCCCAGCCAGCACATTGCGAAGAAAGAGCAGTTTGTCCAACTCGCAGACGCGATTAGCAAGTTGCCATCTGCCCAACGCGAAGCTGTCATTCTTCATCATCTGCAAGGGCTCAAACTAGCTGAAGTCGCCGAGCAGATTGAACGCAGCGAAGCGGCGGTGGCTGGTTTACTCTATCGCGGATTGAAACGCCTACACGAACTGCTGGAAGAGCCGGAGTAGACAAATGTCAGACGGCGACGCAACTCTCGATTCAGATTCATCCGAATGCCGGCAACGACTGGATGAAGTAATCGCTCAGTATGTCATGGCGGTCGAGTCTGGAGCGGCTCCTGATCGAGACGAATTGTTGGCGAACAACCCTGAGTTTGCCGATGAGTTGAGAGAGTTCTTTCAACATCGCGATCAACTGGAGAATCTGGTCAAGCCGCTCCGCAGTGTTGCTCAAGCTTTGCATGTCCGCTGTCCCCATTGTCACAACCCGATTGAGCTGTTGGAAGATGCGCCGCTGGAAGAAATCAACTGCCCGTCGTGCGGTAGTAGTTTCAGTCTCGTCGGTGATAGGACCCTGTCACATGACCCGAGGACGAAATCGTTAGGTCATTTCGAGTTGCTCGACCGAGTTGGCATAGGACAATTCGGCAGTGTGTGGAAGGCGCGGGATACGAAACTCGATCGCACGGTGGCCGTGAAGATCCCGCGTAATGGTCGTCTCGACTCCGCACAGACCGAGATGTTTCTTCGCGATGCGCGTGCCGCGGCGCAGCTGAAGCATCCCAATATTGTTAGCGTCCATGAAGTTGGTAAACAAGACGACACGATCTATATCGTCAGCGACTTCATCCAGGGCGCAACGCTCAAAGAGTGGATGGCCGCCAAGCGTCTCACACCGCGCGAATCGGCCGAGTTATGTGTAAAGATCGCCAAGGCACTACATCATGCTCATGAAGCCGGCGTGATCCATCGCGATCTTAAGCCCGGCAACATCATGATGGACACTGATGGCGAGCCACACATCGTCGACTTCGGCTTAGCGAAGCGCGAAGCGGGCGAGATCACCATGACGGTCGAAGGGCAGATCCTTGGCACGCCCGCTTACATGTCTCCGGAACAGGCTCGCGGCGAAGGGCACACTGTTGACCGCTGTGCGGACATCTATTCGCTAGGCGTGATTCTGTTTGAACTCTTAACCGGCGAACTCCCTTTCCGCGGCGACAAGCAGATGCTGCTCGTTCAGATCCTGAAGGACGAGCCGCCCAGTCCGCGTAAGCTGAACAGCAGCGTTCCCCGCGACCTTGAGACGATTTGTTTGAAGTGTTTGGAAAAAGACCGGCACAAGCGTTATTCAACAGCTCATGAATTGTCTGATGATCTCGAGCGATGTTTGAACGGTCGCCCAATCGTGGCCCGTCGTAGCGGTTCGTTTGAGCGAACCGTCAAATGGGCTCGGCGAAAGCCTGCGGTCGCATCATTGGTAGCCGTTATTTGTACTGCGTCGATCCTCCTGATAGCTGGTTTGATAGTGAGCAATCTATTGATCAGCAATGCGCTGGATGATCGAACGTTGGCGGTGGAGAATCTGAGTATG
The DNA here is from genome assembly GCA_964343305.1 of uncultured Pirellulaceae bacterium. Taxonomy (GTDB): domain Bacteria; phylum Planctomycetota; class Planctomycetia; order Pirellulales; family Pirellulaceae; genus CAYFJO01. The sequence goes on along the minus strand of CAYFJO010000139.1, from coordinate 21,923 downwards.
CAGCAAGAAATTACGAAGGGAGCCTTAGAGGACAAGACCAAGGCGCTCAATGACCGTACGAAGGCGTTTGAAGAACTCGAACGGGAGCAAAGCAAGACGAAGGAAGCGCTAAATCGCGAGAGTATCGCGCTTTCGGGTCTAAGAGACGCTCATAGCCGGTTAGAGACCCAGTCGGAAGAACTACGTGAGCGACAGCACCGGCTCTATCGTTCCATGCTAAAACTTGCGCATGCCCAAGCGTTGGGAAACGATGTGGAACTTGCAGATCGTAACGTCGACGCGATCCCTGAAGAACTGCGGCATTGGGAATGGAGACATACCAAACGGCTTTGCCACCCCGACGTTTTGACACTCGATGGGCAAACAGCAACTTTTAGCCCAGATGGCAAGCTAATCGCGCTTTGTAACGGCCACCGCGTCTTCGTTCAACAACTCTCTGACGGCGAGACAATTCAAGAACTTTCGGGAGAACAAAACGAGAAGTTCCAAGCGATAGCATACAGTGCGGATGGACAGAACATAGCCGCAGCCAGCATCAATGGAATGGTAACGGTTTGGTCATTTGAGTCTGGACAGCAACTGGCACGCCTTCCTCACCCGCAGTCCGTAAATGACCTCGTATTTATAACTGATAGCATGCTGCTCGCTACCGCGTGTAGCGATGGTGCTGTTCGCATCTGGAATCTTTCCGAGAAGACCGTTGTGCACAAGTTGGATGCGCAGAAACGGGTGTCGAGCCTTGCATTCAGTCCGCACGGGAAATGGCTCGTATCAGGTTCGACAGGCGCCAGCGACGTCAAGATCTGGGAAACCACAGATTTCACCGCGCTCGACATTCTCAAAGATCTAAGACTGATTCGTATTGAAGTCGAAGCGGGCGTTCACATAGGCGTTGCGAGCGCGTCCTTTAGTCTAGACAGCCGTTTTCTTGCGGTTGCCAATGCAGACGTCGTTAGAATCTGGGACCTTCAGCAGCGACATGAAGTTTACACACTTCCCGGCCATGTTGGCGGTGTACAACATGCTGTTTTTCGTCCAGACGGGCGGAGCCTTGCGTCCCTAAGCGGAGATGGCAAGATAAAGATCTGGAACCTCGATTCGGGGCGCCTCGTTCGTACGCTCCCTTGGCACAAAGACGCTCGCTCGCTCGTTTTCAATGCCAGCGGTGAGTCGCTGCTATCAAGCGGCGGGAACCAAGTCAAGTTGTGGAATGTGTCTGATGATTGGGATGTACTTACATTGCGAGAACACAAAGACACAGTGTACGCAGTGGCCTTGAGTCCAGATGGAACGATGCTCGCGTCTGGTGGTGGACCGTGGCGCAGACGACCGGCGGAACTTAGAGTTCGCAATCTTCAAACTGGTGAGTTGGTTCTTCTTGTGAAACATCCGAGGGCGCGTCAGTGGTACGATATCGCGTTTAGCCCAAATTCGAAAATGGTTGCGGCGGTTGGTCCAAGTCTTGTCCATGTATCGAATCTGCAAGACGGCAAGATAGTGCTGGAACAAGTCGGTGGGGGGACGCTGATTCGTGGAACGGTGCAAAGCGTCGCATTTAGCCATGACGGAAAGTTTCTCGCCCTGGGAAGCACCAGCGCGATCGTGATGTTGAGCCTTGAAACACGCCAGCCCATTTTCCAAAAACGCACATCATGCAACTCCCTGTGCTTCAGTCCTGACGACAAGCACCTCTACGCGACCAATGGTTCCCGTCTTGCGGCGTGGCGTATTGACACAGAAGACAAAGTTTATAGCGCCACCTTGATGGTGTATGGCGGCTTGCGATCAGCCCCGATGGTGAACACCTTTCACTTGGGCGTCGGGGGATTGACAACCAACGCGAAGCGATTGAGCTACGACGCGCGAAAGATGGCGTGCTTGTCCGGACGTTCCGAGAACCAGCGATACACAGAAATCGACACAACAGCGTGTATTCAGTGGCGTTCACACCTGATGGAAAACGTCTCGCGTCTGCCGGTGGCGACCGAGTCTTGCGCATCTGGGACGTTGAAACTGGCGAGGAAGTCATGGCGTTTCTTCACGACCATCCCATCTTCAGTGTGGCAATTAGTGCGGATGGACGTTTTCTCGCGTCAGGCAGCGGCCATTGGTCTGGGCCAAGACCAGGAGAAGTTAAGGTTTGGCAGGCAACCCAATAAAACGCTCGCCTACGTGTCTCGCCTCAGTCGTCCACAGGAGCCAAAAGTTCGCCAACAACTCAAGCCATTGAGTGAACGAAACAGCAGCGAGAGAGAGCCCAAGTTTGTAAACCGCAAGGCCAACCGACTCAGAGAGTCGGAGAGTTTGCGTGATCGACGGACAGAAAAGTGTGGGCGTCCCACTCGGAAACCAAAAGAGAGAGCGCGGACCAAAACGGGTTTCCCCCAAATCGTTCCCACGCTTGGGGATACGACAAACGCCGGAAGCTCTCACTTCCGGCGTTCTTTGTAGACCAAATCGCGGCCAAATTCCGCGGCTATCTTTGAAGCTCCCCGAATTGGACTCGAACCTAAGCCATTCGGTTTGCACAGACTTAAGATTTGCACCGTCGCTTAAAGTTGAAACCTGGTCGATGCGCGCAATCACAATGATAAATCTGCGATTTGTTTCGTGCAGCGGGGAACCAGACCGATGCGGATTTCGCATTCTGCTTCGCCGCAGAGGATGCATCGACTTCGGCAAGTTGCGTTCGATTCCAACTCGCGTCGGTGAAATCGACCGACGCACCGAAACGTCGATTAGGACCAAGTCAGAAAACGTTGGAACGATGGGGCGATCGAGAAACCCTACCTCGACGGCTTTCCGGCACGGGTGAAGAGTATCTACTTCAATAACTGAATCATCCCTTCGCCAAACGCTATGCCAATCTGGGCAAAGCACCATGGGCTGCCATAGTAGTGGTAAGGATGGTCGTTTCCAAACTGCCGCCATTTGTTGACGTCCTTGCTCCAACCACCGGGCCCCGTGTAAATGGCGTGGGCTTCCATGTCCCAATACTTGTCGGTCTTCACACAAAGAACATTGCCCTTGAACTCCGGATAATTCGGCACTGCAGCTTGAGCCTTCTTGATGTAGTCGCGGGGCGATCCTTCCTTGTCTAGCTTCATTCCGTCGTGCCCCATTTGACCAATCACAAATGCCATGTTGGGAGCCTCAAACTCCTTGCGAACGTCGCGGATAAAATTGGCCATGTTCTTTTCGTAGGTTAGCCAGCGATCCTGGTACTGGTCGTTCCAACCTTGAAACCAGACAAATCCTTTAATCTCGTAGCCCCGGTTCTTGTAGCCGGGAAACCGTTCGCCGATCTCAGCCAGGCAACCATGAACATCTTTGACCATGTTTCGGTAATCCTTGCCAAATTGATCTTTGTATTGCTCGACGGCAACGATTTCGCGAGGTTTGAATTTTCGTAGCGGCTTTTTCTTTGTCGCTGTCTTGTTCTCCTCGGTGATTCTCTTGTTGTAGGCTTCGATCTTGGCTGGCTCCGCTTTATTCCATGCTTCATTCTCGACGTTCTGAGCAGCAGTCAGCTTCGCATACTCCTCGTCGCTGAGCATCGATGATGGCGGCAAGAAGCCGCGGGCCAGAGCCCGGCCACCCCAAGACGTTTTGATGATCAAGACCTGCTCATCGTAATGATTCCCCATGACGTGGCCGAAGTTAAACTCCGGACCAAAGCCTTCACGCGGTGCGCCGTAGCCATTCGTTAAGTCACCGTGCTTGCCAAGGTAGTTGATCCAAACATCGTGTCGGGTACTCCACAGGTAGGTTGGCGTTTTGCGAGGATTGTTGGAATCCGTCGTCTCAGCAACTTTCTTAGCAAAAGCATCGTAGTCTCCGTCTTTGATGAAATGTGTGTAGCGCTCCCGATACTTTTCTTGAGTGATCTGCCAAGCGAGCGGTTCGGGGAAGCCCCGGCCTTCCATGTTGGACTGGCCAGCCAGAATGAAGACTTTAACTTTCTCCTTACTAGTCGAAGCCGCAAACTTGGGGTTTTCGGCGGCAGCAGTTAGCGGACTCGTTACAACAACGAAGAGCAAAAGAAATCTCGAAAAACTCATTCAATTCTCCTTGAGCTATTTAGTGGGACATCGCTTGTCGGTTGACCGACGCAGAACTCCATTTTCACCGAATCGCTTACGAATCTCTACCCGTCGAATGTCCACCGTGCTTGGACAAAGCCCCAAAGCAACCAACGTTTCGCCGCGTGAACTCAAGCCTTAGCAAATCCTTAAACTCTTGGGTGTCGTAGGTGAGACGCGCGCAGCACATAGACGCCTCAATGCGTCGGGGGCAGTGACCTGTGCGCGTAAAGGCGGCGCTGGATCCCGTTGTGAAAAAGGAGTGCTGCTCATGGTACAGGCCCAATAGGCACATCGCCGTCACGAGATAGATTTCTGGTTCGTGCCTGACGGAGCGCACCTCTTCCCCATAGTCCGATCGAATTTGCTTACTTCTCCGCATGATTCAGCCGTAGGTCCCACTCGCCGAGTTCGCGCAGATCGTCCAGCGCATTGGCGAGTTGCTTGGCCGCTGCCTGGGCGTCTTTGTCGGTCGAATCGAGATAGGTGACGTCGCCCTCGGCTGTAACGTGGTCGATTCCTTCGTTGGCGATCATCCGCAGCTTGAGTGACTTGTCGCCTTGTAGATCGAGATAGGTCTTGTAAAACAGCGACGCCATGACGGTAAGCTCCGTGTCGGCATTGCCGGTGTTAGCGATGCGCACCTTGGGCGGGTTTACATAGAATTGGTTGTGACCAAAAAAGATCTGCCCTTGATATTTGTTGAGCGTCATGGCAGTGCCTTCGTTGGGCTTGTCCTTGGGCACGTTGAACTGCAGCTTGCCACCTTGCAAAGTAATCCGTCCTGGTGGCAGGCCCGAGTCGCCCTCGAAGACAAACCCGTTGTCGGCCTGTTCGATATAAAAATCGCTCATCACCACGCTATGGTTGCCGCGCACATACAGGCCGTGCCGGGTAATCGTGGAGAGCCGAGTGAGAAAGCCCAAGAATCCGTCGCGTCGCTTGCCGGTCCCTTCCACAATCACCGAGCCTTCGAACGACGTGCTGGCGAGAATGGTCGCGCGAGCGCAGTTCTGAAACCGTAGGTTCCCTTGCACGCCGTCGATCTTCACCGTCTCCTCGGGTCCCAGGTTTGTTAAATGCAGTCCCTTGCGAAACGGCTGTTTCTGATACATGCCAAACGTGAAGACATGGTCGTAGGTCATAAAGGTTGGCTTGCCGCAGCCCCGTTGCAAGACGTCGATGCCATTGTTCATCTGGCCCACGTCGTGATTGCCGATCGCCAGATGCTCCAGCGCCAAGTGATCAGGCTGCTCAACCTGGACCATCGTGCCGCCTTCGGCCCCTTTCCAAAACAGCTTGCTCAAGAATCCGGTGCCGCCGACGTAATAGTCTTTGCCGGTGATCTGCAAGGTTTCTTTGACGACGTGAACGCCCGAGGGAATGTAGGCGATAGCTCCCTTGCCATGCGAACGGGCAGCGTCGATGCATTTCTGAATTGCGGTCGTGTCGTCAGCGCGCCCGTCGCCCTTCGCGCCGAAGTCGCGCTGGGCGTCGAACACCTTGCCCGGTACTTTGGCCGTGCTGCGAAAGAAGCTGCGGTCGGCCGAGCTTAGACTCGCCTTGCGTTTGCCCGCTGGCACTTGGTAGCGGAATTTGTCATTAGGCCCGCGAAATGTCGCATCGCAGCCTTTGGCAACATTCTCCGACGCAATCACTCGTTGCCCGGCGCGCATCGCCTGCACCGGCGCCGCCGAGTTGGGCGGATCCGCAAAACTACAATCAAACAAGATCACTGGAGCCCCGTCGAGTTGAATCGCGCCCGCTGGGTTTTTCCAGCCCGCGACGTGGCAATCCTGAATCGTAAAAGGCGAAACAGAGTTCTTGAAAAACAGAAACTGATGCGAGCCGCGCGACGTGCAACGACGCAGAGAACAACCGTGTTCAGGCAGAGCCCGGATGTCGACGGTCTTGCTATTTTCGAAATGCGTGTTACGAGCGTAAAAGTTGCCGTGATGACAGTCGATTCCCACACCGCAATCGCGGAACTCGCAACCATCGAAAGTCCAGTTGTAATCGTTGAAACTGGTGAAGGCCGCGCCTCGGCCACAGTTTTCAAACAGACAGTTATCAAAAGTTGTTTCGGCGAGCGCGTACCGATCCTGTTTCACGGCCAGCAGACCAGCATCCGTAAAATTGCGAAACGCCAGATGGCGATGCAGCACCTCGGTCTCGAAACGTTTGGTTGAATAGTGGTTGAACCCCACGGCGGCTTTCCCGGCGCCATCAAAGGTGATTCCTACATATCTCGAAGCAGAGACCCCGTCATCTTCAAACAGTTTCCCGCCGGCCTTTCCGGCCCAAATGAGCGTTGTATCGCGTCCATGGCCGATCACAGTAACCCCGATCGCCGGTCCAGTAATCGTCACGGTCTTGGTCACCCGATATTCGCCCGCCGGAAAGTAGACGGTCGTGCCGGGTTTGACCCGGTCGAGAGCTTTTTGAATCGCCGCGGTGTCGTCGACCTTGCCATCTCCTTTGGCTCCGTGATCATGGACGCTCAGCCAATCGGAGCGTGGCTGCCAATTGAGGCGAGGAAGTTGCAGGGTTTCCGGAGCGGCGACAGCGGAGGACGCGCAAAGTGACAAGGTCAAGCAAATGGCAATTTGTGAAGTCATGGACATGGCTGTTCTCTCGAGGTTAGATTGTGATGTTCAGTGTAGCTCCAATGATCGAATGGTTCGATCGAGCCGTTGTCGATAAACGACGGGAATCTGATGCTCGCGAACCAGGTCCTGGCGGAATTGTGTTTGGGGCATCAGTAGATTCTCCGATCGTTGCATGGAAGCAATACAGTTTAACAAGCTACCCGGCTCACGATTGGACTTCTGTACCATAGCCAAACGCAGTGATGAAGGGCAACAAGTGATCCATCACTGGCGCCATTTGGGAAGCGTAACTTTGCCAGCGAGCAATGGCTCGACGATAGAGCGGCTGAGTGACCTGCGAGTAGCTGGGAGTATTGATCTTCGTTCGCTGGCGAGCGTGATCGTTGAAGCGAAGCACGGCATCGTTCCAACCAAGACCCAAGAATTCCAACAGCCGCTTTGCTTCCGTGGGCATGTCATTCACCAGATCCTCGTAGCGCACCTCCTGGTAGCGAATAGGTAGCACCCGTTTGTATTGCTGCCACAGCGACATCACACTGGCGTAGCTCGTCGCCGTATCTTCAAGTGTGAGGAAATTCGCCATGGCATCATTCAAGTGGAAGTGTTTCATGAAACAGCTCAGACATACATCGCAAGGATGGCGGAGCATCACGATGAACTTTGCGCTGGGGTAAACACGCCATATCAACGGCACGTCGATGATGTTGAGGGGAAATTTGTCGATGAACAGCGTGCCCGGTTGCCGCTCGACATGGAAGGCGGCCACCCGTGCGTAAACGTCACGTAAAGAGTGAATAACGTCATGGCTGAGTCCCGCCAGCGCCACAGGATAACCGCCTGCCATGGACTGCACTTTCCTGCGCAACATGTGCACAACGAGACGCTCCTCAAGTGTTTGGACGGCTGGATGACTGTCGAGAATCTGATCGAGCAGCGTCGTGCCGGAGCGGGGGAATCCGATGAGAAATGCGGGAACCTCGTCTTCCTGGGCCGGCGGCGACTGGGTGGTCGATTCCGCCCAACCGGGGCCGCAACAATCTCGCAATTGCTCGACGCGTTGGCGGAAGTTGTTCTTATCTACTCCGCGGCTGTCATCCTCCAATTGAAGCGCGGCCAGGCGATTGCTCTCTTCAAAATGCTTGAACGCTTCGTCAAACTCGCGACGGTAGTCCAGCAGTTCTCCCAATTCGGCGTGAATCACGGGTGCATGCGGCTCGATATGGTCGAACGTTAAGAGCTGTCCAAGCCTCTCCGTGGCAGCTTCGGCTTGCGACTGGCGGCGTTCGATACGAGCGCAAATCAAATGCAGGCTGGGGTCGGTTGGATCAAGTTTAAGGCCCCGCTCAGCGATTGCTCGGGATTCGTCAAGCCGGTGGACTTTCTCCAAGAGGTCGGCGTAGTGTGACAGCACCGTCACCGAATCGGATTCAAAATCCAGCGCGGCATGATAATGTTCGAAGGCTTCGTCACTGCGCCCAATGTTCTGCAACAAACTTGCCAGGGTGACACGCATGCCTGCGCCGTCTTCACCCAACGCCACGGCCTTGCGGTAGCACTCCAGCGCCACATCCAGTCGTTTGGACTGGTTTAACGCATCGCCCAACGTTGCCATGTACTTGCCATTATTTGGTTCACATTTCACTGCCCGAGATAGGTAGTCCGCTGCGACCTCAAGTTCTCCTTGGCCAAGTGCCATGACACCCATCAGATGGAGAGCGGGGCCGGATCGAGGATTGTGACGCAACACAACGTGTAACTGGCGCACCGCCGCGGCCACATTTCCCGACTTGTAGAGCTTTGTTGCTTTCGCAATTTGGACTTGAGAATCGATCGCCATGACTTTGGGTTGACCTATTGCTTCGGACGCTTGCAACTCGGCCATTCGCCAGGAATGCACACCTCACCGCTGTAATGAAACACCTACCATCTTATCTGTCGTAGTGGAATTCGCCAGAATTCCCTTAAACCGGGAATTCTGGCGAATTCCGCTACCACAAACCTGACACTTACTCCTCGGTCGGTGCTAACGATTGTCGCCAACTTTTCGATCGGGTTCAATCAAGCCGGGCAGTGTGCCGATGTCGAGTGGCGGGTCGCCGGTCGAGGATCGAGCGGCTTGAAGAAATGTGATGAGATCGGCCATGGCTTGCTTGTCGATCTTTTGTTCAAGGCCTTCAGGCATCAGCGATTTACCTGTGCTCTTAAGCTCCTCGATATTCGCCCGTAGGATTGTTTCCGTCTTGTTTTCTTCGCGCTTCAAGGTGACACTAGTCGCAGACTGTGAAGCGAGCATGCCGGTGAAAATGCGTCCGCCGACATCAACCACCAAATAATTCTCGTAATTCGGCAGCAGGTATTCATTCGGCGAGAGAATGTGCTTAAGCAGCGTTTGCGCGTCCTGGGTTGCAGACGAAGCAAGGTTCGGTCCGGTGGCATGGCCGATGTTGCCGAGCCGATGGCAGGCCGCGCATTGCTCGCGAAAAACCTTGTCGCCGCGAGTGATGTCTCCCTTCAGGGCTAACGATGCTTGGTACTCTTTAACCACAGTGCTGCGAGCGCCGGGTGCTTCATCGCCCAGTAAATCCTTCGCGAGTCTTCGTATCTCTTTGTCTCCGTGCTCCAGCAACAACGAACGTTGCGTCAAATCAAGTTGAGCAATTGACGCGTCGCCGCGCTTCACGGCCGCAAGATATTCGCGCGTTCGCTCTGGCCGAGCGAGCAAGGCTTCGATGACTTCTTTCCGTACGGACGGGGTTTGACTCGGCCAACTCGCCAGTAGAATTGTGGCAACCTCCGAGTCGGAGTAGGTCGCGAGACTCCGGATAGCATCGAGTTGGACGGCCTCCGGCTCGCTGACATTCAACAGCTTTGCCAACACGTCGCGAGATTGATCGAATGGCACGACGCCCAGCAGCTTGATTGCTTGTCGTCGCGCTGCCTCGTCAGCCGACTGCATCGTGGCGGTCTGGCGTGCTTCATTGACGATGCGTTTCAAAAATGCGGCGACTCGTGGGGAAGTCTCTTTCGACGCTGCTAGTCGTCCGCCGCCCGCCAACATCCCAGATGCGAGCGATTGCAGTAACGAAAGTTGAAGCTCTTCATGCGTTACGATTTCTTCCAGTACGCGATTTATTTCGGCTTGTTGACTGCGCGCACCGACGACAGTAGCAAGTTGCGCGAGCATCGTGCTTCCGCTGGAACTCGTGGCAAACTCGCGGTCCTTCAACAGCTCGACCAACATCCGATCCGCCAGACCACTTGCGGAACTCAACACGGCTGTCCTCACCCATTTGTCACTGGCCGACGAACGAGCAAGATGAGCCATAGCCTGCGCCGCACGCGGACTCTTGGACTCGCCGAGCGAAAACGCGGCTTGCAATCGAACGCGGACATTCTCATCGCTTGATAACTCGATGGTTTTGTCCAGCAAGTCAGGCATCTGATCAAATCGGGGTTCAGCCAATCGCATCGCGTGCCGGCGCAAAGTCGGGTGCGAATCGCTCAGGGCAAGCCGCAAGTCGTCGTCACTGAGAGATGCGAGCCCTTGCAATGACCAGAGTGCATGTAGTCGAGTTTGTGGCGAGTCATGCGACAACAACGTACGAAGCGGTGCGACTGCCGCCTTGTCTTGCCGCTCGTACAACAGGCGATGAGCCGTCTCGCGCTGCCAACCGTGCGGGTTGGCAAGTGCCTGGACCAATTCGTTTGTTCTTGCCTCGCCGAGCCGAGGCGGACTGGGATAGGTGAACGCCGGTGGAGCCAAACGATAGATCCGCCCTTGCTGGCGGCCGCTCTTGAAATCGAGGAACTTTGTGACGTCGAGCGGAACGTGGATTGTCTCCAGAATCTCGCGGCTCATGTCCATCACGTAGAGCGTTCCGTCCGGTGCGTTGACGAAGTTCACTGGTCGAAACCAATTGTCGGACGAGCGCACGAATTCAACTCCTTTATCCGCTCGTGACGAACTGAACGTCACGCCGTCCGGTTTCAAGACACGTCGGTGGATCAAATTGCTTTGTGCTCCGCCGATGAAGACGTTGCCGTAATACTGCTTGGGATACGCTCCGCCCCGATAAATCGTCACGCCAGCAGCCGCGTCGATCACATGATGGCTGGCACCCGCAGCGTTGGGTGAACGTGCACCGGCGGCAATGCGGCGACTTGAGCGGATCATACGCCAACGTTCCAGCGGACTGATACGGAAGATCGGCACTGGGCCGGGAGCGAGGTTGTGGATCGTGTTGGGGACCGGCAGGTGCGGATTGCGCTGGAGATACCGCTGAGGTAACACGGCGTGCATCAGCGGCCGCGATTCGCTGCACAGAAACCGGTTGCCCCAATCATCGAACGTATTGCCAAATTGGACGGTACCGGTGATCACCTCGAACTCGCCCGTCGCCGGATCGAAGCGGAAGTCTCGGCCACTGACCGAAATCGGTTCTGGGAAGTTGCCTGAATTGTCGACATAGCGGATGTAACCGCCGTTGCCGGCCGTCGAGCCGTAGATTTTGTGGTCCAAGCCCCACGTCAGATTGTTCAACATCGCTTGTTGGTTTGCGGTGCCGAAGCCGGTGTAGACCTTGCGGCGCACGTCGGCGTGATTGTCGCCGTCCGTATCTTTCAAGTACCAAATATCGGGCGCCGCCGCCACAAACACACCGCCCTTCCACGGCGCAACACCACCTGCCCATAACAACTTGTCGGCGAACACGTGGCTTTCGTCAAATGCGCCGTCACCGTCCGTGTCCTTCAATAGTCGCAACGTGCCGATCGGATCGTGACCCTCTTGAGGTTTGAACGGATAGTCGCGCATCTCGCACACAAACAGATTGCCGTTTTCATCGAATGCCGCCGCGATCGGGTCATTCACCAGCGGCTCGCGGGCGACGAGTTGCATCTCGAAACCACCGACCGTCTCGAACGAAGCAAGCACCTCTTTCATTGGTTTCGGCGGCTGAGGTTTGAGCAGCGCTCTCAACTCTTCGTCCGTGTGCATGCGGCGGCCGGGGTCGTTAATCGTGCCAATCGTCTTGCCAATGTCAGACGGATGTCCCGTCGCTGCGACGCGGCCAGCCGCGCGGATCATCATCAAGATGTCGCGCGAGTGCTCGAAGTAGGCAATTACTTTCGCTTGTTCGGGAAACGTGCGTTTCTTGTGAACCGCGATTTGTTCATCGATCGCGGTAACGAGCGCGTCGAGCGAAGACTGTTCATACGGCGCGCGGCCGTCGAGATAGACGTAGACGGGATTAGTGTGCGATTCGGCATCGGGAGTGCCGAGCCGTGACAGCGAATAAGCTCGTGCCGCCACCCACGCCGATTCGTCGACCTGGATCGTTTGTTCGAGTTCGAGCCAGCCGCCCTTGCCAACACTGGCGGGAACTTTCATCTCGCGGACGACGCGGCCGTTGGCGATCAATTGAACGTGTGTGACTGGAGCGACTTCCGAGCGAACGCGAATACTGACCGTGATCAAGTGCGGCCCTGCGCCCGACTTCAGAATTTGAGCACCTGGCCGGTTCCCATCGACTTCCAGCAACAACAGCGGTCCGCTCGTGAAGAAGCTTTCGCCGCGGGCCATCCCGCGCAGCCACGCTTCCATGTCGAGCGGCTTATCGCTCCACACGTATGTCTTGCAATCACCAAGCTTGCGACAGGCGGGATAGTCGCATGCCCCAACCGCGGGTACGCGAAAGCCCGCATTCAGCATGTGGTACCAGTCGACTAATCCAATCCCACGATAGACACCAAACTGGAGCAGTTCCACGCCGTCGATGTTGCCTTGCACCACGTCGGCATAGATCTCTTTCGCGTAGCCGCCGTGAGCGTAAAACGCGACACCGCCCGCTTCGCGCGCGGCGGCGGCGACATGACCGAACGGCGGCCAGTTGTTTGCGTCGTACGATTGGCCGGGTGTCACAAGTTCATCGAGCAGCAGTAGGTTCATGTGCCCAAAGTCGTCGCTACGATACTCTTGTCCCGACAGTATCGCGTGACCGTCGCGCGCCACGACCGATCGTTTGCCAAGCCCACGGAACTGGGGCGAGTCCATCGCTTTCATGAAGCCGGAGTAGGGCCCGGCCGGCTGGTTGTACGCGAGCACCGTGCCGAATCGAATGCCCTCGGCCGCCAGCAGATCGAGAATTCGCGACTCGTCGGCCTCGTCACGGCGCTGGATGTGAATGTGCGGGTCGCCTGACCAGTAGCCATGCTCGACCATCGATGCGGTCTTCTCCACAGCGATCTCGATCCGCCTCGTACCGCCAGCCGCGACGCTCGTTGTTACAGTCGCCGGACGAAATTCAAAACCTTTCCAAACCTCGACGCGGACGACGCCCTTGGGAACGATTACTTGGTCGATACCACTGGAATAGAAAAAGCGGCCGAGATAGCGGACGGGAGCCTTGCCCTGGCGGTTGCCCCAACCGGATTTCGGCCATGTGCCCGTGAGACTATGTTGCTTGAGGTCACTGTTTGCCGGTTCGTAGTAATTGCCGTCCGGACCGATGACGTTGACACGACAGCGAGTTGGTTTGCCCGTTGCCCTGTCGAGGATGACGAGTTCGAGAGTTCCCGTGCCCGATCCCAATGCAACTTTCGGCACGCCGACTTTGTCGAAGCCAACCGGCGTGAATAGAAGGGCCTCGTCTTCGGCACCCGCGGGTTTGAAGGAATACTGGGCGAGCTGAGCTTCGCCGACCGAGATGGCGTTGGCTCTTGCCGCGGTCGCATCGCGCAGCTCGCGGAGATGTCTCTTGAAAACAGCGGCAACAGCATCACTGCCGGAAATGGCATGGTCTGGACGAGGATGCTTGGCATTGAAGACTTCCATCTGCTCGGGTGATTCGATCTTGATTTTCGTTAAGTCTTCCTCTAACAGCGTCGCGGCCTTTGTCTTATCGGGAGCAACGAACTGGTTTGGCTCCATTTGGAGATGCTTCGCAATAAACTTGTATACGAGTTTCCGTTTTGACGGCCCAAAGTCGTGTCCTTCGTCGGCGAAGTGTACGTTACGCACTTTTTCCCCAGCGCCGGCAATGCCGTACATATGCTGAATGAACGGGAAGCCGAGCTTGGGGAAGTTTTGAGTTGGATCATTGCCGACCGAGATAAGGAGTTGTGGGCGAGGCGAAGTCGCGGCAGCCAATTCGATCGCGTTGGTCCTCGCTGCCTGCATGACGGGCAATCCACCTTCACACCGGCATCCTTGCGGCGCGGACCACGGATAGACAATCACCAGCGGCGCCGATGCCTTCACGCGACTGTCGACCAGCGACAAGAAAAACGTCTGCGTGCCGCCGCCAGACGCTCCGGTAACGCCGACGCGGTTTGGATCGACCCGCTCAAGACCAGTGAGATAGTCAACGACGCGGATGCTATTCCACGTTTGCAAAGCGAGGACGAGGGGATCATCGTGTTTGGTTTGCCGCGAGTCCTGCCACCCAACCATGCTGTACGAGAACACCGTCGCCCCCATCCGCGCGAAGTGAGCACAACGGATTTGATGGTTCTTGCGGAAGCGTCCCAGCGGCCGGAAGTGGCCATGCGGGCAAAGAATCGCCGGGCCAAGATCTTTGCGGCCAAGTGGGCGATAAAGGTTGCCGGTGCAGTAGAAACCGGGGAGCGTTTCGAGCGCGACGTTCTCGACGGAGTAGTCGCCGTACTCGCGGCGGCTGTGGACAATGGCCTTGAGCGGCGGCCGATCTGGCATTGGCCACAGGAGTGCGCCCTTCAGAAACTCTTCCCGTAAATCGGTTCGCCGCTTTTCCCACGAACCGGCCGTCGTGTATTTCGTTCGAGAGCGTTGCAATTGCTCGCGAACCGCCGCCTCGTCGCTGGCTGCGACCTGAAACAGTATCGCGGTCAATAGTAAGACGCAACACGTTGTAGTTCCTGAGTTCTTCATGGGATTCATCGTCGAGTCGTTTGATACTTGCTAGTCTGGCATCAATTCTAACGTATAGGCGCGTGGAAAGATCTTCCGTATCGCCCATAATATCCTTGAGTCTGTTTTCGTGGGCAGAATGAGAAACGTTCAACGAGCCCATAAATATGTATGCACGTGAGTTAGTTTGTTGCATCCTGCCCAGCCTACTTTGGGTCTTCAGTACGTCACCCGCGAGCGCTGACGGCCACAACCGGCTTCCCAGGGACCACGCATACCAGCGAACGTTGCGGACTTGGCTGGGTTCGCTCGCCGAAGAGGATTATGCAGTCGAGCTGAAGTCTTTAACCGTGCCCGCGGACCAGCGTGCCGACAAGGAAGAATTGTGCCGGCTGTGGGTTCTGTCGCGGCAACTGCCGCCAATTGGTGGAATCCGTGCGGCGGCGACAGAATATATGTTGGACGCGATCGAAGCGGATGATGCCGTTCGGCGTCCGCCTGGCAACACGCTGGCCATGGCGTGGTTGGCCAATTGGAAACACCCAATGAACCCGTATCACGGCTCGCCCGCGATCCGGCGGCGGGTGCTTGCCGGTGCGATCGTCGACATGATCATGACCGACGGTTTGCATGAGCTGAGCGGTGGCAAGGATTGGGTCGCCTATGGCCGGCAGACTGGCATTCGTGAAGACCGCGCCTCGCATAGCGACTGTCTCGGCGGCACGCTCATCTGGCTGGCTTATGCTTACGCCCACTGCCTGGACGTTGCACCTCCTAACGTGCGGCGAGCGTACGCAGCCGGGCTGGAGAAACTCGTCAAGCGGATGCAACAATGGGGCCCGACGCGGTTGATGACCGACATGGACCTGTTCGCCGCGGTTGCGTTGGCTTATGTCGAACGAAAGACGAACGACCCGGCTCTCAAACAGATCTGCCGCGATTACGCCAGACCGTTGTTTTCTGACCCGGCTTACTTTCATCCCGCCGGTTACTGGGTCGACATTCAGGGATTCGACGCCTCATACAACGGCATCAGTTTCTACTTTGCCAACTGGGCAGCTCTGGCCAGCGAGTGGGACTTTGCCCGGAAGGCGGTGGATCGTGCGCATCGTTTGAAGGCCCATCTGGCATTGCCCGAACCAGGCGGTGGCTACGTTGCACCCAGCCACTTCTCGCCACGTACGTCAGCCGACAGTCTGCACGACCAGTGGAACTTTCCCTGCCGAGGCCCGGCATCCGCTATGCTGAGCGACCATGCCCAGTTTCTGCTGGAGTTGCCTGACGACGACACCCTGCGCTCCGCTCCGCAAGTTGTAGCGAACGGGCTGAACATCCAGATCAAGAAAAGTGGCGGGAAGGCAGGTATCTGGCGCGAATCACATTGGACCAGCGCACTCAATTATGCCCACGACCATTATCGTCCCGATTTCTTGAAACACCGGCGCAGCGTGGAGCGTGGGGAACCAGCACTGTTGCGTCCGGCGTTTGAACGTGCGGACAACTTCGTTACGAACTTCGACAACGCCTTTTTGATCGCCCGCTACGATGACTTTGGCGTCGTAATCCACACGGGCTCGGTGGGCCAGGCCGAGGCGGACTGGGCCACTCGTGCCAAGTGGATGCCGCGCGACAAAATCTTCGGATTCTCCGGCGGTTCGCTCAGTGCGTTTTGGACGCCGGATGCCGGTGCGGTTCTGCTTGGTCGGCGTGGGGGAGCACAAGGCGCGGTGTGCGACCGTTTTGAAGACTGGCGTCGTTGGCCATTCCACGTGGTCGCGGGCGAAACCAGTGACGGCAAGGTGTTTACGTCCGGTCGCATCTTAAAGCCCAGGACGAAGATCGATACAAACGGAAAGAACGCGGTTGCTGTCGTCAGCGGTGTGATCCCGCGCGAGTACGTCGGCCAGGGCGACGTACTGAGCGGCCGAATCAACTATCGACGAACGTTCGATGCGAACGAGAAACGAGTGCGCATCACGACCGAAGTGGAAGGCGATGGGAAGGATCGGATCAACGAGATGTGTGAGCTGATTCCGATCTTTCTTCATCTGCGTCCGCGTAATAAGGAAGACCTCGCCGTCGAAATGCGCATCGAATCCAACGGCAAATGGAGCAATGCAAAAACTAGCGAAGTTGAGAGCGTTTCGGCCGTTCGAGTGAAGCGATTGAACGGGACCATCCAGATTCGCTTCGATCGACCTCGACGCGTTCGGCTGTCACCCGAAGTCTGGCGTGACCAATACCAGACCCGCGCCGCCTGTCGTACGCTGCTGGTCGATCTGCGCGGTCCCGCCGCCTCTCCGTTCGAGAAGGCGACGGTGAGCTACATCATCAAGCCCATTGCAAACGACGACACGGATTAGATTCATCAAAAGTGGAACAAGACACGGCGAGACTACGCGACTACGAATGGAGACATCCGATGAGCAAACAACTCAAGGCGAGGAGTAGACGTAACACCAGTCCGATCCATCTTCCAGCCAGGTCAAAAAGGCCTGTCCTTCGCAACAGAAAGCATTGAGTCCCTTGACCTCAGCCGATGCGGGGGAGATGAGCGCCACAAGTGTCAGGAAGACAGCCCACAAGTTTGCAACGTGTACTTTCATGATTTACCTATGGGCCACCTGATCGTCGCTGTCACTGTTCGATGTAGTCGATACGAAAGGACTCGACCATTCTACGCGTATTTGCGGCAAGTGTTATTGGCCTGATGTCCACTCAGCGATAATGTTCGTCGTCGCGCTTCGGGTGATGCGTCTCTCGCCAGATTGAGAGATGATCGCGTTCAATGAACATAATCTGCATCTGCGCGGCGCGCTCTATTCCTCGCTGTCGTGCCGCCACAGCATGCGATTGAGTTTGGGAAACAGTTTGAGCGCATTGTCGCGCATGACTTGACTTCCAATGTGCTTCGCATGTTCTTCGAGTAGCTCGCCGCGTTCAACCTTTTCTGTCAGCGCTTCGGCCAGGCATTGACGCGTGAATTCGGTCGCGGCGTAGATGCCTTCGGCGTCCACGGTGTCGGCGCCCCACATGATGCGGTCTGACGGTACGGCGTCAAGCCATTCCTGATACGCCCGTTTGGCCATCGTGTAGCTGAGCGTCGGCAACCAACACGAGTCAATCCAGACATTCCTGTGCTTCATGGCGATTGCGCCCGTTTCTCCGACCCAAGGATACCCACCATGAAACAGAATGAACTTCGTTTTCGAATTCGCTTGGATCACGTCAACCAACAACATGGGGTTGGAACCCTGAATGCGAGCGTCACCCGTGTGAACTTGAAACGGCAGCTCATACTTCGCACTCAACTTGCAGACGTGCCAGAACATAAAGTCCTCGAACAACTTCTGTTCAGCTTCCGTGGTATCCTCGGCTGACTTGCCGTACACAGCACCAGCTTGCTCCTTGGTCACGCGACGGTAATCGAGTGTGCGCTGATAAGCCTGCGTCGACTTTAAACACACCGCGTCGGCGGCGACTGCTTCGGCGAACAGCGCGTCGATGACTGCTAACAAGTCATCGAACGTTGTGGTTGAGAGTTGATTTTGTTTGGCGTAGACAAACGGACTGTCAAAATCGGAAGCAAAGCGATCCGGATGTACAGCACGCATGAGGGTTGTCACGTTTAGCACAGGAACAGAGAAACGGTATTCGCGAGCGAACTGAAGTCGATTCCAGTAGGGGTCGATAAACATCAACTCGATATTGGCCCGCTGAGTGACGACCTTTTGCAACCACTCGTCACTCTTGTAGTTTTCAAAAATCTTGCCGTTCAGTTGACGAGCTTGCTCCAGCGTGATCGTATCAAAATTGACACCGTACAGATCTTGAAACGCCGGCAGCAAATACCGGTAGAAACTGGTTGCTCGCGCGTTGTCGAAATCATCATGAGCATCGCGCCACCAGGTATCGAAGGATCCGTCGGC
Organism: uncultured Pirellulaceae bacterium; assembly: GCA_964343305.1. Taxonomy (GTDB): domain Bacteria; phylum Planctomycetota; class Planctomycetia; order Pirellulales; family Pirellulaceae; genus CAYFJO01. The sequence goes on along the minus strand of CAYFJO010000139.1, from coordinate 3,418 downwards.
TGGCCAAGGTGTGATTCGAGTGGTTCGCGCGATGTAGCTGTGAGCCCAAACGCTGTACAAGGTCATCCCTTGTCCGCGCGTCGTTTCAACTCGGTTAGGGATTTCATCAAACGGTCGCAAGTGATCGTGAGTATCAATCGCGCGCACCGCGTCGAGAGACGCTTTGATGCGTTTGTAAATCGCCGTTGTTTTTACGTCGCGACGGCTCTTCGAATGGTCTGTTTGACCATAACATGCGTTTGTTAAACACACGCAAGCGGCTAAGAGGATTATCGTTGTTACAGATTTCATTTGTTGTTTGGATCCTTTGCGACGAACGGTGCACCGCGAAACAAGCAGCTTCTTTTTAATTTTTCCGTTTTGGGTCGCTTGCCGCGCGTCCAGGTTGCGCATGTTCGTCTGGATTTAGCACGCGGAAATACAATTCCCGATACACGAGGAAGTTGATCCAGTTGCGGAGAGCATAACCACAGTTGTTCAGGTTCTCTTCGCTGTAGTCATTCGACTTTCCGCCGCTGGGGTGAACGCCATCGCGTGAAATGATCGTGCCGTCCCATGAGTTGCCTGGCCGGCGTCGCACGCATTCGGCATGAAAGTCGGCCAGCGGAATCTGCTGTTTCGTGGCGACGTCGCGAATGATCTCATTTGCTTCTTTGGCTGCTTTGTCGTGGCCACGGCGCGGCGGAATGGTATTCAGAATCGGCACACAGTGCGCCAAGGTACATTTGCGCACGATTTGTTCGAGGCCATCGCGATAACTGTCGGGAACTCGACCGCCGGAAATGTCGTTGGTGCCAACCATGATGATCGCAACTTCCGGCTTGTCTCGCTCGATCACTTCGTCCATTGCCTTCAGGATCTGACCGACTCGCCAACCGGAGTAGTTTGCGTGCTTGGGACCTTTGTTGCGGGTTCCCTTCACGTAATCGCGCCACCGCAGTTTTGCGGGGCGTTTCGGCAGATCATCATCGTGGATCAGGTGCCGCTCCGGCCCGTCCCAGCCGACCGGTGTCCAGAACGCCATCGAGTATGTGATCGAATCACCAAACTGAGCGACGTAACCGGTTTGTCCTTTGAAGCCAGCATGGGTTTTTCGCATCGCGACAAGGACTTCGGATCGTTGAGGTCCTGGCTTCAATCGCTCAGCGGCGGCTTGTTCTTGTATGTGTCGAAGGCGAGTGGGAAGTTCAATTGCCTTTGCAATCACCGAGTTAGGCAGCAAACTCTGACCGGCTTTCTTCTGGCGCGGTGCAAGTGCCTTCGTGAGTTCCTTGAAAACGAGATTGCCGCTCTCTTCGATCGTGCTTTCGCCGGTGTTCAGAATTGGCGGCCCAATCAAGACGTTGTCGTTCACAAGCAATCCCTCGTTCGACTTCTGCACCCAGATCAGCCGCTTGGGTTTGCTCTTTGGATCGTGAATCGTATTGTTCGATATGCGGCAGCCGCGCGTGTAACAGGCCAGGATGCCGGTTTCCGGACACTGCGAAACAAAGTTGTTTCGCGCCACGCAGTCGATGGCTTGTAGTGGTGAATAGCCAAGCGACGGATTCCCCAACGCAATCGCAATGTCGCAGTCGATGAACGTATTTCGCTCGATGGTGCAACCGCGGCCGTTTTCGGAAATGTAGATGCATCCTCGACCCTCACGTGTTCGACCGTGAATTCCGATGAAGACGTTGTCGCTGATCGTCCAGTTGATTGTGTTCTTGACGTCGATGCCGCCAATGTAGTTGCCGTTGAAATTATCAGCCGTATCCGTCTCATCGTCGGAGAACTGTTTGGGGCGATCATTGTAAAACAGACAGAATTCGATGCGACAATCGTGCGGACCGCCGTCGCCTTGCCCCTTGGGCATCGCGGGCGCTTTGACGCCTCGCTGCCAGATGTTGTGGATCACGCAGTTGCGAATCGTCACCTTGTCGGCACCAAGATTCGAATTGATCTTGATGCCGTTCCACTTGATGTTTTGAATCGTGAGGTCAGCGATTGTTACGCCGCTTGCCTTCGTGATTCCGATCAGCTCACCATGCCGGCTGTGCGCCCCGTCGATGACAACCTTGTGTCGATCACCCGACGCACCGCGCAGCGTGACGTTGTCTGTCGTTATGGCAAAATACCGCGGCATCATGTAATGGCCGTCGGCAACGAGGAGTGTCCCACCGGCTTGCACGTCTCTCGCTGCTTGGAATAGTTCGTCAACGTTCGTCGCTCGGATGACTTGCCCCGACGGCTTGGCCAACGCGGGTGCCTTCGGAAACCACGCTTCGTTCGGGGGTGCGCTCGAAGCATGCGTCGAAGCGATCAGACACAGAGCAACCATCACGGTGTAGGAAGTTGAACGTCTCATTGGTTTGTTCCATTTCATATGAACGTCGGATGCTTATCGGCCCGATGCACGCTGAGTTTCATTCGGCAACCCCATCGCTCGGTGGCCGGCATCCGTGAGGCGGGCTGCGGTCCAAGGTGGATCCCAAGTGAAGTCGACGATGACATCCCGTACGCCGCCCAGCCGAAGCAGTCGCTCGCGGATGCCTTCTTCAACGCGGCCACCACCCTGCGTTACGAGGAAATCGTAAACGCCGCGACCCCGATGCGGCATCGTCACCAGGACATTAACCACGCCATCGCGCACCCGCACGTCGTAAACGTATCCCATGTCGACCACGTTCGCGTCGACGTCGTAGAGCTGCTCGTCGCGGACTTCTCGCAGGGTCTTCCAGATTGCGGGTTTGAGGGGCGCCGTGTCGGCGGTTTCGCCGCGGCGGGCCAGCGCGCCGATCGACTTTGCGGCGGCGACGCGCGGCGGCTTCTCCGCGCCCACTTCCAGCGGATTGAGTAACTGGTGCCGCAGGCGCTGAATTTTCGCTGCGGCGCCTTGCTTCGGGTAGGGAGATACCAGATAGGCATTTTTTTGACGGATCGATGCGCCGGCTCGGAACTGGGCGCGGTTGGCCGGATAACGGCTCCAGAGTTGCCCGTGCCCGTCGTAATGTAATGTTGGCGCGCCGCCATGTTTGATCCCGTCAAAGTTCTCGGCCGCGTGCTCCAGCCACAGTGCAATGAACGCGTCTCGGCTCTCGCGATGGAAAAAGCCGACACCCCACAAATCCTCGCCCGCCGCCCGACCTTCGTGCAGCTTGCCTTGGCGGTCGATCCAAACCATGTCGGTGAACGAGTAGCCGGAAAAGACCCACTCGTCGTCGCGCATCGCTTCGATCGCAAGATCTTTGACCATGTCGAAACGCCCCTCTTTGAAAAAGAACGGCAAGCCGGCGTAGAAGACGTACGTCTGGTCCATGTGCATACGGCTGGGTGTGAAGAGCGGATGAATCGGGCTGTACGGAAAACCCCAACGCCGCACGCGCACACACAACGGCCCCTTCACCACCTCATAGTTCGGGCAGTGTGGCCAGTTTCG